>JBFHRB010000076.1:0-13152 GCA_041591915.1 Nitriliruptorales bacterium
GACGGCGCGTCGTTCAGCGGGACGTGGAGCAACTACCCGTACTTCGAGTCCGGCACGATCGCGGTCACGAGCTACGACGGACTCTTCCTGGTGAAGCTCCGCCCCGAGGTCCACGCCGAGGTCGCCGAGCGCCTCGCGGAGTTCCGCGGCTGAGCGACCCGACGCCGAGCACGACGCCGCGGCCCTGCGCCGCGGCGTCGTCGTTGCGAGGTCGGCGCGCCGTCGCCATCAGGCCCATGGCCCGACGCCGGTGACCCGGTCGGGCGTGATGCGCACGATGGTTCCCTCCGGAGGGTCCGGCATCGCGGGGAAGACGACGTCGGGTCCGAGGTAGGTGTGGGCGAGGTCCTGCAGGAGGGCCGGCGCCCCGCCCTCGACGAGCTCGGCGCGTCCGTGCACGACGAGGTAGTGCTCGAGACCGCGCTCGTCGACGTCGCCCGTCGCAAGCGAGAGCGAGATCCGCGGGTCGCGACGCAGGTTGCGGATCTTCGCGTTCTCGAACATCGACGCGAAGACGATCGCGTCGGCACGCACTCCCACCCACACGCACGAGACCTGGGGCGACCCGTCGCTCGCGAGCGTGACCACGTGGGCGAGGGCATCGGAATCGAGCATTTCGATGGCGGCGTCGTGGAGGTCCAAGGCGACGGTCCCGGTCGAGTCGACCGGGACCGTAGCCATGCTGGGGTGCGAGAGGTTCAGCTGAAGCGCTTGTACTTCTCGATCTCCTCGAGGTGCTTGGCGCGCTTCTCCTCGTCGCGGACGCCGAGCCCTTCGTCGGGGGCTCCGACGAGGATGCCGATCTTGCCGGTGTGCAGGTTGTGGTGGACCTGGTACGCCGCCTCGCCGGTCTCCTCGAGGGAGTAGGTCTTCGACAGGATCGGGTGGATCATGCCGAGGTCCACGAGGCGGTTGGCCTCCCACGCCTCCTTGTAGTTCGCGAAGTGCGAACCGAGGATGTCCTTCAGGTTCATCCAGAGGTAGCGGTTGTCGTACTCGTGCATGTAGCCCGAGGTCGACGCGCAGGTGACGACCGTGCCGCCCTTCTTCACGACGAACACCGAGGCGCCGAACGTGGCACGACCCGGGTGCTCGAAGACGATGTCCGGGTCCTCGCCGACCAGCTCGCGGATCTTCTTGCCGAAGCGCTTGTACTCGGCGTAGTTGGGCTGGCCGTCCTCGGTGAAGAAGCGGTAGCCCTCGGCCTTGCGGTCGATGATGGCCTCGACGCCGACGTCCCTGAGGAGCTGGACCTTCTCCTCGCTGGACACGACGCAGACCGGGATGCCGCCACCGTTGAGGACGAGCTGGGTGGCGAAGCCCCCGAGTCCGCCGGTCGCACCCCAGATCAGGACGACGTCGCCCTGCTTCATGCGGGCCTCGTTGGCGCCGATGATCATGCGGTAGCTCGTCGCGAGGACGAGCCCGAGCGAGGCCGCCTCCTCCCACGTGAGGTGGGTCGGCATGGGCATCAGCTGGTTGGCCTTGACCATCGAGACCTCGGCCAGCGAGCCGAAGTTGGTCTCGAAGCCCCAGATGCGCTGCGACGTGTCGAGCATGGAGTCGTCGTGGCCCTCGGGGCCCTCCATGTCGACGTAGTTGCAGTGGACGGTGACGCGGTCACCGGGCTTCCAGCGCGTGACGCCCGGGCCCGTCCTCAGGACGACCGCGGCCGCGTCCGACCCGACGATGTGGTAATCGAGGTTGTGGCGCGCGCCGAGGTCCGACTCACGGCCGAAGCGCTCGAGGAAGGCGAACGTCGAGAGCGGCTCGAAGATCGACGTCCACACGGTGTTGTAGTTGATCGCCGAGGCCATCGGCGCGATGAGCACCTCGTTGGGGCCGAGGGGCGGGATGGGTACCTCGCCGATCCTCAGCGACTTGCGCGGGTCCTTCTCCTTGCTGTCGAGCCCCTCGAACATGTCGACGTCGTCCCTGTGGACGAACGCGGCACGCATGGTCTCCGGGAGCCCAGCGGCGGCGATCTCCTCGCCCGGTGCTCCCTCGAGGATGAGCTTGTGGATGTGCTCCATGGTCACGGTGGTGCTCCTGGATCCCCTCAATGGACGGGTGGCCCGGCCCGCGTCGGAGGCTACCGGGGGTGCGATGAGCGCCCGCAATCGCGACTGAACGACGGGCGGGGGCCGCGGAGTAGGGTGCATCCGCCACCCAGGAGCCCTCATCCGTGCGGTTCGCGACCTTCCTTCCACCGACCATCGACGTCGACGTCGACCGCGCGTCGAGCTACGACCTCGCTCCGCACGGGCGGGCTGCGGTCGTCGCGGAGGCGTTCGGCGACGATCTGCTGATCGACCTCGAGCTCGGCGCACGAGCCATCGGGCGCAGCGCGCCGAGCGACATGCTGGGCATCATCGAGGGTGGGGACGAGGTGCTCGACATCGCGCGAGAACTCGTCCGGCGGGCACCGACGGGACGGCTCGGCGACCAGCCGGTGGGCGACGGCGAGGTGTCGGTCGCGTTCGACCTCGTCGAGCTCCTGGCCCCCCTCCCCCGGCCTGCCAGCCTCCGGGACTTCTACGCCTACGAGAAACACGTGCGACGCGGCTTCGCGAAGCGTGGCGAGGACATCCCGCAGCCGTGGTTCGAGCTGCCCGCCTACTACAAGGGCAACCACCGCTCGATCCTCGGCCCCGAGACGACCATCCCGTGGCCGCGCTTCACCGAGGAGCTCGACTACGAGCTCGAGCTCGCCATGATCGTCGGCAGGCGCGGACGCGACCTCACCGCCGACGAGGCCGCGGACCACATCTTCGGCTACACGCTCATGAACGACATGTCGGCCCGCGACCTGCAGCGCAAGGAGATGCAGGTCCGGCTCGGCCCGTCGAAGTCCAAGGACTTCGCGACCGTGCTCGGACCCGTGATCGTCAGCGCGGACGAGCTGGACGTGAGCGACATCCGGGTCGTCGCCCGCATCGACGGCGAGGTGGTGACGGATTCACGCACGGATGACATGCGCTGGTCGTTCGCCCAGATGCTCGCGTACGTCAGCCAGGGCGAGGACGTCTTCCCCGGGGACGTCTACGGCTCGGGCACGGTCAGCAACGGCTGCGGGCTGGAGCACGGCCGGATGCTGCAACCGGGCGAGACGATCGAGCTGGAGGCCGAGGGCATCGGCGTACTCCGCAACCGGATCGGCGAGCGCCCGGCCTGACGTCAGCCGTCCGCGCCGGAGGCCGCGGCGACGTCCTCGGGGACGGGCTCGTCCGGCTCGCCCTCGGTCCGCACGTCGGCTGTGCCGGCTGCCAGGCGACGGCCGAGCCCGAAGCGGACGGGCAGGACCCGGTCGCCGATCGCCACGGCGTTGCGGCCGGCGTCCTTCGCCACGTAGAGCGCGGTGTCGGCCTGTCCGACGAGGTCGGCCCTGCCCGTCGAGCGGGACGCGTACGTCGAAACGCCGAAGCTGCCGGTGATCTGGCCGAGGTGGCGGCCGTCCGCTCCGATGAAGTTGGACCGCTCGACCGCCTCGCGGAGTCGATCCGCGACGGCCAGCGCAGCTCGTTCGTCCGTGTTCGGCAGGATGACGCCGAACTCCTCGCCGCCGTAGCGGCAGACGACGTCGCTCGACCGCAGCACGCGCTTCATCAGTCGCGCGAGCGACTTGAGCAGCTCGTCACCTGACGGGTGCCCGAACCGGTCGTTGACCTGCTTGAAGAGGTCGATGTCCGCGAGGATGAGGCTCACCGGCGGAGGCTCCTCCTTGCCCGCCTGGCGCAGGGCGCGGTCGAGCTCCTCCTGCAGGCGCTGCTGGAAGTACCGGTGGTTGTAGACACCGGTCAACGCATCGGTCACCGACAGGTCGCGCAGTTCCTGGTGCAGGCGTGCGTTGTCGAGCGCGAGCGCGGCCTCGGTGGCCAACGTGTTCAGGATGCGCAGGTCCCGCCCACGCACGGTCGGCTGTCGACCGACCGGCGCAGCGACCTCGACGCTGAGGACCCCGACCGGTCGGCCCTCGGAACGCAGCGGCACGACCACCAACGGGCTGTCGATGGAGAAGGCGTCGGCGAGTGCCTGCGGACGGGCACCGTCGCGCGGGACGAGGACCGGATGCCGGTCGTCGATCGCCTCGCCGACGGGACCCGAGGTGGGCTTGATCCGCAGGTTGCTCAGCAGTTCCACTCGCTCGGGGCCGAACCCGGCTGCGCCTGCGGGCGCCAGGACGCCCCCGTCGCCGGCCATCCAGACGACGGCACGCTCGTACCCCAGCTCCTCGACGACGCCGCGAGCGATCGCATCGCAGACGTCCGCGAGCTCGAGGCTGTGCTCGAAGTGGCTGTTGAGCTCCCGCAGCACGGCGAGCTCCTGATTGGACCGCCGCAGCTCGCGCTCGCGGACGCGCGCCAGGACCCCGGCCAGTCCGGCCACGAGCCAGATCGAGACCACGCCGAAGATCATCAGGATGCGCCGAGCAGCCGAGCCACCGAGCCCCTCGGCCTCCGGGTCGAGCGTGACCTCGAAGATGCCGATCTGGACCAGCCGGTCGTCGACGACCTCGCGCTGCTGGACGAACACGACGCTCAGGAACCCGATCGTCTGCACGAGGGCCATCTTGAGCCCGGTCCGCCACCCGAACAGCACGGCCGCACCGACCGACTGCAGGTAGAAGAGCAGGATCATCGGTGAGCCGGGCCCGCCCGTGTTCAGGACGATCAGCGCCGCCCAGACCGTGTCGATGACGAGCGAGAGGTTGAGGAGGGATCGCGCGAGGCCGACGCGGAGGCGCAGCGCGATGAGCACGAGTCCGTTGAACACGACGTAGAGCGCCGAGGCGATCGCGATCTGGCGGCCCGCGCCGCTCGTGAGACTCCCCGGAAGGGTCGCGAGGCCAAGGACCGCAGCGACCACGAGTACCAGCCGGGCGATCGTGAACGCCCAGAGACGACCCGAGACAGGGCTCAGGTCGCTAGAGGTAGTAACGACGGTCGTCATCAACGGCCCCGGTTGCGGTCTCAACGGTACTGACGAGGGCGGCTCGGTCCACGCGACCCTGCACGACGAGGTACAGGGCCAGCAGCAACAGCAGGAAGAGCGGGACCGACAGCACACGCGCGGCCTCGCCGACGTTCTCGACGACCTCGCGCGCGCTCTCGGTCAGGGTCTCGCCGATGCGCCCCTCGGCGAAGGCGTCGTCGGCTGCGGCCGTCGCGTCCGAGTCGCCGAGGCCGGGGATGCTGATCGGGCCGGCGATGGCCGGGAACTCGACGGCGTCCGAAGCCGGCCCTGCCCCGCCGTTGCCCGCACCTGTTGCCCCGGTCGGGCCGGGCGGCGCGGCGGTCGGGTCGGGCACGGGACTGGCTGGCGCTCCCACGGTGATGTCGCCGGTTGCGGGCACGCCGGGGTCACCGGCCAGTTGGCCACCCGGCCCCGACGCCCCGGGCGCCGACGGGAGATCGCCTGCCGGCGGCGTCGTGGGGCCCGGAGCACCGGGATCGAGGCCCGTGGCCGCGGAGGTGACACGACCGGCGCGCTCCGGCGACGCCGGAGACACGTTGCCGGCTCCGTCCTCGGCGATGACCACGTAGTAGTAGGTCTGACCACGGAGCACGTCCGTGTCCGTGAAGGTCCTCGTCCCGGGCGTCGTCCCGACGGTCGTGTAGGGGCCGCCGGAGGCCGCCGACCGTTGCACGCGGTAGCGCGTCGCGCCCGGCGTGGGTCCCCACACGACGCGGATGAGGCCCCCCACGCTCGTGACGACCGGCGCACCCGGGGCGGGAGGCGGCGTGACGTCGGTCGACGTCACCGGGGCGCTCGGCAACGACGGGTCCGACCGGAACCCGGCCTGGTCCACGGCTCGGACGCGGTAGACGTACTCGGTCCCGTCGGTGGTCGTGTCGTCGATGAGGATGGACGTCTCGACCGTTGCGAGGCTCTCCCACCCCGTTGCACCGACGACCTGGCGCTCGACCTCGTAGCCCGCGAGGTCCGTCTCCTCGTTCGGCGTCCAGGAGACCTGGATGCTGCCACCCACGCCGCGGTCCTCGGCCAGCACGCCGATGGGCGGGACGGGCGGACCGTCGCGCGTCACCACGGACAGCTCCGGCGACAGCGGCGACACCACGCCCCCGACCTCGGCCTGGACGGCATAGCGGTACGTGGTGTTGACGACGAGGTCGCTCTGGGTGAACGACGGGGTCGTCACGAACCCGCCCTGCTGGACGAACGTGCCGGCGATCGGGTCGAAGCGGAGCACGCGATACACGACCCCGGTGTACGGCAGCGGGTCCCACACGAGCGTGGCGCTCGACTCGCTGACCGCCTGCAGCCGCAGCCCCGTCGGCGCCTCGGGCGGGACGATGAAGTCGACGCCGTTGGACGGCAGCGACCGGCGCCCCGCGGCGTCCTCCGACACGATGGTGTAGATGGACACGACACCCACCGGCCTCGGCCCGTCGGTGTAGCGCGTCCCGGCGACGAGGCCCGACACGTCCGAGTAGGGCCCACCGTCGACGCTGCGCAGCACGCGGTAGCCGACGACACCGCTGCTGTCCCCGGGACCGGGCGACCAGCCGAGCCGGACCCGGTCCCCGCCCAGTGGCGTCGCCGAGACGCTGACCGGGGTGGGGGGCCGCCCGGTGTCCGTCGGGGTGCCCGTGACCGTCGCGGAGGGAGAGGACGCGTTCCCATCAGGGTCGACCGCCCGCACCCGGTAGCGGTACGACGTCCCGTTGGCCAGGCCACCGTCGGTGAACTCGGTCCCGGTCACCGACCCCACGCCGGCGAACGGTCCCGAGCCGGTGGCGCGTTCGATCGTGTACGCCGCGACGGAGCCCGAGCCGCTGTTCCACGCCAGGGCGACCGCGCCGTCGGCGACGGCCGTCACGCGCAGGCCGGTGGGCGCGGCGGGGGCGACCTTCCCGGAGGCCGGGCCGGTGGGGGGAGAACGCAGGCCGTCGTCGTCGATGGCGACGAGGCGGTACCACCAGGTCGAGCCGGCGGGCAGGCCGGTCTGCGTGAACGTGGTGGCCGCCACCTGCCCGACGCTCGTGAACTGGCCCGCGGCGCTGCCGCTGCGCTGGACCTCGTAGGCGGTGACGTCGGTGGAGGTCGACGCGTTCCACGTCACGCGGAGCCGGCCGGAGCCGTCGGACGCGACGGCCAGGCCCGTGGGCGTTGCCGGGGCCACGTCGTCGATCGGTACGGAGCTCGTCACGTTGCCGTTGCCGGAGCGGCCCCCGCCGGCATCGACCGAGACGACCGTGTGGAAGTAGCGCGTCCCGTTGGTCAGCCCGGTGTGGGCGAAGCTCGTACCCCCGAGGATGCCCGAGGCGTCGGACCACGGCCCTGCCGGGTCGAGGGCCCACCGGACGACGTAGCCCGTCACACGCGGGTCACCCGGCGCCGTCCACGCGACGTCGATCCGGGTGTCGCCCGAGCTCGTGACGCGGACGTCGAGCGGTGCCTGGAGCGGGCCGGACGTGACGCCCCCCGGCGCGACGACGACGTCACCGGCGCCACCCTGCTGGAGCGAGGTCGACGCGCTCGGGTCGCTGCTGTTGGACGTGATGTTCAGGAACCACTCGACGGCGAGGCGCTCGCCCTGCAGGGAGATCGCTCCCAGCGACGCCGCGATCGACACGCTGGTCGCCCCACCCGCCGAGAGGACGTCCGTCGAGCTCTGCGCGACGTGGAGGCGACGGCTGCCGGACGGCCCGACCGCGTACAGCGCGACGAGGACGCGGCCGCTCGCCGTCCCGGCGGCGGCCGTCGTCGCGACCTGGGCGTCGAAGCGCCACGTCCCGGCGGGGATCGTGCCGTCGTTCGGCGTCGGGGTGGCCCAACCCAGGCCCGTCCCGGTCCCACTCGGAACCCCGGTCGTCGCGGTGGACGCGCCCGGGCTGAAGACGAACGTCCCGGTCGAGGCGCCGTGGCTGATCACCGTGTCGGCGGCTGGCGAGGTGGGTGCGCCCGCCAGGGTGCGGTAGGCACCCGAACCCGAGGCTGCACCGGTCCGGTACCACGTGGTCGGGGCCGCACTGGCGGCCATCGGCGGGAGCGCGACGACGAGGAGCGCGGCAGCGACGAGCCGGAGCATCCGGCCCCCCTTGGCTGTCCCCCCCGTGCGCCTCACTCGGGCGGACCGAGCTCGCCCGCCGTGCCCGGCGGCGGATGATCGTCGGGCTCGACGGAGACCACCTCGACGTCGTAGACGGACCCCTCCTCGGGCACGGGGCCCCTCGGGTCGGCCGCACCGGCGAGCACGGACACGGGACCCGACCTCATCCGCCGTCGCACCTGGCCGGCCAGGAGCCTGCGCGTCGGCGGGAGCACCGCCGCGAGCCCCGCGAGGTCCGTGACGAAGCCGGGGGTGACCAGCAGCGCGCCGCCGACCAGGACCAGCGCACCCTGGGCGACCTCGTCGCCCGGCCAGCGGCCCTTGGCCAGCGCCGTCCGGAAGGCGTCCCAGGCGCGGCGACCCTCACGCTTGACCAGCACGGCGCCGATCAGGCTGTCGATGAACAGGATCGCGACCGTCCACGGGAAGCCGATGGCATCGCTCACCCGCCCGATCACGGCCAGCTCGACGATCGGGACGACGATGAACAGCAGCAGGAGTCGCACGTCTGCCCATCGTAGGACCTGCCCACCCGGGTCGCTGGGGTTGGCGCGACGGACAGCCAGTAGGTTCCCGGCCCCATGGCGACGCCCCACCACCACCTCGTACAGCGCATCCAGGCACTACGCGACGATCCTGAGCGGGTCGCCGTCGAGGGATTCCACGCGCTGAAGCACGCCCTGCGCTTCGGGGCGCACGTCGAGGCGGTCTACGCCGACGCCGCCGCGGACCTGCGCGGACTCGAGGCCGGCCTCGCGCCGGGCGTGCTGGAGCTCCTCCAGGTCGACGTCGAGGTCCTGCCCTCCTCGGTCTTCGGGCGGCTGATCGAGCCCCGCCCGCCCGTACCGATCCTGTCGGTCGTGCAACGTGAGAGGTGGGCGGTCGAGGACACCCTGCGCGATCCTGGCCCCCTCGTGCTCCTCGAGCGACCACGCCACCTGGGCAACGTCGGGACGATCGTGCGAACCGCGGCGGCCGCCCGTGCCGGCGGCGTCATCACGACCGGCCGCGCCGACCCGTGGCACCCGGTCGCGATCCGCGCCGCCGCGGGCCTGCAGTTCGCGCTGCCCGTCCACCGCCTCGACGGCCTGCCCCGGACCGACCGCCCGGTCCTGGCCTACGACGACGGTGGCGTGCCGCTGGGCTCGGTGGAGCTCCCGGACCGCCCGATCCTCGCGTTCGGCACGGAGCGGCACGGCATCTCCGCCGAGCTGCGTGAGCGCGCCGACCTCGTCCTGCGGATCCCGATGCACCCGCAGGTCTCGAGCCTCAACATCGCCGCGGCGGCCGCCATCGCCCTGTACACGCTGCCCGGGGCGTTGGACGACCCGCCGCGCCCTACGCTTGCCGGACCGGCACCGGAGGGCAGCGGGTGACCACCACCACCGACCAGACCGGGTTCTTCCAGGACCCGCCGCGGCTGACCAACGAGTACGTGGCCGACACCGCGCTGCAGCGGCTGGTCGAGCGAACGGTCCCGGCCGAGGTCCGACAGGAGATCGAGCCGGAGCTCGCACACCTCGGAGAGCGCGCCGCGACCGACCTCCTCGAGGCGGCGTACGAGCTCAACCAGCGCGAGCACGAGCCCCGGCTCGTGCACTTCGATGCGTGGGGCAACCGCGTCGACCGCGTCGAGACCGCGCCCGCATGGACGACGATGGCCCGGGCCGCGGTGGAGCACGGCCTGATCGCCACGGCGTACGAGCGGCGCCACGCCGAGTACAGCCGGCTCCACCAGGCGGCGCTGCTGTACCTGTTCGCTCCCTCGAGCGGCCTGTACTCCTGCCCGCTCGCGATGACCGACGGCGCCGCCCGCACGCTGCTCCACGTCGGCGACCAGGCGCTGATCGACCGGGCGCTGCCGCGACTCACCAGCCGCGACCCGCAGACCGCCTGGACGTCGGGGCAGTGGATGACCGAGCGCGCAGGGGGCTCGGACGTCGGCCTGTCGGAGACCGCCGCGGTCAAGGATGGACCGGTCTGGCGGCTGACCGGGACGAAGTGGTTCACGTCCGCGATCACCGCCGACATGGCCCTGACGCTCGGACGCCCAGAGGGCGGCGGGCGGGGCGGCAGCGGCCTCGCGATGTTCTACGTCGAGGTCCGCGACGACCGTGGGGCGCTCAACAACATCCGGGTGCTCCGGCTCAAGGACAAGCTCGGGACCCGCCAGATGCCGACCGCGGAGCTCGCGCTCGACGGCACGGTCGCCCACCTCGTGGGCGAACCCGCGAACGGCACGCGCAACATCGCGCCGATGCTGCACGTCACCCGCCTGCACAACGCCATCGCCGCGGCGTCCGGCATGAGGCGAGGGCTCGCGCTCGCACGCGACTACGCCCGTCGGCGCGAGGCGTTCGGGGCACGGCTCATCGACAAGCCCCTGCACCAGACGACCCTCGCGTGGCTGCGGGTCCAGCACGAGGCGGCCCTCCAGCTCACGTTCCGCGCCGTCGAACTGCTGGGTCGCGAGGAAGCCGGCGTCGCCACCGCTGCGGAGCAGGCCGTGCTCCGGCTCCTGCTGCCCCTGGCCAAGCTCGTGACGGGCAAGCAGGCCGTCGCCGCCGCGTCGGAGACGCTCGAGGCCTTCGGCGGCGCGGGCTACGTGGAGGACACCAACCTCCCCGTGCTGCTCCGCGATGCACAGGTCCTGCCCATCTGGGAGGGCACGACCAACGTGCTCTCGCTGGACTCGCTGCGCGCGATCCAGCGCGAGGACGCGCTACGGCCCTACGTCGAGGAGATCCACCGGCTGTCGGCCTCGGCCACGCACCCCCGGCTCGCGCCGATCGCACGGCGTGCCGTCGACGCCGCGGACCACGCCGTGGCGTGGCTCGGCGACACGATGGCGCAGGGCATGGCGGACGTGGAGCACGGCGCCCGCGGATTCGCGCTCACGCTCGGACGCGCCCACGCAGCGGCGCTCCTCGTCCAGCAGGCCCAGCACGACCTCGACACGCACCGTGACGGCCGCGGTGTCGTGGTCGCTGAGCGGTTCGCGGCCGACGGGATCGACCACCTGGACCGTTCCGTCACCGCCGAGAGCGACGCACTCGCGCGTGACGAGGCGATCGACATCGGCTGACGCCTCGGCGCGGTGGGCCTCAGCCGAGGTCGGCGACCAGCATGCCGACCGGGCGGTTGATCGCGTCCAGCGTCGCCTTGAGGGTCGACATGTTGCGGTCCTTGCGCAGGAACGCCACCCCGACGAGCTGCAGCGGCCCCTCCTCGGTGATGAGGGTCACGGTGGAGAGGATCACGGGCGCGGGGCGGTCGGTGTCCTCGGCGACGGTGTCGACCTCGAGCCGCGCTCGCGTCGGGAAGAGTTGCTGGATCGCGTCCACCGTGGCGCGCGCCACGGTCATGAGCCGGTAGGGGTCGACGCTCGCACCCGAGGCTCGCCCCCGGTACTCGCGTCCCTCGACCTCGAGGGCGACCTCCACGTCGAGCTTCAGCCCCTCCTCGTCGACTCGCAGGTCGCGGATGCGCGGGCGGGCCATGTCCAGGGGCACCGCAGGCCGCGGCGCATGGTCGGTGGCCACCTCGTCGGAGGAGCGGTCGGCCTCGTCGCCGGCGTCTGCCCGCCGGGGCGCGGCTTCGGGCGCCGGCGAGAACGCCACCGGCCCTGGCGTCGCGGGCCCCGCGTCGTCGAGGGCATCGTCGAGCGATGACCGCCAGACGTCAGGTCCCCCCTCGCCGTCGCCGAGCATCGTGGGCGTCGTGATGATCGGGCGGGGGCGGATCGCGGACGGGTCGACCTCGATGCGGAACTGCTCGCGCAGCACCCCGGCGACGGCATGCGCGACGTCATCCGCGTCGCCATCGGGGGCGAGTGCGATGCGCAGTCGCGTGCGACCGGTCTCGGGATCGGGGCGCACGAGCGCCTGCGCGACCCCCGGGACACCGGCGATCGCGGCCTCGACCTCTGCGTGTGCGACGTCCATGGCTCGTATGTCCGCTCGGGTGCCGTAGCTACGATGTTCGTCGGCGGGCCACTATGCCACTCAACCGCCTGCCCGGCACCCCGAGGAGATCCCGTGGCTGCGTCCGGCGGCAAGAAGGGCATCTTCTCACGGCTGCGCGGCAAGGACGGCGACGCCCCCAAGCCGCGGACGCTCTTCACGGCCGAATCGCTCGAGGACGCGCCGGCAGCACCGCCGACCGAGGAACGGCTGTTTCCGCCTCAGCCCCCCCAGCAGGCAGAATCTGCACCTTCTCCACCTGAGACAACTCCAGCCACACCCGCCACAAGAGGGGACTCTGCACCACAGGCGCCACCGGCTCCGCCCACGCCGGCACCACCCCCGGTCCCCGTCGACACGCTGGCGAACCCGGCCCCCGACACCGCCGCCCCGCCGCGCGCTGAACGCGCTGAGCCCCCGCAGGACGCACAGCCGCCACCGCCCCCGATCCCCCGCCTGGATGACGATCCGCTGGCCGGGATCGACGAGGGTCACGCGGCGGCGGCGCCCGACGGCGCGCCACCGGCGCCGATCCCCGACGTGTTCCTGCAGCCCCGCCCGGTCCGTGCCCAGCGGGAGCGCGGCGACGAACCCGAGCACGAGGCCGTCACCCCACCGCCACTCCCCGGTACACCGCCCGACGCCGAGACCACGACCGTGCAGGCCGCCACGGATGACCTCTTCGTCGTCCCGGACCGGCCCGAGGAGGCCACCGAGGCCACGGAGGTCGCACGCGATGACGCCGCGCGCGCCGAGCTCCGGGCCCTGACCGAGGAGCTGACGGCGTACGCCCAGGCGCAGGCCGACGAGGCTGCCGCACCGCCGGCCGTGCCGGACGTGCTCGCGCCCGAGCCCTCGGGGCCCGAGCTCGCCACGCCACCGGCGCCACCCGTGGACCTCGCGCCCCCCGCACCACCGGTGGAGCCCCCGCTACCGGCACCGCCGGGTACTCCACCGCGTTGAGAAAGATACCCCGCTCGTGAAACGACAACGACGCCCGGCGCAGATCCATCCCCGCCGGAACCCCCACCGCCACGATCGCCGACGACGAGGACACCGCCAAGCCCTGCCCCCGTAGCCCCGCCACCAGGTAGGCCACGTTCTCGTGCAACCGAC
>JBFHRB010000077.1:0-13144 GCA_041591915.1 Nitriliruptorales bacterium
ACCGCCGTCTCCCAGCGGCTCGCGATCGCGGCGCCGTGTGGCCACGCCGCTGCCGGGGCGCCACCGCCCGCGGTCGCGAAGGCGAGGGTTGCGATCTGCGCGTCCGGGCGCGGCATCGACGTGAAGCGCCAGCGGACGAGCAGGTCGTCGCCGTCGACCCGCAGGCGCAGCTCGGCGAGGTCGGCCGTGAAGTCGGGCCAGGCCTCGCGGTCGAGCGGCAGCTCGTAGTCGCCGTTCGTCGCGCCACGCTCGGCTCCGAACGCCCCGTACGTGAGGTGGCGGTAGACGTCGTCGCGGTCGTCGATCGGGAGCTCGCCACCTGTCACGGTCGCCGCGTAGTACTCCTCGTGGTGGATGCCGTCGACGTTGGCGCCCTTGTTCAGGTGGATGCCGTTGGAGTAGACGAACTCGCCGGCGTCGTAGCGCCCGGACCGGAACTCCCACGGCGCCTCGCCGTCCCACGTCGGCCAGGCCTGGGCGGCCGCCGGCGTGGCGAGGAGGCCGGCGACGATCGGTGTCGCGAGCCACAGGGGGGCGGATCTCACGCGGTTCCCAACGCTGTCGGCCGGCGATGCTAGGAGGTCGGCTCGGCGTCCACCGTCGCCAGCAGCACGACGATCCCCAGGACGTTCGCGCCGGCCGCGAGGCTGGCGTTGCCCCAGAGGCCGACCGAGCCGTAGACCGCGGGTCCGATGGCGGCGGCGGCCGCGCGCCCGACGTTGAGGGCGACGTAGAGCTGCGCGATCGTGCGTGCGCGCAGCTGGGGGCGCAGCTCCGAGGCGAGGGGCAGCGAGCTGACGATGGTGAACTCGAAGCCGAGCAGTGCGAGTGCGAGGGCGCCCACGCCCAGCCCGAGCGAGTCGCCGACGAGGGGCCAGACGAGGAAGAGCACCGCGGACGTGGCCATCCCGACCAGGACCGCGCGGCGCTTGCCGATCCGGTCGACGAAGGCGACGACGCCCAACTCGCCGACGAGCTCGGCGACCGCGAGCGCCGTGGCCGTCGCGCCGAGGGCGAGCAGCGACAGGCCGAACGCGTCCTCCAACCAGACACCGAAGACGATCGTCGCGACCTCCGCCCCGAACGAGAACAGGGCGGCGACCACCATCACTCCGGTCGTGCGCCGCTCGAAGCGCGCCCCGGCCGCACGGGGTTGCTCGAGCCGGGCGGTGGGAGCGAGCAGCCGCGGCAGCAGCGCGAGGGCGACGACGCCCAGCGCACCGAACACGACGAAGGGCAGCTGCCAGTCCCCGCGTGCGATCAGCCAGCCCGAGAGCGGGGCGCCGACGAGGAAGCCGCCTGCCCAGGTCAGCTCGGTCACGGCCGTCACCCGCGCGCGCCGGGTGTAGGGCGTGTGGTCGCTGAGGTAGGCCTGCGACCCGGTGTCGTACGTCGGCTTCGCGACGCCGAGGACCACGAAGGCGGCCAGCGCGAGGCCGAACCCGCGCGCGCCCACGGCGAGCGCGGCCCCCGCCAGGTACAGCGCGAGGCCGAGACCCACCGCTCGCCGGGTCCCGCCGGCCGCCGCGGCCCGCACCCAGACCGGCACCGACAGCCCGGCGAGCGAGCGCGCGGACACGAGCAGCCCGGCCTGCTCCAGCGGGATGCCCAGGCCACGGGCGATGGCCGGCAGGAACGGGTAGACGAACCGGTGCGCCGAGTTCAGGACGAGGCGCGTGGCGGTCAGGTAGGCGAGCGCGGGTCCGAGCCGCGTCGTCGAGCCGGAGGTCACGGGGTGGCGACGGCCTGTGGTCGGCGGAAGGTCACCACGAAGCATGCACCATCGCGGTCCTCGTAGCGGATGTCCCCCCCGTTGACGTGGGCGAGGCCCCGCACGATCGCGAGCCCGAGGCCCGTGCCCGTCGCCTCGCGCTGCACGCCGGTGCTCGCCTGGGTGAACTTCTCGAACAGCTCCGACTGGAAGGCCGAGGGGACCCCGGGCCCGTGGTCGCGCACGATGAGCTCGACGGTGTCGCGATCCACGTCGTGGGCCGCGACCTCGATCGGCGGCTCGCCGTACTTGCTGGCGTTCTCGACCAGGTTGATCACGATCCGGCGGACGTGGTCGGGGTCGGCGAACACGTACAGGTCGGGATCGACGTCGACGGTGACGTGCGGCGCGTGGATCGCGAGGTCCTCCCGCACGAGCGCATCCAGCTCGTCGCGGAGGCGGACGGTGGACGGCACGCCCGTGCTCTTGCCCGACTCGATCCGGCTCACGTCGAGGAGGTCGGCCACGAGGCGGTGGAGTCGGCGCGCATGCCGCTCCACGGCGTCGAGGAACGAGTCGCGCTGGACCTCGCCGAGCACGTCCCCGTGTCGCCGGAGGGTCTCGGTGAAGCCGAGGATGGAGGTCAGCGGCGTCCGCAGCTCGTGCGAGGCCATCGAGACGAACTCGTCCTTCGATGCGCTGAGTACGCGCAGCTGCTCGTTGCTCCGTGCGAGGTCCTCGTTGGACGAGCGGAGCTGCTCGTTGGCGAGGCCGAGGGCCACGAGCGCCTCGCGACGATCGAGGGTGGAGCCGAGCACCTCGCCGAGGACGCGCAGGACGTTGACCTCCTCGTGGCGCCAGTCGCGTGCCGTCTGGGTGTTGATGAGCGCGAGCGCTCCGAACATCGTCGAGCCCCGGAAGACCGGGACGACCACGGCGGCGGCGATGCCGAGCGCCTGCAGCGCGGCGCGCTCCTCGGTGTCCACGATCTCCTCGGGCGCGGCGATCACGACGGCCTGCGTCGTCGACAGGTCGCGGAACCACGACGCGACGTGGATCCCGGCTGCGTCGAGGTCGCCGCCGAATCCGGCGAGGCCGGCACGCGCCCATTCGTGGCGCGTCGACAGGACGTCGCCGTCCGGGGGGCGCGTCATGAGCACGCAGCGGTCGAGTCCGAGCGTGTCACCCAGCTGCCCCAGTGTGGCCAGGATGGCGCGGTCGAGCTCGGACGGCTGGGCGCCGATGAGGTTGCGTGCGGCGCGGAGCAGGAACTGCTCGAGCACGGCGTGCTGTGCGATCGCGTCGGCCAGCCGCTTGTTCTGCGTCGCCTGCTGCTCGGCAGCCTGGCGGAGCTCGCGCTCCCCGGCCACGAGCTGGGCGGCGCGCAGGGCCAGCGTCAGCGATCGCCCCATGGCCGCGAGCAGGCCGGCCTCCACGGTCGACAGTGGCTCCTCGGCGCGCGCCACGAGCAGCCAGCCGTCCGGGTCCTGCAGTGAGACGACCGTCGCCGGCACCTCGCCCAGGCCGGGCACGGTCACGACGGGAGTGTCGCTGCGGCAGGCCGCGACCACCTGGTCCTGGTCGTGGTCGCCGGCCGGGAACCCGATCGTTCGCACG
Source organism: Nitriliruptorales bacterium (assembly GCA_041591915.1). Taxonomy (GTDB): domain Bacteria; phylum Actinomycetota; class Nitriliruptoria; order Nitriliruptorales; family Nitriliruptoraceae; genus JBFHRB01. The sequence continues at coordinate 3,329 of JBFHRB010000077.1, forward strand.
ACCCGGCCGTCGAAGACCAGCGCGGCGACCTCGGCGTCGAACGATTCCGCCGCGCTACCGACGGCCGTGCGGACGACGTCGTCGACGGTCGTCACGCCCGAGAGCTGCACGAGGAACTCCGCGAGCTCCGTCGCGGGCCAGATGTCTGGTCGCGGGGCGGTCACGAGACGGCGAGGACGACCAGCGTCTGGTTGTGGAAGCCGCGGGATCCGTGGGTCCGCGCGATCTCCCCGTACGTGTAGAAGCCGGCGACCGGTGCACCGCCGGCATGCGTCGCGATGCGCTCCACCTCGTTCGCGACGCTCGGGCCCAGGACCTCGCGGCGGGCGATGCAGTCGAAGGCCAGGAAGCCGATCGGCGCGGCACCGTCCAGCTGGGCCAGGGCGTCGGCGCAGGCATCGTCGGTCGCGTGGAGGACGGACTCGTCGTCGCCGTCCATGATCCAGGTGAGCCCTCCCTGGGGCACGTTCGCGATGCACGTCAGCGAACGCTGCTCGAGGTCGGCGCCGGACACGAACCGGATCTCCTCCCGGTTGCGTCGCACGACGCCGAGCGGGTGCGTCAAGGCGAACCGCGCGATGGACGCGTCGTCGACAGCGACCGACGGGTCCGCGCCCAGGCGCTCCAGGTAGACGTCGAGGGCTGGGCGGTCATCGAGCCGCAGGACGACGTTGCCGCGGCTCGACGTCACGAGCATGGGGTCGCCGACGGGGCGCCACCCGTGGCGGACGCCCACACCCAGGGGTGCATCGCTCGCGAGCGCCGCCGTCACGACGGCGTTGTTGAGGATGCGGTCGTTGTGGATCTGGGTCGTGCGGACCATCTTCAGGTCGTCACCGGCGCAGCCGCCGACCAGTGGCACCGCGGAGCCCAGCTGTTCGTACAGGCCGCGGACGACCTCCTCCTGGTCACCCGCGAGGCCGTCGCTCAGCACGATCACCGCCCGGTGCTCACGCTCGCCGACGAGCCTGGCCAGCGACGCTGCGGCGTCGACCCCTGCCTGACGGGTGTCCTCGTCGGCGCGCTCGCCGCAGGCGGTCGCGACGTCGAACCCTGGCCCTCCGAACACGGTGAGGACGGCGCCGCTCGTGCCGGGTCCGGCGGCGGCGATCTCGCCGGCGGTGGAGCATCCGACGAGCTCGACGTCCGGCAGCACGCTGCGGATCCCGTCGCGGATCGCCGCGGCGTCGTAGTCGTCGGAGAAGAACGTGACGGCGAGCTTGGGTGAGGGCCCCGACAGCGCTCCCTGCGCGATCTCGCGCCCCGCATCGTGCGGGTCCGTCGCCTGTGACGCACCGACCCCGACCCAGCGCTCACGCACGCGTACCGCCTCCTGGCGTCCGACGATGTCCCTGTCGGCCCGTTCTGGGTCAGTTGTACGGGTCGTCAGGCGTTCGTGCCAGAGGGAAGGGGCGGCACCTCGAGCGGTTCGCGCAGGCGCTTGCGCAGGTAGACGACGTAGGTGACGACCCCGACGGCCCCGATCGAGAACCACTGGATCGCGTAGTACAGGTGCGGGCCCTCGTCGAGCTCGGGCGCGCCCGCTCGGACGGGGAGCGGTGAGGAGCCCGCGGGGTTCGAGGCCTCGACCGTCAGCCACGCCGGCTGCAGCTCGTACGGGAACTGGGCGGCCAGCCGCTCGAGGTCGACGCGGAACACCTGCTCGAGGTCGCCCTGCTCGGGGTCCTTCGCGCCGAAGCGGGGCTGCGGCTGCGTCGCCCGCACGAAGCCGGTGACCTCGACCTCCCCCTCGGGTGGCGGCGCGGCGTCGATCGGCGGATCGGACTCCTCGAACGGCACCCAGCCGCGGTTGGTGAGCATCGCGCTGCCGTCGGCGAGGACGAGGGGTGTCAGCACGTGCCACCCGAGCTGGCCCTCGTGCGCGCGGTTGCGCAGCAGCACCTCGCGGTCCGGGTCGTAGGTGCCCACGACGCGGATCCGCCGGTACTCGAGGTCGTCCGGGTCGGCGGGGATGGCGTCGAGCGTGACCGGCTCGCGCGCGAGGTTCGTCTCCTGCGTGGCGATGCGGTCGCGCGCCTCGCCCAGCCGTCGCAGCTGCCACTGGCCGAGCAGCGTCGTGACGACGACCATGCCCAGCACGAGGACGTGCAGGACCAGCAGACCGGGGGACAGGAGGCGTCGCATCGGGGCGGAGGGTACGCCTAGCCCCGGCCACCCATCCGCACGTCCGGAGCGCCCATGCGGGCGGCGTCGGCCGTGTGGTCGTCGAGCATCTTCTGCGACTCGATCTCGGCATCGACGCGGGCGTGGTAGTGCGAGACCTCCCGCTCGATCGTGTCCTCGTCCCAACCGTGGACCTCGGCCATCAGGCGTGCCACGGGCTCGGCCGCAGCCTTGCCCCGGTCCCACGTCTCGATCGAGATGCGCGTGCGGCGGGTCAGGACGTCGTCGAGGTGGAGCGCACCCTCGTGCGACGCCGCGTACCGGGCCTCGGCGAGGAGGTAGTCGTCAGCGCCCGGGATCGGCTTGCCCAGCTCCGGACGCTCGTCGATCAGCGCGACGAGCTCGCTGATGCGCGAGCCGTAGCGGTTCAGCAGGTGCTCGACCCTGACGAAGTGCAGGCCCGTGTCGGTCGTCAGCTGCCGACGCTGGTTCCACAGCGCGTGGTAGCCCTCGGCGCCGACGAGCGGCGTCTTCTCCGTCACCGACCGCGGGACGCGCTTGTCGATGCCGCGTGCCGCGGCGTCGATCGCGTCCTTGGCCATGACGCGGTACGTCGTGTACTTGCCGCCGGCGATGGTGATGAGGCCCGCGACGGTCTGCGCGACCGCGTGCTCGCGCGACAGCTGCGAGGTGGTCTCGTCCTCGCCGTAGAGCAGCGGGCGAAGGCCGGCGAACACGCCCTCGACGTCGGCGTGGGTCAGGGGTGTGCGCAGCACGCCGTTGACGTGGTCGAGGAGGTAGTCGATGTCGGTCCGGCTGGCGGCCGGGTGGGAGAGGTCGAGCTCCCAGTCGGTGTCGGTCGTGCCGATCAGCCAGTGGCGACCCCACGGGATGACGAACAGCACCGACTTCTCGGTGCGCAGGATCAGCCCCGACTCGGAGTGGATCCGGTCCTTCGGCACGACGAGGTGGATGCCCTTGGACGGCCGCACGCGGATCCGCCCGCGCCCCGCCATCTCCTGGACCTGGTTCGCCCACACGCCCGTGGCGTTGATGACCTGCGAGGCGCGGACGTCGATCTCCTCGCCGCTCTCGAGGTCGCGGACGGTCGCGCCGATCACGCGCTCGCCCTCGCGCAGGAGCCCCACCACGCGTGCGCTCGTGGCCAGGGCCGCGCCGTAGTGGGCGGCGGTGCGCGCGATGCTCATCGTGTGCCGGGCGTCGTCGACCTGCGCGTCGTAGTACTGCACGGCCCCGACGAGGGAGTCGGACCGCAGCGCCGGTGACACCTGCAGGGCCTTGCGCTTCGACAGGTGGCGGTGGCGGGGGAGGTGGCCCGCGCCGCCCATCGTGTCGTAGAGGACGAGGCCCGAGCCGACGTAGAACCGCTCCCAGCCGTGGTGCTGCAGCGGGTACAGGAACGGCACGGGCTTCACGAGGTGGGGTGCGAGCCGGTGGAGGAGCAGGCCGCGCTCCTCGAGGGCCTCGCGGACGAGCGAGAAGTTGAACTGCTCGAGGTAGCGGAGCCCACCGTGGATCAGCTTCGACGATCGCGATGACGTTCCGGCCGCGTAGTCGCGCCGTTCGACCAGTGCCACCGACAGGCCCCGGCTGGCGGCGTCGAGGGCGCAGCCGGCGCCGGTGACGCCGCCGCCGACGACCAGCACGTCGAACTGCTCGTCGCGCATGCGCCGCAGCGACGTCGCGCGGTGGTCGGGTCCGAGCTGGTCGGGATGCACGGGTCGGGCTCCGGGTGCGTCGGGAGAGGGTCGTCGGGTGCGCCGGCGAGCATAGGTCCGGCCTGTCGGCCGGGGCCGGGCCCCGACAAACGCATGAGGGGACTAGTCCCTATAGACCATTTGTCAACCACTTGCGGCGGCACCCCTCCAGCGGGCCCGGCAGCCCTCCGAAACGGGGAAGGACGGACACGAGGAGACACGACTTGCGCGGGACGGCTGCACGGCTCGTGGGAGCCATGACGACAGGCCTGCTCCTGCTGCCGGCCGTCGCGTGGGCGGCCCCGGAGTGGCGCAGCCTCACCGATGGCCTGGGCTGGGGGCCCTGCGCGACCGTGACGTTCCACCTGAACGAGTCGACGGTGCCCCCCGGCGTCGACGCCCGCGCCGACATCGCGGCCGCCATGGCGGCCGTCAACGCCTCGGCTGGCCGCACCGTGGTCGTGCTCGACCCGGCCCCCACCACGGCCACCCAGGACGGCACCGACGGCGTGAACAGCATCCACTGGACCGACCTCGGCGTCCGCACCGGCCCGGGCCAGATCCAGGTCACCGGGTACGCGGCGACCGCCTGGACCTCCGAGGCGATCGTCAACGGCGACATCGTGATCGACCACAACGACTGGGCGCAGGCCCCCGACTGGATGCGCGAGGCGACGCTGGCCCACGAGCTGGGCCACGCGCTCGGACTCGCGCACGTCGCCGACGCCCACGAGGTGATGTCCTACGGCTACATCGACGACGGTGACGGCCTCGGGGCGGGCACGGCCACGGCACTGCGGGCGCTGTACGGCCCCGGCCTGGACTGCGGCTCCACCCCGGTCCTGGTCGACAGCTTCGGCGCGGAGCTCCCCGAGCACGGCCCGACTCCGCCCCGGGTCGCGGTGGGCTCGATCGGCGCCGGCGCGAGCAGCGTCCGGGACCTCGCCATCGACGCGGCCGTCCGCACCGGCCACGAGCGCGGCGGCGGACAGTGGGCGACCCACGCGGTGGTCTGCCGCGACGACGCGTTCCCCGACTGCCTCGCCGGCGCGCCGCTCGCCGGTGACTCCGCCCCGCTGCTGTACGTCCCGGGCGGCGCGGCCGGCACGCTGAGCCCGGCAGACCCGGTCGTCGGGTACCTGCGCGCGGTGCTCCCGCCGAGCGCGCCGATCTACGTCCTCGGCGGCACGGCCGCCGTCAGCGACGCCGTGGTGTCCACCCTGCAGGCCGAGTGGAGCGACGTCCGGCGCCTCGCCGGCCCGACCCGCTACGAGACCGCGGTCGAGGTCGCCCGCGAGGTGGTCCGCCGCAACCCCGCGCCCGCGGCGGCCCTGCTCGCCCGCAGCGACAACCCGGCCGACGCGGTCACCGCCGGCGCGGCTGCCGCGAGGCTCGGCCTGCCGCTCGTGCTGACCATGAGCGACGCGCTCCACCCTGCCGTCGGCTCGGCGCTCGCCGAGTTCGGTGCCGCCGAGACGATCGTCCTCGGTGGCGAGGCCGCGCTCAGCCGTGCGGTCTTCGACGACCTCGCCGCCCGCGGGCTGGCGCCCGAGCGCGTCGCTGGCCGCACCCGCACCGAGACCGCCGTCGCCATCGCCCGCCACCCCGACCTCTGGGGCGTGACGGAGCTGGCGGACGAGGCGGCCTTCATCGGCCTCAACGGCTGGCACGGCGAGACGTGGGCGCTCGCCCTGGCTGCCGCGCCGCTGGCCGCCACGCTCGGCGCCCCGGTCCTGCTCACCGACCCGGCAGGCGTGCCATCCGCGGCTGCCGCCGGCCCCTACCCGGGTGAGACCGGCCACTACCTCGCCATGCTCGAGCAGGCGCCCGGTGTCCTCGGGGCCGACGTGCAGGTCCTCTACGTCGGACAGGGCACCTGGGCGGACGAGCACGCTGCGGCCGGGTTCGCCAACTACGTCGGGTTGCGCTGACCCAACCGGCGGGCGGTCGCGCTACGGACCACCTCCGTGCGCGTCCGTGTCCTCGCCTCCGCCGTCACCCTGCTGCTGGCAGGCTGCACCGCCGTGCCAGCAGCCGACGGGAGGGCCGAGATGGAGGGCGCGCGGGGCGCGACGGTGGTCCGTGGCATCGCCTACGGCGCCGGTCCCGAGCAGGTCGGCGACCTGTACCTGCCGGACGGAGCCGCCCCCGCCCCGGTCGTCGTCCTGATCCACGGTGGGTTCTGGCGGCACGAGTACCTGCGCGACCTCATGGCGCCGATGGCCGAGGACCTCCGGCGGTCGGGCGTGGCGGTCTGGAACGTCGAGTACCGGCGGGTCGGCCCGAGTGGCGGCGGGTGGCCGACGACGTTCGATGACGTGGCTGCCGCCATCGACCACGTGGCAGCGCTGGCCGACGAGCATCCGCTCGACCTCGACCGGGTCACGGTCAGCGGTCACAGCGCCGGCGGCCACCTCGCGCTGTGGGCCGCAGGCCGTCCGCGCCTCGGCGCCGGGGCCCCCGGCGCACGGCCGGCCGTGCGTGCCTGTGCCGCCGTCAGCCTGGCCGGGGTCGCCGCCCTGGTTGCCGCCCACGAGGCCGGCGTCGGCGGGTCTGCCGTCGCGGACCTGCTGGGCGCCCCGCCGTCGACCTCGCCCGAGCGCTACGCCGTCGCCTCGCCGATGGAGCTGGGCGTCGAGGCGCCTGCGGTGCTCGTCCACGGCGAGGCCGACACGATCGTGCCGGCGTGGCAGTCGACGACGTTCTCCGAGCGCCATGGCGCGCAGTACGTGCCGATCGACGGCGACCACTTCGCCGTCATCGCCCCGACCGACCCGGCGTGGCCCCGTGTCCGCGAGGCGATCCTGCGTGCGTGCGAGGCCCCCTGACGCGGTCGGGTGCCGCGTCCCTGCCGCCCCACGTCCCCCGACGTGTCACAGGGGGTCGTTACGTTCGAGCCGTTCTCAACGTGTGGAGTCGGTCCCCGTGGATCCGGTCATGGACGCCTTCCCCGTCCTGGCGGCGCTCGCCGCCCTCGTGCTCATCCTCGCCGCCGGCCTGCTGGTCGGCGTGCGCCTCGTCGTCCGCGCCCAGCGCCGCGCTGCCGAGGCGACGGCCCAGCGCGTCCAGCAGGAGCTCGCGTCCGAGCAGCGTGCCGCGCTCGGCGACGCGGTCGACACGCTGCTGGCCGTCGCGGGCGAGCGGCTCGGGGCCTCCCAGGAGGCCGGGGCCCGCGAGCTCGACGGGAAGAAGGCACTGATCGACCAGCAACTGGGCACGATGCGCGACGAGCTGCTGCGCGTGTCCGAGCTGGTCCAGCAGCTCGAGAAGGACCGTGCGCACCAGTACGGGGCGCTCGCCGAGCAGCTGCAGCAGGCCGGGCGCTCGACGGCCGAGCTCACGCGCACCACCGCGCAGCTGCGCGAGGCGCTGGCGTCACCCAAGGCACGCGGGCAGTGGGGCGAGCGCATGGCCGAGGACGTCCTGCGGATCGCGGGCTTCGTCGAGGGCATCAACTACGTCAAGCAGACCGCCGTCGAACGCGGTCGCAGCATCCCCGACTTCACCTTCCCGCTGCCGGGGGAGCGGGTCGTGCACATGGACGTCAAGTTCCCGCTCGACAACTACCTGCGCTTCCTCGACGCCGACACCGACGCCGAGCGGGAGGGCTACCGCAAGGCGTTCCTGCGTGACGTCCGTGACCGCGTCGCCGAGCTCGGGCGGCGCGACTACATCGACGACGCCGGCGGCACCGTCGACCAGGTGCTGCTGTTCATCCCCAACGAGCAGGTGTACGGGTTCATCCACGCGAGCGACGCGACGATCCTCGACCGGGCGCTCGGGCAGAAGGTCGTGCTCTGCTCGCCGCAGACCCTGTTCGCCGTCCTCGCGGTCATCCGCCAGGCGGTCGACCACTTCGCGGTCGAGCGGACCTCCCACGAGATCCTCGAGCTCCTCGGTGACTTCACCGGCCAGTGGGACCGCTTCACGGAGGCCATGCAGAAGGTCGGGACCCGCATCGACCTCGCCCGCAAGGCCTTCGACGAGCTCGACGGGACCCGGCGGCGGATGCTCGAGCGCCAGCTCGACCGCATCGACGAGGTCCGGCGCAGCCGTGGCCTCGACGATGGTGAACGACCCTCCAAGCCCCTGCTGGAGCTCGGTGAGCTACCGGTCGCAGAGGGGGTTCCGCCGGTCACCGAGGGGCACGAGCGCCCTGCGCCCGCACACCCCGCGGCGTGATGGCGCGCTGCCGTCGTGGGTCGTAGGGTTCAAGGTCTACTACTGCTGTAGTGGAACTCCGCGCCGCGGCCCATCGGGGACACCTCCTCGGGCCCGAACACGGCGCGGAACCCCGAATCCCAGGAGAGAGACTCCATGCGTATCCGCAGTGCACGCTGGGTCGGTCTCGTCCTCGCCTTCGGTCTCGTCGCCTCCGCCTGTGGCGGAAGTGAGACGACCGGTGAGGGCACGACCGGCGAAGACACCACCGACGGCACGACCGACGACGGCACGGGCGACGGCGAAGGCGCCGCGACCGACACCGACGTCCTGATCGTGGGCTCGACCGAGAAGCCCTCGTCCATCGACCCGGCCAAGGTCTACGAGAAGTTCGCGTCGGACATCCTGTTCAACACGACGAACCGCCTCGTCGAGTTCGCGCCCGGTGAGACCGAGGTCGGTCCCGGTCTCGCCACCGACTGGACCATCTCCGAGGACGGCCTCACGTACACCTTCACCCTCCGCGAGGGCGTGAAGTTCCACGACGGCAGCGACTTCGACGCCGAGGACGTCAAGTACTCGCTCGAGCGCTCGCTGAAGATGAACCACCCCGAGGGTGCGTCGTTCCTCATCGGCAGCGTCGACGACATCGTCGTCAACAGCCCGACCGAGATCCAGATCACCATCACGCAGCCGAACGTCACGTTCCTGTCGCGACTGAACTACACGGTCGCCTCGATCCTGCCGTCGGACTCCGACGTCTACACGTCGCCCGACGAGACGCTCGCTGACGGCGCCGGTGCGGACGACTTCGTCCAGGACGCGGCCATCGTCGGTACCGGCCCCTACACGCTCGCCGAGTTCAAGCCCGGTGAGTCGATCACCCTCGAGCGCTTCGACGACTACTGGGGTGAGCCGGCCAAGATCAAGACGATCAAGATCCAGTTCTTCGAGTCCTCGGCGCAGATGAAGAACGCGCTCGAGAACGGCGAGATCGACCTCAACATCAACGGCTTCGGCCCGGCTGAGCGTGCGTCGCTCGATCAGAACTCCGACATCACCGTCTTCTCCGGCCCGGGTGCTCGCATCCGCTACGCCGTCGTCGACACGCGCACCGCGCCGTTCGACGACCCGAAGGTCCGTCGCTCGCTGTCGGCCGGCATCGACCGCCAGCGCATCATCGACGAGGTCTTCGAGGGTGCCGGGACGCCGCTGTACTCGATGATCCCGACCGGGTTCGGTGAGTACAAGGACTACATGAGCGACCTCGAGGTCGAGGTCGAGGGTCCCGTGGACATCGAGCTGTGGTACCCGCTCAACAAGTACGGCGACACCGAGCCCGACGTCGCGGAGACGATCAAGCGCTCCCTCGAGGAGACGGGCGTCTTCAACGTCGAGCTGAAGAGCTCCGACTGGGCGACCGAGTTCACCGGCGCGGCGTTCACCGACAAGATCTACCCTTTCTACCTGCTGGGCTGGTACCCGGACTACTTCGACGCGGACGACTACATCGAGCCGTTCTACTCGTCGGGTGGCTTCACGGGCCTCTACGGCAACGACGCGATGGACCAGCTGATCGAGGACCAGCAGATGGCGACCGACGCGGCTGCCCGGACCGCGATCTTCGACGACATCCAGAAGCTCGCCGCCGAGGACATGGCCTTCATCCCGCTGTACGAGGAGGTCCCCTTCGCGTACTACGGCCCGGGTGTCTCCGGCGTCGAGACGACGATGGACCCCGTCCAGCAGCTCCGCTACTGGGTCATCTCCAAGAGCTGACCTCGTAGTCCGAACCACCGGCGACGGCCGGGCC
>JBFHRB010000078.1:0-13131 GCA_041591915.1 Nitriliruptorales bacterium
CCTTCGGGCCCGCCCCACTCGCGTCTGCGGCCACGACCCTCGGCAACCCGTGCGGATTCCGAGGCCACTGGACTAACGTCCGGGCAACCGCCGCATGACAGGACTGGAGCCGCCGTGTCCGCGACGATGCCTGAGCTCAAGCCGGTCGAGAACCCACCACCCTGGCGCGACGTCCGGGTCCTCCGCTGGGTCGTCCAGATCGCCGTCCTGGCTGGCACGCTCGGCCTGGCCGCGTGGCTGCTCTCGAACGTCCGGACCAACCTCGAGACCTCCGGCCTGCCCACGGGCTTCGGGTTCCTCCAGACGGACTTCCGCGCGGCCATCCCGGGGATCGAGGACGCCGCGGAGTTCCCGATCTGGAAGGCGTTCCTCGCCGGCTACTCGAACACCCTTCGCGTGATCATCGTCGGCATCCCGGCCTGCACGATCCTCGGGATCATGATCGGTATCGCCCGCCTGTCGAACAACGGCATGGTGCGGCTGTTCGGCACCCTCTACGTCGAGGCGTTCCGCAACGTGCCGGTCCTGATCTGGATCTTCTTCATGCACTTCGCGCTCGTCCTGCCGAGCCTTCCCCAGATCCAGGACGTCGAGGGTGGCGGCCTGTTCGTCGTCACCAACCGCGGGATCGGGATGCCGTGGATCAACCCCGAGGCCGGCCGGTGGCTGTTCGCCGGCTTCATCCTCCTCGGGTTCGTGGCCTGGTACTTCGTCGCTGCCTGGCGGCGCCGGGTCAACGAACGGACGGGCCATCCCGCGCACGGCGGTTGGTTCGGCCTCGGTGCGTTCGTGCTCTTCGTGGCCCTCGGCCACTTCGTCTCCGGTGACGCACTCCTGCTCGAGACCGCAGACATCGACGGCCGCCTGATCGCCGGCGGGATGACCGTCGACGTGGCCTACACGTCGCTCACCGCCGCGCTGGTCCTGTACACGGCCAGCCACGTCGCAGAGATCGTCCGCGGCGCCATCCAGGCGATCCACACGGGGCAGTTCGAGGCAGCCGACGCGGTGGCGCTCACGACGTTCCAGAAGTACCGCTACGTCATCCTGCCGCAGGCGTTCCGGATCATGATCCCGCCGCTCGCGTCGCAGTACCTCAACATCACGAAGAACTCGTCGCTGGCGGTCGCCGTCAGCTACGTCGAGATCACGGCGATCTTCCAGCGGGTGTCCAACAACGCGACCCCGGCGGTACAGGCGCTGATCATCCTCATGGTCGGCTACCTCTCGTTCAGCCTCTCGATCTCGCTCGTCGCGAACTTCTTCAACCGCCGGCTGGCACTGGAGACGCGCTGATGGCAGACCAGACCGACCAGCCCGAGGTCCAGCCCACGGACACGATGCAGACCACGGCGTCCGACCACGTCGTGACCGAGGACGCGCCCAAGCTGCCCTCGAAGACGACCGTGCGTGAGTGGATCAAGGAGAACCTGTTCAAGGACGTCAGGAACAGCATCCTGACGATCATCTTCGGCGGCATCCTCGGCTACGCCGGGTTCCGGACCTTCCGCTTCCTGTTCGCCAACGAGAAGACCGACCTCGAGGGCAACGTGCGCTCGGGTTGGGAGATCCTGCAGTTCACGACGTCCGTCGTGGACGGCGAGACCATCATCCGTGACGACGCGATGATGTTCCTGATGGTCGGCAACCGGTTCCAGGAGACCGGGATCGACTTCTCCTTCCTGTGGGCCGGCGTCTACCTCGTCGCGCTGACGCTCGGGCTCCTGATCGGGCTCAACCGGAAGGTCGACGCACCCAAGGCCAGGCTCGGGACGCTCCTCGGGATCGCCGTGCCGCCGGTCCTCGGGGCCGTCGTGATCCTGGGGTTCACCAACACGATCACGCCGACGATCCTGACGCTGCTGATCCCGGTCGCCGGCTACGTCGGCCGACTCATCGGCATCAGGCTGCCGATGGCGCTGCGCAAGCGGATCGGCTGGATCGTCTTCGGCATGGTGCTGCTCGCCTTCGGGCTGCTCACCGGCTTCAACCCGACGAACATCAACCGGTTCGGGGGCCTGCTGCTGACGATCACCATCTCGTTCGCGGCGATCGTGCTGTGCTTCCCGGTCGGCGTGATGATGGCGCTGGCGCGCCGGTCGTCCTTCCCGCTGATCCGGCCCATCGCGGTGGCCTACATCGAGCTGATCCGCGGGGTCCCGCTGATCTCGCTGCTGTTCATGGGCGAGTTCGCGCTGCGGTTCTTCTTCCCGCCCAACGTCGAGCCGCCGGGGTCGATCCCGCGCGCGATCATCATGATCACGCTGTTCACCGGCGCCTACGTCGCCGAGGTCGTGCGCGGTGGCCTGCAGTCGGTGCCCGCCGGCCAGACCGAGGCCGGCCAGGCCGTCGGGCTGTCGCCCGTCCAGATCACCCGCAAGATCGTCCTTCCGCAGGCGCTGCGCAACTCGATCCCGCCGCTGATCGGGCAGTTCATCTCCGTCCTCAAGGACACGTCGCTGCTCATCATCATCGGGCAGCTCGACCTGCTGGGCGTCACGAAGCCGCTGCTGCAGAACCGGCTGTACGTCAACCAGGGGTTCACGACGGAGGCCTACGTCTTCGTCGGGTTCCTCTTCTGGGTCATCACCTTCTCGATGTCCCGCGCCTCACAACGTCTCGAGACCCGACTGGGAGTCCGCCGATGAGCAACAAGGAAAGCCTGCGCGCCGCCGCCCTCCAGGCGGGGGGTACCGGCGAGCCGATGATCGTGATGAAGGGCGTCGACAAGTTCTACGGCGAGTTCCAGGCGCTCAAGGACATCAACCTCGTCGTCGGCAAGCAGGAGGTCGTCGTCGTCATCGGGCCGTCCGGGTCCGGGAAGTCGACGATGATCCGCTGCATCAACCACCTCGAGGCCCACAACAACGGCCAGATCGTCGTGGACGGCACCGAGCTGTCGGAGGACATCCGCAACATCCAGGAGGTCCGCCGCGAGTGCGGGATGGTCTTCCAGAGCTTCAACCTCTTCCCGCACATGTCCATCATGGACAACATCACGCTGGGGCCGCGCCAGGTGCGCAAGAAGCCGAAGGCCGACGCCGAGGCCCACGCGATGGAACTGCTCGAGATGGTCAAGATCCCCGAGCAGGCCCACAAGCAGCCGGGCCAGCTCTCGGGTGGTCAGCAGCAGCGCGTCGCGATCGCCCGGGCGCTCGCGATGGAGCCCAAGGTCATGCTCTTCGACGAGCCGACCTCGGCCCTCGACCCCGAGATGGTCAAGGAGGTGCTCGACGCGATGCAGACGCTGGCCAAGTCCGGCATGACCATGATCGTGGTCACGCACGAGATGGGCTTCGCGCGCGCCGTGGCCGACCGGGTGGTCTTCATGGCCGACGGCGAGATCGTCGAGGTCGGCACGCCCGAGTACTTCTTCACCTCGCCGCAGGAGGAGCGCACCAAGCTCTTCCTCTCCCAGATCCTCTAGGCCGCACGAGGGGCAAGCACCACCCGAGGACCCGGCCGCGCGCCGGGTCCTCGCACGTCCACCCCATCATTGTGTGGACATCTGTTGCCGTGTGGACATCTGTTGCCGTCTTGGCTCCGAGATGTCCACACCGCCGCGGTGATGGTCCGGTCAGTCGGTGCGGGAGCGGAGGCGCCCAGCCGCCGCGCCGGTGAGGCCGAGGCCGAGCAGCGCGAGCGTCGCCCACGCGAGACCGCCGTTGGGGGCCTCGCGGGTCTGGGCGCTGGCCAGCACGGCCGCGTCCGCGCCCTCGTGGACGTGGTCGTGGTCGGCGTGCTCCGCGTGGTCCGCGCCGATCGAACCGGCACCGGCCGCCGAGCCCTCGGCAGCGTGGACGTCACCGTGCGACTCGACGTCACGCGACGACGCTGTCGCAGCCGAGCCACCCGCCAGCGCCTGCACGTCCGTGCTGCTCGGCGCGACGCTCGTGGCGACCCCGTCGACGAAGGCCACGTCGAGCGCGACGGCGCGGCCGCCCTCCTCGACGCAGTACGTGTAGACGTGGTCGTCGCGGCTGATCGGCTGGCCGACGGCGCGCAGGAAGCCCTCGAGGTTGCCGCCGAGCGCGGCGTGCAGGTCCTCGGTGTGGATGGTCGAGCCGTCGACGACGCAGTCGTTCATGCCGTAGACCGACCGCTCCCACATCCGCAGGTAGGCCTCCGAGCCGTTGAGCATGTCCTCGAGGACGGCCTCGCCGCCACCCAGGTGGGCGTACTCCACGTCGGCGGCGAGCTGGACGTCGCGGTACCAGTCGGCGAACAGGCCGTAGTGCGCCACGCCGTGCTCGTTGATGTCGTAGGCCTTGAGGCCGCTGACCTGCTGGTGGACGGTCACGCCACCGATCGGTGCCTCCCAGCCCGTGTCGTAGGTGACCGGGTTCGGTGCGTCACCGCGGCGGCCGGGCTGGCCACCGAAGCCGTTGGTGTCGGCGCCGTACCCGATGCCGAAGAGCTGGTCGGGGGCGAGCACCTCGGCCCAGGCCTTGCGGTCGGCCCAGTAGTCGACGAACCGGTCGGCACTGGCGGTTCGGGGGCCGATCATCCCGTCGAGCTCGTAGATGCGCTTGTAGATCTCGTCGTTGGCCCAGCTGTGGCTGGAGATCACGGCTGGCTTGCGCGGGGCACGGCCCTCGGCAGCGGCTGCGGCCTCGTCCTCGGGGATGAGGACGTCCTCGATGAAGTCGAGCGACTCACGGGCACCGGCCGCGCTCATGTGGTCGGGGTCGAAGATCATCCCGCGCTCGGCCATGCCGCGGATCACGGCGCGGCCGAGGTCGGTCAGGCCCCGGCTGTTGCAGTGCGGGCCGGCGGGGTAGGCGGGCGCGGCATAGCCCTTCGTGGCGCCGAACGCCTCCAGTGCCTGCCCGGCGAGGACGTCGATCTCTCCCGGCATCGGGCCGTTGTCGTCGACGAAGTTCATCTGGCGCTTGTCGTGCTCGTGGTCGTGGCCGTCCTCGGTGGGCGGGCACGTCTGCATGTCCCAGAAGTGGCCGGTGACGTGGCGGTTGCCGATGTTGACCACGACGCCGGTGGAGCCGCCGTCGCCGGTCACGCCGGTGAGGGCGTTGTCGAACTTGTTCACGAGCTCCATCTGGCGGATGCCCATGTCGTAGACCTCGGTGAGGCGGTCCTCGATCTCGTCCTCCGAGCACAGCGGGACGTCGTACATCTCGCCGCAGTCGAACAGGACCGAGACCTCGATGCCGAGCACCATCGCGAGGCGGCCGGAGTTGATGACCTCGCGTGCCTGGGCCGGCGAGGTGACGATGCGGAACCAGCCCTCGCCCGGGCCACCGCTCTGGGCGTCGATGTAGTCCTGCAGCTCGTAGATGCGCTGGGCCTGCAGGCGCACGCCGTCCATCTCGTTGCAGGAGTTCTTCTTGACGGGCCACAGCTGGCACAGGGCCGTGTTGTCGACGAAGAGGTTGGTCACGAGCCGCAGGCCACCGAGGTAGGCGCGCTCGAGCCAGCGGTAGTAGTACTGCTCGTGGGTCAGCGAGCTCGGGTTCGGCCAGTAGCCGAAGGTCGGCCAGCCGATCGGGTCGTGGCCGGTCGCGGGGTTGGTGCCACTGACGACGAACTCGAGCGCCGCAGCGTGGCCGTTGGGGCCGTGGTCCTCACAGTCGACGAGCGCGTACTCGACGCCGTACTCGTGCCACGGGCGGCCGCAACGGGCCTCGCCACCGAGGAACTCGAACGCCATGCCGTGAACGTGCGACTCGAAGAAGCCCTTCACCGGTCCGGTCGATCCACCGTCGTTGCCGGTGGGGCGACCGTCCACGTTCACGTCGATCTCGGGCCAGACGGCGCAACGCTCGGCGTCCTCGAGGAGATGGAACGCCAGGCCGGTCGCGGCGCTGGACGCGGCGACGCCGAAGCCCGAGGCGTCCGCGGAGATCGCCCGCCCGTTCGCGTCGTTGATGACGTGGTAGGTCTGCCAGTCGACCTGCTTGAAGCGCTTGTCCGCGTCCTTCTCGTCCTTCTTCTCCTTCGAGAGGTCGACACGGGCCTCCCCGTCGTCACCGGCGGCGACGATGCGCCACTCGGCGTCCGGGCTCGGGGCCTCCTCGACGACGAGTTGCGGGGAGATCGAGGCGCTGACCGGCCCGATCTGCCCGCCGAGCATGTCGACCGCGAGGAAGTGCCGGTCGTCCCACCACGCACCCTCGAAGTCGGTGTTCGGCCCCTCGTCCGTCGCCAGGAGGTACTCGCCGAGCCGGGTCGCGCGGAAGTGGAAGCCCTCGGCGTCGTCCATGGTCGCGGCGACACCGCCGTCGGGCGCGAGGTAGCCGACGCCGGGCGCCTCGATGGCGTAGCAGCCGCTGGCGAGCGCGTAGCGGTCCTCCGGCTGCGGGAGTCGGTCCGCGAGGTCGCGGTCCTCGACGAGTTCGTAGGGCGTCTTCGCGGCGGTCACGTCGTCGTCCGGCGCGGCGCCCCGCGCGATGGCCGTGGTGGGCACGAGCAGTGCCGTCAGCCCGAGGAGCGTGGACAGTGCGCCGAGGCGGCGAGAGCGGGAGGAGATCTGCATGGGAGGCCTCGCGGAGAGTGGCCGAGGGGGCAGCCGGGAGCGGTTGGTGAGGGGTTCCACGCGCACCCGTGGCCTTCCTGCCAGCGTGCGATGCGCGGGGCGCCCGTTCACGCCGTCCAACGAACGCCGCGCCCGCAGGTGACGGCCCGCGAGGCACCCACGCCGCGTGGCGACAACGGCCGTGGGACGGGCCTGCGCGGACCGGTGGACCCGCGCAGGTGGGGCCGGTTGACCCGTTACCGCGATGGGGCACGCTCGTAGCGTCGGCTCAGTGACCCAGAGAGGAGGGTGTCGTGGAGCGGCATCTCTACCAGCACACGTACCTCGGCGATCGGTACGAGGACGTCGTGCAGGCGATCAACGAGCACGGTCCGGAGTTCCTCGGTGGGTCTGCGTCCGCCGCCCGTGACCACGCTGACGAGATCGTCACCAACCTGCACGTCGAGATCGCCGGCCTGGACGTCAGCAAGGCGGTCGACCTGGAACTCGGCGAGCCCGAGACACTCGACGAGCACGCGACCCGCTGGCTGGTCAACTGGCACGCAGAGGACGGTGACACGATCTTCCCGGCGATGCGGGCCTACCTCGAGGTGGCAGCACTGTCCGTCCACCCGCCGCTGACCCAGGTCTCCTTCATCGGCCACTACGAGCCGCCGCTGGGCGTGATCGGGGCCGCAGCGGACCGCCTCGTCGGCCACCGTGTCGCGGAGGCCACGATCGACGCGTTCCTGCGTGACGTGAAGTGGTCGATCCACCGCTACCTCGGCTCGCAGGCCACGGCCACCCCCAGCTAGATCAGGGGGAGTCGGGCTCGGCTGCCGGTGTCGGGGAGCCGAGCCCGACCAGCCATGCGTCGGTACGCAGGCGCGCCAGCAGGGCGACCAGGCGGACGACGAGCAGCGCGGTCACGGCTGCCCACAGGCCGAGCAGCCCCCAGCCGGCCACGAGCGCCACGATCGCGAGCGGCGCCCCCACGCCCACGGCGGCGACGACCGTCCACGTCCGCAGGAACGCGAAGTCGCTCGCACCCATGAACACCCCGTCGAGCGCGAAGACGACGCCGCCCGCGACGTTGCCGACCGCGGCCAGCCACCACGCCTCGTCGACGGTGGCCAGCACGGCCACCTCGTCGGTCAGCCAGCGCGGGAACAGGTCCGTGCCGGCGAGCATCAGGGCCGCGACGCCCAGGCCGAGCCCGGCACCCCACCGCGTGAGCGTCGCGGCGAGGGTCCTCGCCTCCTCGCGGTCCCCGGCCCCGAGCGCGGTGCCGACCATCGCCTGCCCTGCGATGGCGATGCCGTCGAGCAGCAGGGCGGCGGTGATCCACGCCTGCCAGATCACCGCGTGGGCGGCCGCGACCTCCTCACCCATGCGCGCCCCGACCGAGGAGATCACCAGGAAGCCGAGGAGGAGCCCCCCGGTCCGCAGGAAGAGGTCGCGGCTCACCGCCACGAGCGCGCGCAGGTCGGTACCCCGCGGGAAGCCGTGCCCGGCGAGGGGGAGCCCGAGGCGGCGCAGCAGCAGCAGGAAGGCGAGGGCGCTGATGACCTCCGCCGCGACCGTGGCCCACGCCACGCCCGCGAGGCCGAAGCCGAGGCCGAAGACGAGCACGACGTCGAGCGCGGCGTTCACGACGTTGGCGCCGACCGAGATGAACAGCGGGGTGCGGGTGTCGCTGACGCCGCGGAACGCGCCGTTGCCGACGTAGGTCAGCAGCAGTGCCGGCACGCCGAACGCACGCACGCGGAGGTAGGTCGTGGCGTCCGCCGCGAACTCGCCGGTCGCCCCGAGCACGCGTACCAGGACGGGCGCGAGCACGAGCAGGGCGAGGCCGAGCGCGAGGCCGATGCCAAGCGCGAGCGCGCCGGCGTGGGCGACACGTTGGCCGGCCGCCTCCCGGTCGTCCGCACCGATCGCCCGGGCGACCGCTGCCGTCGTGCCGTAGACGAGGAAGTTGAAGGCCCAGCTCGTGGTCGCGAGGATCGCGACGCTCAGGCCGAGTGCCGCGAGCGCGGTGGTGCTGATGCGGCCGGCGATCGCCGTGTCGACGAGCCCGAGCAGCGGGTCGGTGACCAGCGTCGCGGTCGCCGGCAGCGCGAGCGCCAGGATCCGCCGACGACGACGGCCGGCCTCGCCACGGAGGTCGGCGTCGGGCTGGCTCACGACGCCGCGTCGAGGTCCGTCGCGTCGGGGCGCTCGCGTGGCAGTCGGTAGGCGCGCCGCCAGGCGCGCTCGGCGTCACCGAACGCGCTCAGGGGATCGATCACGGTCTGGACCGCGGTCAGCAGCTCCTCGAGCTCGGTCGTGGTGTTGGCGACGTGCCGCGTCGGTTCGATCGCGTCACGGGCCTCCCGCAGCGCTGCGGCGCAGTCCGCCCATGCGCCCTCGACGGGGGCCACCCGCCAGCGCGGCAGCCAGGCCTCCGCATCGTCGATCGCCGCGCCGACGGCATCCAGGCCGATGCCGATCGGGGCCGGCTCGACGCGTCCGGTCGGCAGCGTGGCGAGCAGGCGACGCCGCCCGCCCTCCACGACCTCGGCGCAATCGACGAACGACCACCACGCAGCGTGGAGGTCGTCGGGCAGCGGCGGTCGTCGGAGGGGGCTCACGGCTTCGGTCGGTCGGTGGGCGGCCGGTCGAGCATCTGGACCCGGCGTGCGGGTCGGCCGAGCAGACGGTACCGACCTGCCTGCCAGTCCCAGGCCTCGGCCCCGCGTGCCATGGCGATCCTCCGCGCGGCGTCGCGTGCGACCCAGACGAGGCCCACCACCGTGAGGCCGATCGCGACGCCGAGCCCCGTCGCGAGCCACCAGCCGCCGCCGACCGCAGCCACGACCAGCGCCACCCAGCCGAGGCGCTCCGCGACGCGACGGCGCAGCGAGGCGCGCGCGCGAGCGGCCTGGACGGCATCCAGCCGTTGGGCGAAACGGTTGGCCCGGTCGGTCGCGCGACTCCGGGCCGCGAGATCGGCTGCGGGGCCGCTCAGGTCGCGCGGGTCACCGCGGGTGACATCGGGGATGCGGTCGGACTCGTCCACGAAGGCTCGCTCACCGGATGGTCACGGGGGACTCGAGCAGGTGCCCGTTCGGGATCTCGATGGTGCCCTCTGCGCCGGCCACGCGCACCGAGGTCGGCCCGACGGACTCGACCATGCCAGTCACCGTTCCGACCGTGATCTCGTCCCCGACCGTGACGATGCGACCGACGTGGCGCCCCGCGACGAGGTGGCTGACGAGGTCCCGGCTGCCGACGCCGAGCGCGATGGCCACCGCCAGCATCAGGCCCCAGATCACCAGCAGCAGCAGGCCCTGCAGGATCAGCACCTCGATGCCGATCTGGTCGGCGCCGATCAGCACGGAGAGGACGACGATCGCGTAGAAGGCCAGGGAGGAGAGGACGTCCGCAGCGGCCGGCTGGACGCGCGACACGACGCGCTTGACGATCGTCCGCACCGCGGCGGCCAGCAGCCACCCGACGATGACGACGAGCAGGCCGATCAGGACGTCCGGGAGGCGGACGAGGAGGCGGGTGACGGCGGCGGTCAGGCCGGCGTCGGTCGCCTCCGGGTCGGCCAGGCGCCCGACGGCGATGAGCGCCGACACGACCAGGACGAACCAGAAGACCCCGCCCGCGAACCGGCCGGCCCGCTTGTGGTCGCCCTGCAGCCGCCGAGCGGTGAAGTTGATCAGCGCTGCGGCGACGATCGCGACGCCGAGGCCGACCGCGAGGACGGCCCCCGCGCTGATGAGATCACGGACGCCCAGGTCCACGCGTGCCTCCCCAAGGTGCGTGGGCCCATCCTGCCACGTCGGACCGACGCGGGCGGAGCGGACGAACGCCCCTGCTACGACCCGGCAGGTGCGGGGGCGACGGCCGGAGGAGGCGCCACCGTCCCGAAGCTGAGGTCCACGACGACCGAGGCGTTCGGCGTGGCCAGTACCCGGACGGTGTAGACGCCGGTCGCCGACGGCCTGAACCAGTAGTTGTGGTGGCGGTCACCGAGGTTGACCGGCGCGAGGCGGCCCGGCATCGCGGGGCTGCCATCGGGACCCAGGATCTCCGCGCGGAGGATCACCCCGTCGGTGAGGACCGTCGCGCCGACGGGCCACATCAGCGAGGTCACCTCGAACGTCGCCTCGAACTCGCCCATCTCGGCTGGCCCGGTGAGGGTCGCCTGCGCGGGCGTCCTCGGCGCGCCGTCGCCGGTCGTCTCCACCTCGGCGAGGCGCAGCGCCTCGCGGACGGCGTCGAACACCTGGATGCGGCCGTGGCCGAAGTCGTTGTCCGCCCCCTCGGCCCCGCGGTCCTCCGCCGTGGCGAACAGGAGGTCGCGGACCTCGTCGGGCGTCAGGTCGGGATTCGCGGCGAGGACGAGGGCCGTGGCGCCGGCGGCGAACGGCGCCGCCATGCTGGTCCCGGACTTGACCGTGTAGCCGGACCGCGTGCCGCGGTTGGCCGCGCTGATCGTGTCGCCCGGCGCTGCGAGGTCGGGCTTGACCCGGCCGTCGGTCGTCGGCCCTCGGCTCGAGAACTCCGAGAGCGCGAACCCGAACTCGCCGCTGCCGCCGTAGGGGTCGAGGAGGCTCCCGATCGCGAGGATCCCGCGGGCGGCCGCGGGAACGGTCATCGTGCCGTTGGCGGGGCCGCTGTTCCCGGTGGACTTGAAGGTCACGATGCCGGCGTCCCATGCCGCGTCGACGGCCAGCGCGAGGGCCGTCGTGCCGTCGGTGGCGGTACCGAAGCCGAAGCTCATCGTCGCGACCCGGATGTTGAGCTCGTCGCGCCTGTTGACGACGTACTCGTAGCCGGCGATCGCGTCCGACTCGGTGCCGATGGCGATGCCGACGAGGGCGGCCCCGGGCGCCACACCGCGGTGTGCCCTGTGCACGCCCCAGCCGGCCGCGATCGAGGCGACGTGGGTGCCGTGGCCGTTGCTGTCGTTCGGCGAGGACGTGCCGTCGGCGAGGTCGACCCAGTCGACGACCTTGCCCTCGAGGTCCTGGTGGCCGGTGTCGATGCCGGTGTCGAGCACGGCGATGACGACGTCGTCGCTCGTCGCGGTGCCCACGTCCCCGTCGGCGTCGCCCGACACGCCCAGCCGGTCGACCGCGGCGTCGGCGCCCATGACGTTGGTGGCGGTGTCGAGTTCGAGCTCGGCGACGTCGTCCTGCTCGACCTGGCGGACACCGGGGGCACCGCCGAGGGCGGGAAGGTCGGCGGCGAGGACCGTCCCGGAGGCCGCCGGGACGATCGAGAACCGGCGCTCGATGCGCAACGACGGCGCGGCCGACTCGGCGGCGGCGATGGCGGCGTCGCGGTCCACGTCGTGGCGGAACGTGACGATGATCGGCAGCGGCTGGACGCTCGTCGCGGCGGTGGCCGCGAGGTCGTCGAAGACGCGGTCGCCGTCGAGGTCGTTGACCGTCGTCGCGGCCGGGAGCGCGCGGACGGCCGCTCGGGCAGCGGCGTCTGATGCCGCCGGCGCGGCCACCTCCGGGCGCAGGACGGGAGGCGCCGCGGCGACGACCGAGGCGAAGACGATGCCCGTCACGAGGGCGGCGGCGGGTCGGCGGCGCATGACGGCTCCGGCGTGTCTCGAGCGAGGTGCTGTAGCGGAGGGGTTCGCGGGACGGAGCGCGAACTCCTGCACCCGGGAGGATGCTGCGGGTCGGTCTCGACCCGTTGGCGCCGGGGCCACGGTCCCCGGCATCGCCGGCCGGCTTCCCGCCTCCGCCCCGAGCGCGTACCCTCGACGCAACGCACCACACCTCCGCTCTTCGCGCGCCGAGTCCGGCCCACGCGAGCTCCCGACAGTCGTCCCAGGGGCTGCCAGCCGTGACCGACCTGTACCCCACACCCCTCCCGCCGCTCGAGGCGCACCCGTTCCTCGACGCGATCCGCTCGCGCGTGGTCGTGTTCGACGGGGCCATGGGGACCTCGCTGCAGGAGGCCGAGCTGACGCCGGACGACTTCGGCGGAGAGGACCTCGAGGGCTGCAACGAGAACCTCGTCCGCACCCGCCCGGACGTCATCGAGCAGGTCCACCGCGACTTCCTCGAGGTCGGCGTCGACTGCGTCGAGACGGACACGTTCGGGGCGGCACCCTGGGTGCTCGACGAGTACGGCCTCGGTGAGCTCACCGAGGAGATCAACCGACTCGCGGCCGAGATCGCCCGCCGGGCCTGCGACGACTACTCGACCCCCGACCGTCCGCGCTGGGTGGTGGGCTCGATCGGGCCCGGCACGAAGTCGCCGACGCTGAGCCTGGGCAAGGACCCCGCGACCACCAAGGACTTCATCGACGTCGAGACGATGGAGGCCGGCTACAAGCGTCAGGTCCGCGGGCTGCTCGACGGCGGCGCGGACGTGCTGCTCATCGAGACCTGCTTCGACCTGCTGCAGATCAAGGCCGCCGTCGCCGCCTGCAACGACGTGTTCGTCGCGCGCGGCGAGCGCGTCCCGCTGATGGTGTCGTTCACGGTCGAGAAGGACATCAACACGATGCTCCTGGGGACCGAGCCGCTGGCGGCCATCGCCGCGCTCGACCCGCTGCCGATCGACGTGCTCGGCATGAACTGCGCGACCGGCCCCGAGGACATGCGCGAGCACGTCCGCACCCTCTCGCGCCACTCGCGCAA
>JBFHRB010000079.1:0-13105 GCA_041591915.1 Nitriliruptorales bacterium
GCTCGCGGTCGCGATCAAGACGGACGAGGAGACGGCCGCGGAGCTGATCCTCAAGACGCTGCACGAGGCACACGCCTGATCAGGGCAGCGGAGGAGCAACGCTCGAGCCCCCGCGCCATGCGGGGGCTCCGCGCGTCTGGCCGTCCTATCCTCGACCCGTGAGCGAGCAACGCCCCGACGAGGCTTCCGGCAACCGCGGCGCGACCGTGGTGCTCGAGTTGTTCCGGCTCGGCATCGTGAGCGCGGTGACCGCGGCCGGTTACGCCGCCGGCCCGGCGGTCGACGAGTTGCTCGGCCGCGGCGACCCCGACGCGACCCAGCTGCTGTCGACCGTCCTCGGCGCGCTCGTCGGCTACGTCCTGGGGGGCCTCGTCGGACGCAAGGCCATCGCCGGGGTCGACGCGGCCCAGTCGCGGCTCGCGCGCGTCGACGCCGCGGTCCTGATCTCGACCGTCGTCGGCGCCACGCTCATGGGCCTGCTCGCCATGCTGCTGCTCTGGCCCGTACTGATCCTGCCCGCGAAGCAGTTCACCGTGCCGGTCGCGATGGTCATCCTCCTCCTCGCCACGTACGCCGGAGCTCGGCTCGGAGCCACCCGCGGCGGGGACCTGCTGCGCTTCGTCGGGGCGCGCGGACGCCTCGAGGTCAGCTCGCCGAGCAAGGGCGCTGGCGTGAAGCTCGTGGACACCTCCGCCCTCATGGACGGCCGGCTCGTGGACGTCGCACGCGCGGGGTTCGTCGATGGCACGCTCGTCGTCCCGGCCTTCGTGCTCGAGGAGATGCAGGCGCTCGCGGACGTCGAGCACCCCCGCCGGCGGGCGGCTGCTCGGCGCGGCCTCGACTCCCTCTCGGCGCTGCAGGACGAGGGCAGCGTCGTCGTCGAGGTCACGCAGGACGACGTGCCGGGGGTCACCGAGGTCGACGCGAAGCTCGTGCGGCTGTGCCGTGACCGTGGCGCCGCGCTCATCACCGTCGACGCGAACCTCGGCCGCGTGGCGGAGATCTCCGGGGTCCGCGTGCTCAACCTGCACGAGCTGGCGGACTCGCTTCGTCCGCCCGTCATCCCGGGGGATCGCGTGCGGCTGCGCATCGTGAAGGAGGGCCGCGAGCCGCAGCAGGGGGTCGGCTACCTGCCCGACGGGACGATGGTCGTCGTCGAGCGCGCCGCGGAGCAACTGGACGAGTGGGTCACCGCCGACGTGACATCGATCATGCAGTCACGGCAGGGGCGGATGCTCTTCGCCGCGCGAGTCGAGGGCGATGACGACGCTGACGCGTCCCGGATCAGGCTCGTGCAGGGTGACAACAGCACCGGGGGGCCCGGTTGAGCGTCAGCGCCGTCATCGTCGCCGCCGGCAGCGGTGAGCGACTCGGCCAAGACCGCCCCAAGGCGCTGGTCGAGGTCGGCGGCGAGCCCATGGTTCGCCACGCCGCGCTGCGGCTGCTGGCGGGTGGCGCGGACGAGCTCGTCGTCGTGCACCCGGCGCGCCTCAGCCTCGAGTTCGCCCGGGTCCTGGACGACCTCGTCGGGGTGACCCTGGTGGTCGGCGGGGCGACGAGGACAGGAAGCGTCCGGGCAGGCGTTGCCGCCTCCGACGCCGACGCGGAACTCATCGCGATCCACGACGCTGCGCGACCGTTCATCCCGAGCAAGTGCGTTCGCATGGCCATCGCGTCCGTCGCGGGCCAGGCGATCGCGGCCGCGCCGGCCCTCCCGGTCGCGGACACCCTCAAGCGTCCGACGCCCGAGGGGCGCATCCGCACGGTCGACCGGGCGGACCTCTGGGCGGTGCAGACCCCACAGGTCGTCCGGGCCGACGTCTACCGCGCGGTCCTCGACTGGGCGCCGGGTGAGCACACCACCGACGACCTCGGGCTCGTCGAGTCCGCGATCGACGCCGGGGTCGTGGAAGGCAAGATCGTGCTCGTCCCGGGGGACCCCCGTGCGCTGAAGATCACCTACCCGCGAGATCTCATGATGGCCGAGGCGGTCCTCGCGGCAGAGCGGGCGCGTCGTGGCTGAGCTCCGTGTCGGTTCGGGGATCGACGTCCACCCGTTCTCCGACGAGCCGGGACGGCCGCTCGTGATCGCGGGCGTGACCGTGCCGGACGGGCCCGGCCTCGACGGACATTCGGATGCGGACGTGGCGGCGCACGCCGTGGCCGACGCGCTCCTCGGCGCCCTCGGACTCGGTGATCTCGGCCAGCGCTTCGGCGTTGACCGACCGGAGACCGCGGGGGCCGACTCCCTCGGCTTGCTCAGGGACGTCGTCGCCGCGGCGACCGGCCTGGGCTGGCAGCTGGCGAACGCCGATCTGACGATCGTCGCCCAGCGGCCGCGATTGGCGGCGTACCGCGACCAGATGCGCGAGAACCTGGGTTCTGCGCTGGGTGCCGCGGTGGACCGGGTCTCCGTGAAGTTCACGACCACCGACCGTCTCGGCACGATCGGGCGCGGCGAGGGGATCGCCTGCTGGGCCACGGTGCTGGTGTCTCGCGACGCATCCGTGGGCTGACCCCACCGGTACGCTCTGGCGCCGACCACGACCCTCGGATGAATCCCGATGTCGCTCGTCCT
Organism: Nitriliruptorales bacterium; assembly: GCA_041591915.1. GTDB lineage: Bacteria > Actinomycetota > Nitriliruptoria > Nitriliruptorales > Nitriliruptoraceae > JBFHRB01. The sequence continues at coordinate 2,579 of JBFHRB010000079.1, forward strand.
GTACGACACGCTGACGCGCAGCAAGAAGCCGTTCGAGCCTCGCGAGCCGGGCAAGGTCTCGATGTACGTGTGTGGCCCGACGGTCCAGGCCGAGGCCCACATCGGGCACGGGCGGTCGCAGGTCGTCTTCGACGTGCTCCGCCGCTACCTCGTCTACCGCGGTTACGCCGTCCTCTACGTCTGCAACGTCACCGACATCGACGACAAGATCATCATGCGCGCCCAGCGCGAGGACGTGTCGACGTTCGAGGTCGCCGAGCGGTACACGAAGGTGTGGAACGACACCATGGACGCGCTCGGCATCCTGCCGGCCGACATCCAGCCTCGAGCCACCGGGCACATCCTCGAGATGCAGGAGCTCATCCAGCAGCTCATCGACCAGGACAAGGCCTACGCGGTCGAGGGGACCGTCTTCTTCCGGGTCCGGGAGTTCCCGGAGTACGGCAAGCTCAGCAACCGCAACATCGACGAGCTGCTCGAGGGCGCGGAGACCGTGGCCTCGGAGGTGAAGGACGACCCGCTCGACTTCGCGCTGTGGAAGGCCGCCAAGCCCGGTGAACCCTCCTGGCCGGCGCCGTGGGGTGAGGGGCGGCCCGGGTGGCACATCGAGTGCTCGGCCATGGCGGGTAGGCACCTGGGCAGTGGCTTCGACATCCACGGTGGCGGGCTGGACCTCGTGTTCCCGCACCACGAGAACGAGATCGCCCAGTACGAGGCTGCCCACGACGCCACCTTCGCGCGCACCTGGATCCACAACGGGATGATCCGGATGGGCGAGGAGAAGATGTCGAAGTCGATCGGCAACATCGTCGCCCTCAGCGAGGCGATCGATGCGCTCGGCCCGGGCCCACTGCGACTCTGGTACCTGAGTGCGCACCATCGCAGCCCGCTGACGTACGAGGACGAGCGCCTCGAAGAGGCCGCGACGGCACACGAGCGGTTCACGACGTTCCTGCGGACGGCGCGAGCGGTGGCCGGCGACGCGGAGCCCAGCGACGCTGCGGGACCGCACGTGAACGCCTTCGTCGCCGCCATGGACGACGACCTCAATGCGCCCAAGGCGGTCGCGGTGTTGCACGAGCTCGTTGGCGCCGGCAACGACCTGCTGAAGCGGGCAGAGGCCGGCGATGCCGCTGCGGCGGCTGACGTCGCGAGCCTCGCGGGTGCACTCGTCACCCTGGGCGATGAGGTGCTGGGCCTGGACGTCGCTTCGGAGGTCGACCGCGCCCAGCGGCTGGCCGGGGTCATCTCCCCGATCGTGGAGGACCTTCTCGAGCAGCGGGACGCTGCCCGGAGCGAGAAGGACTTCGCTCGCGCCGATGCGATCCGCGACCGGCTGACCGAGATGGGCATCGCCGTGGAGGACCGCCCTGGCGGGTCGCGGTGGTTCGTCGAGCCCTCGGCCGCGCGCCGCGCGGCAGGCTGAGGTGGCGCAGAAGGGGCGCAAGGGCGGGGGCGGCGGTCGCCGCCGCCCGGAGGGGCGGCCCGGGCGCAACGAGCGCGTCGTCGTCGGGGTGCACCCGGTGCGGGAGCTCCTGCGAGCCGAGCGCCCAGTTCGACGGATCCTCGTCGACCGCGATCGGACGCAGTCCGAGACCCTCGAGGACCTCCTCGCGCGAGCGGTCGAGGCCGCGGTCGAGGTGCAGGAGGTCGCGCGCACCGAGATCGACGACCGCGCTCAGGGGCTCGTCCACCAGGGGGTGCTCGCGGTCGCGCCGCCGTTCCCCTACGTCGACCTCAGCCATCTCGCGAACCGGGCGGAGGAGGCGGGCGAGGCCCTGTTCGTCATCGCCCTCGACCACGTGACCGATCCGCACAACGTGGGGAGCATCGCGCGCACCGCCGAGGCGGCAGGAGCGCACGGCATGGTGCTGCCCGATCGGCGCGCTGCGGCCATCACGCCGACGGTCGAGAAGGCGGCTGCTGGAGCCCTCGCGCATCTGCCGGTTGTCCGAACGGCCGGGTTTTCGAGCGCTCTTCGCACGCTCAAGCAGGACTCCGGCGCGTGGGTGGTGGGGCTCGATGCGGCCGCTGAGGAGGAGATATCGGCCTGTCCGCTGCTGGAGGAGCCGATCGTGCTCGTCGTCGGCTCAGAGGGCTCGGGACTAGTCAGAACTAGCCAGTTACACTGCGACATGCTCGTCAGGCTGCCGATGCGCGGCCAGGTCGGGTCCCTCAACGCTTCGGTCGCCGCAGCGATCGCCCTCTACGAGGTGCGCGCTAGGCGAGACACACCGAGCAGACGCTGAACTACGGAGCCGGGTACGTAGGGGACGCGTCACCAACAGGTAACTAGTTCGTTTGGACTGGTGAGACGTTGCCGGTAGGGACCGGTGACGGGCGTGGAGGACGAGTTCATGGCGCGAGCCAAGGTCAAGCGCAAGGTCGGCTCACGGCCCGACCTGAGCATCCGCAGTGACGAGCAGCTCGTCCTCGATGTGCGCGACGGCGTGGACGGGGCACTGCAGGCCCTGCTCGATCGCTATCGACGATTCGCGCGGGCCAAGAGCCGCTCCTACTTCCTGGTGGGTGCCGACCGCGAGGACATCGTCCAGGAAGGCATGATCGGCCTCTACAAGGCGATCCGCGACTACGACGCCAAGCACGGGGCCTCGTTCCGGTCCTTCGCCGAGCTGTGCATCACGCGCCAGATCCTCACGGCCATCAAGACGGCCACGCGCCAGAAGCACACGCCCCTCAACTCCTACGTCTCCTTCGACCGTCCACAGGACGACGACCCCTCCCGCACCGTTGGCGACACGATCGCCTGCGTCGAGGAGGTGGACCCGCTGCGCATCCTCATCGACAGTGACGACCTCGCGTACCTGCGCGACGCCTTCGCCCAGGTGCTCAGCGGCCTCGAGTCCGACGTCCTCGAGTTGTACGTGGAGGGCCGCAGCTACCAGGAGATCGCGGAGCTGCTGGGCCGTCACGTCAAGTCCATCGACAACGCGCTCCAGCGCATCAAGCGCAAGCTGGAGAGCCATCTCGTGGAGCTCGGCCACAGCTACGCCTGCTGAACGAGAAGCGCGACGAGACACGGCACCCCGGCTGGGGTGCCGTCGTCGTTGCCGGCGCATGCGGCACGGCGCGCGGACCTACGGACGGCCGCCAGCCATGCATCCCGGCGGGTCGGCCGGGTAGCGTTCGGGCCACGCTGGCGTGCGCCCCTGCGGTGCATCTGCCGACCCCGTGACGTCGATCCGTCGGGTTCACCCGACGCCGGACATCGAGGCCCGCTCATGAAGATCTCCTACACGCTGACCGACGAAGCACCGATGCTCGCGACGCACTCGCTGCTGCCGATCATCGAGACCTTCACGGCGGCTGCGGGCGTCGAGGTGGAGCTCAAGGACATCTCCCTCGCCGCGCGGATCCTCGCGGTCTTCCCGGACCGGCTGCGCGACGACCAGCGCGTCCCGGACGCGCTGACCGAGCTGGGTGAGCTGGCCAAGACGCCCCAGGCCAACATCATCAAGCTCCCGAACATCTCGGCCTCGATCCCGCAGCTCAAGGCCGCCATCGTGGAGCTGCAGGGCGACGGCTACGACGTCCCGGACTACCCCGAGGACCCGCAGACCGACGAGGAGCGCGAGGTCAAGGCGCGCTACGACGCGGTCAAGGGCAGCGCCGTGAACCCGGTGCTCCGTGAGGGCAACTCGGACCGCCGGGCACCGAAGGCCGTCAAGGAGTACGCGCGCAAGCACCCGCACTCGATGGGGGAGTGGTCCTCCGACTCGGAGACCCACGTGGCCACGATGGGTGCCGACGACTTCCGCTCGAACGAGAAGTCGGTGACGGTGTCGTCGCCGACGACCGTACGCATCGAACTGGCCGGGGCCGACGGCGAGACGACGGTGCTGAAGGACGGGCTGGCCCTCGAGGCGGGCGAGGTGCTCGACGCGACGTTCATGAGCCGTGCGGCGCTGGTCGACTTCCTCCGCGCGCAGATCGCGGACGCCAAGGACCGGGGCGTCCTGTTCTCGCTCCACATGAAGGCGACGATGATGAAGGTCAGCGACCCCATCATCTTCGGGCACGCCGTGCGGGCCTACTTCGCCGACGTCTTCGAGCAGTACGGCGACGCGATCGACGCGGCCGGGGGCGATCCCAACGACGGCCTCGGCAGCGTCCTCGCGGCGCTCGACGGCATGCCTGACGACCAGGCCGCCGAGATCCGCGCCGCGATCGACCGGGCGCTCGCGGAGGGTCCGGACCTCGCGATGGTCGACAGCGACCGCGGGATCACCAACCTCCACGTCCCCAGCGACATCATCATCGACGCTTCGATGCCCGCGATGATCCGCACCTCCGGGCAGATGTGGAACGAGGCCGGTGAGCAACAGGACGCCAAGGCCACGATCCCCGACTCGAGCTACGCCGCGCTCTACGACGAGACCGTCGAGTTCTGCCGGGCCAACGGCGCCTTCGACCCCACGACGATGGGCACCGTCCCCAACGTCGGGCTGATGGCCCGCAAGGCGGAGGAGTACGGCTCGCACGACAAGACCTTCGAGGTCGACCGTGCCGGCACCGTCCGGGTCGTCGACGCCGACGGCAACGTCCTGCTCGAGCATGGGGTCGCCGAGGGTGACATCTGGCGCGCGTGCCAGACGAAGGACGAGCCGATCCGGGACTGGGTCAAGCTCGCCGTCACGCGCGCCCGCGCGACGGGCTGGCCGGCCGTGTTCTGGCTCGACGAGACGCGGGCGCACGACCGCGAGCTGATCGCCAAGGTGAACGAGTACCTGCCCGAGCACGACACCGACGGCCTCGACATCCACGTCATGAACGTCCGTGACGCGGCGCGGTTCTCGCTCGAGCGGGCCGCGAAGGGCGAGAACACGATCTCGGTCACCGGGAACGTGCTCCGCGACTACCTCACCGACCTCTTCCCGATCCTCGAGCTCGGGACCAGCGCGAAGATGCTGTCGATCGTGCCGCTGATGCAGGGGGGCGGCCTGTTCGAGACCGGTGCCGGCGGCTCGGCCCCGAAGCACGTCCAGCAGTTCGTGAAGGAGAACCACCTCCGCTGGGACTCGCTCGGCGAGTTCCTGGCGCTCGTCCCGTCGCTCGAGCTCTACGGGGAGACGACCGGGAACACCAAGGCCAACGTCATCGCCGCCGCGCTCGACGAGGCGACCGGCAAGGTCCTCGAGAACCGGAAGTCGCCCTCACGCAAGGTGAACGAGCTCGACAACCGTGGCAGCCACTTCTACCTGGCCCTGTACTGGGCGCAGGCCCTGGTCGCCCAGACCGAGGACCCCGAGCTGGCCGAGCGCTTCGCCCCGCTGGCCGAGCAGCTGGCGGCGAACGAGGAGACGATCGTCACCGAGCTGAACGCCGTGCAGGGCGACCCGGTCGACATCGACGGCTACTACTGGCCGGACTACGCGGTGGTGGCGGAGAAGATGCGGCCGAGCAAGACGTTCAACGACATCATCGCGGCAGCGAACTGACCCTCAGCCTGCGACGGGCGCGAGCACGCGCCGCAGGCCGGTCGGTGTCAGGTGCACGTCGTGGCCCCGTGCATCGCAGCGTGCGAACTGCTCGAGGACGGCCTCTGGCTGGGCGCGGACGAGCTCGTCGAAGTGGCCGAGCCCATCGAGGACGCTGTGGAGCAGGTCGGCGATGACGCCGGCGGCCCCGCCCGTGTCGGCGATCTCGTCCCAGACCACGTCGCCGTCCTCGAGCTGCCACGTGTGGACCTGCGTGGCCAGCTCGACGTGGTCCCCGTGGCCGTCGGCAAGGTGGACCGCGAGCACCGGCTGGCGGAGGTCGACGGCCCCGGCCGTGGGCGGGATCGGGTCGTCGAGTGACCAGGCGCGGCCGCCGATCGCCACGGCGACGCGGTCGGCGCCGAGCGCCACGGCCAGCGCGACCAGTTCGATGACCGGGCGGAGGTGGTCGCCCTCGTCGAACGGACGGCTCCGGGCGACGAGGAGAGCCGCGTCGCCGTCGGCCGCGGCGACGTAGAGGCCGGGCTGGCCGGCGTGGCGGAGATCGCGCTCGGCCTCGATGCGCAGGATGTCCGACACGGAGTCCCAGGCGCGTTCTCGATCGACCGCGGGATCCTCGAAGCGGTCGAGGATGCCGAGCAGCTTGCGTGCGCGCTCGGGCTCGATGCCAGGGGTCGGGCGGGTTGCGGGGTGGTCGACGAACATCGGCGGCTCCGGGTCGGCGGACCCCGAGCATCGGTCGTGCGGCTGGCCGGACGTCGAGTTGGTCGCCTCGGCCTGTGGATATCAGCCCAGGTGGTCGCGGATCCGGGCGAGGTCGCGGACGTGCCCGCCGTCCTCCGACGGCGTCTCGACGATGGCTGCCGGCACGCTGAGGTCGGCAGCTGCCTGCACCAGCAGTGCGAGCGCGTCCCCCATCTCGCCGTCGCCGAGGTTGGTGTGGCGGTCCCGCCCCGCACCTGCTGCGTCCTTCGAGTCGTTGACATGCAGCAGGTCGATGCCGCCCGCGGCCTCCGCGAACGCCTTGAGGTAGCCCGCGGGGTCCTCGGCCGTGTCGGGGTCGCCCGCCCAGGCGTGGCAGGTGTCGAAGCACGACCCGATCGGTACGTCGAGGTCCTCGCCCCGCAGCGTCTCGAACAGCCGGACCACGTCGGCGAGGTGGCGCCCCGGAGCCACCGTCCCCGTCGCCGTGTTCTCGATCAGCAGGGGGACGTCGGAGCTGAGGGAACGGGCGACCTCGACCCAGCGGGCGAGCGCATCGTCCATGTCCCCGCCGCCCGCGGCGTGGCCCGCGTGCACGACGACGCCGAGCACGCCGCAACGCTCGGCCTCCTCGAGTGTGGCCTGGAGGTTGCGGGCCGTCTTCTCCCGCACCTCTTCGTTGCCCGATGCCGGGTTGCAGAGGTAGGGGGCGTGCGCAGCGATGAGCGTCCGGGACGCCCGCAACTCGTCCGCGTCGGCCCGGCGGATGGGTGCCCGCCACACGCGCGGGGCAGACAGGTGGATCTGCACGGCGTCAGCGCCGAGCTCCAGCGCGGAGCCGAGCGGGTCGCGGGACGGGACAGAGGCACCGAGGAGCACGGGTCGCCTTCGCGGATCGGGGACGTTGGCCGCAGGGTAGGGACGAGCCGCGGGGCGATCGTCTGGGTGAGCCGGAGCTCAGGAACCCGGCTTGATGACCATCAGGGCCAGGGCCACGACGAGGATGAGTGTGTTGACGCTCGACCACATCGCGATGTCCTTGGAGGCCTTCTGCGCAGCCTCGACGTCACCGGCTTCGTAGCCGGCGGCGATCTGCTCGCTGAGGGGCAGGAACTTCACGGGCCCGAGGATCGCCGCGACGATCACGGCGAGGAAGCCGAAGGACACCCACGGTGCGCCCCATGAGTAGGCGTCATCGCTGGCGATGATCAGCCCGATCCCGCTGAGCAGCGTGACGATGGCGGCCGGCATGTAGAACACCATGCCGAGCTTGACCGTCGAGCGGGCCAGCACGGCGTTGCCCTCGACGGAGCCTGCAGCCGCGACCCGCATGTTGATGACGCCGTTCATGATGCTGCCGCCGATCCAGGCCGCGATCGCAAGGATGTGGATGATGAGCAGTGCGTCGCGCATGTTGTCCCCGTCTCGTCATGAGGTCCGTGTTGGACAGCATGCCCGTCCGTCCGCTGCTTGTCGCCCAACGGGTCCCGAGCGCCGACACCGGTCGGCCCCGTGGGCCGACGCGTAGCCTGCCGGGCATGGCTGCTCGTGTCTCACTCACCGTCCAGGTCGCCGACTGGCACACCGCAGGCGAACCCTTCCGCATCGTCACGGAGGGCGTGCCAGCGCTGCTCGGGGCCACCGTGCTCGACAAGCGCTCGGACGCCATGCAGCGACTCGACGACGTGCGCGCGTTCCTCTGCAACGAGCCGCGCGGGCACGCCGACATGTACGGCGGCTTCGTCACCGAGCCCGACGACGAGGACGGCGACCTCGGGGTGGTCTTCTGGCACAAGGACGGGTTCTCGACGGCCTGCGGGCACGGGACGATCGCGCTCGCGTCCTGGGCGCTCTCGACGGGCGTGGTGCCCTCGTCCTCGCCCGTCACCGAGCTCGCCGTCGACGTCCCGTCGGGGCGGCTGCGGGTCACGGCCGACATCGACGACTCGGGCGAGGTGGGCCAGGTCCGGTTCGTCAACGTCGGATCGTGGGTGAGCGCGATGGACGTCGAGGTCGGCACGACGAGGGGCCAGGTCCGCTGCGACATCTCGTACGGGGGTGCGTTCTACGCCTCCGTCGACGTCACGAGCGTCGGCCTCGACGTGGGAGCCGACGACCTTCCCGAGCTCATCGCGCTGACGCGCGAGATCAAGCACGCGCTCGTCGACCATCCGGCACTCGTGCATCCCGACGACGATCGCCTGAGCGGCTGCTACGGCGTGATCTGGCACCGCGACGTCGACCACGCGGGTCCGGAGTTGCGCCAGCTGAACGTCACCGTGTTCGCCGACGGCGAGGTGGACCGCTCACCGTGCGGGTCGGGCACGTCCGCACGGCTCGCCCTGCTCGACGCCGCGGGTGCGCTTCCGCGCGGCGAGGTGCTGCTCCACGATGGCATCGCCGGCGGGACCTTCACCGGGCGCGTGCTCGGTGAGGATCCCGATCGCGGGGTCACGACCGAGGTGGGCGGGCACGCCTACCCGACGGGGTTCGCGACGTTCGTGCTCGATCCGCGGGACCCGTTGGGCCTCGGGTTCCAGCTCCGATGAGCCTGCCCCACCTCGACGCCGACGCGATCCGACACCACGTGTCGATGGCCCAGGCGATCGAGGCGCTGCGAGCCGCGTTCTCCACCCGTGTCGACCATGCCCTGCGGACCCACCTCCATGTCGCTGGCGGTGACCTCCTGGTCATGCCGGCCGCGGGCGGCGACGTGGCGGGGATCAAGCTCGTCATGGTCCAGCCGCGCAACGCGGACCGGGGTGAGCCCACCATCCAGGGCACCTACGTGCTGTTCGATGCCGAGGCGGGGCGCCCCGTTGCCCTGCTCGACGGTGCCGCGCTGACCGCGCTGCGAACCCCGGCTGCCTCGGCGCTGGCAACCGATGCGCTCGCACGGGAGGACGTCCGGACTCTCGGGATCTTCGGGGCGGGCCCCCAGGCCCGAGATCACGTCGAGGCCATGCGGGTGGTCCGGCCCTCCCTCGAGGAGGTGCTCGTGTGCGCGCGTACGACCGCCTCGACCGAACGGCTCTGCGAAGAGGTCGGCGGACGCCCCGCCGACGCGAGCACCGCCGCTGCGGCGGACATCGTCTGCACGTGCACGTCCAGCACCACGCCGGTGCTGGCCGCCGAGGACGTGCGGCCGGGTGCCCACCTCAACCTCGTCGGCGCCTACACGGCCGGCGCGCACGAGGTGCCTGCGGCGCTCGTTGGTCGTGCGGACATCGTCACGGTCGACGAGCGCTCGGCCGCCGAGGTCGAGGCCGGCGATCTGATCCAGGCCGCCGAGGCCGGCGCCTTCGACTGGGAGACCGACCTCGCCGGTGACCTCGTGGACCTCGTCGCACGCCGGGTGGCGCGCAACGCGGCGACCCAGGTGACGATGTTCAAGAGCGTCGGCCTCGCGCTCGAGGACCTCGCCGTGGCCGAGCTCGTCGCCCGGCGTGCCGGCCTGATCTCCTGACGGCTCGGAGCCTCAGGCGCCGAAGCGGTAGAGCGACCTGGCGTTCGTCTCGCCGATCTCGCGGGCCTCGTCGTCCGGCACGTCGCGCAGCGTCTCGGCGAGGAGCTTGCGCGAGTTGGGCCAGTTGCTGTCGTTGTGCGGGAAGTCGGCCTCCCACATGATCTTGTCCACGCCGATCGCGTGGCGGTTCTGGATCGCGAACTCGTCGTGGATGATGCAGACCCAGATGTTGCGCTGGAACTGCTCCGACGGCGGTGTCTCGATCTGGTCGATGCCCTCGTAGCGAGAGCGGGCCCACGTGTAGTCGAGGCGTTCGAGGACGTACGGCACCCAGCCGGCGCCGCCCTCCGACAGGGCGAACCTCACGCCCGGGTACTTCTCGAGCTCGCCGCTGAAGATGAGGTCGCCGGTCGCGAGCATCGAGTTGATGCCGCAGAGGCCGATGCCCACGGACGGGCTCGTCTCCGGGGAGACGCGCGGCAGCTTGCCGGAGGTGCCGATGTGGCAGCTCAGGACGAGCTCGAGGTTCTGGGCGGCGTCGAACACCGGGCCCCAGTGGCCGGTCGGGAAGCTGGGCAGGCCGACGCCGTGCGGGTTCTCGCAGAACGCGACGCTGCGCGCCCCCTTGCCGGCCGTGCGCTCCATCTCGGCGACCGACGCCGCGATGTCCCAGAGCGGGATGAGGACCTGGGGGATGAAGCGGTCCGGGTAGGCCGCGCACCACTCGTCGATCATCCAGTCGTTGTAGGCCTGCACACAGCCGAGGGCGAGCTCGGGGTCCTTCTGCGCGAGCGGGATGAAGCGCGTGCCGGCGAAGCGCGGGAACGTCGGGAACGGCAGCTCGACGGCGACGCCGTCCTCGTCCATGCACTTGACGCGCTCGTGCACGTCGTAGGCGCC
>JBFHRB010000080.1:0-12990 GCA_041591915.1 Nitriliruptorales bacterium
GACAACTCGATGATCGGCTCCTTCGCGCGCAACGCCGAGCCGTGCTTCCGCCAGCTCTTCATCGCCGGCCCCGAGGGCGAGGAGCTCACGGACATCGACCTCGACCGACGCGCCTTCGTCGCACGCAAGCGCGTCGAGCACGAGGTGGAGGTCTACTTCCCGAGCCTCAGCGCCCGCACCATCGTCTACAAGGGGATGCTGACGAGCCTGCAGCTGCAGGACTTCTTCCGGGACCTGTCCGACGAGCGGTATGAGACCGCGCTCGCGCTCGTCCACTCGCGGTTCTCCACCAACACCTTCCCGTCCTGGCCGCTCGCGCACCCGTACCGACTGATCGCCCACAACGGCGAGATCAACACCGTCATGGGCAACCGCAACTGGATGCGGTCACGCGAGGGCGTGTTCGAGAGCGAGGTCTGGGGCGACCGGCTCGAGCGGGCGTACCCGATCATGACGCCCGGTGCGTCCGACACGGCGAGCTTCGACGAGGCCCTCGAGCTCGTGCACCTGGGTGGCCGCAGCCTGCCGCACGCGGTCCTGATGATGATCCCCGAGGCGTGGGAGAACCAGGACACGATGCCGGACTGGAAGCGCGACTTCTACCGCTACCACGCCTCGTTCATGGAGCCGTGGGACGGCCCGGCGTCGGTCACGTTCACCGACGGCACGCTCGTCGGCGCGGTGCTCGACCGCAACGGCCTCCGCCCGTCGCGCTACTGGGTGACGGAGGACGGCCTCGTCGTCATGGCGTCCGAGGTCGGCGTCCTCGACATCGACCCCAAGCAGATCGTCCGCAAGGGCCGCCTGCAGCCCGGCAAGATGTTCCTCGTCGACACCTCGCAGGGCCGCATCGTCGAGGACGAGGAGATCAAGCGCTCCCTGGCCGATGCCGAGCCGTACGGCGACTGGCTGCACGAGCACACGGTGTACCTCGAGGACCTGCCGCAGCGCTTCCTGCTGACGCCGCAGCACGCGAGCGTGATCAAGCACCAGCGCGTGTTCGGCTGGACGACCGAGGAGTTGAGGCTCATCGTCGGGCCCATGGCCCGCACCGGCGCCGAGCCGATCGGGTCGATGGGCTCCGACACCCCGGTGGCCGTGCTCTCGAACCGTTCGCGGCTGCTCTTCGACTACTTCAAGCAGCTGTTCGCCCAGGTCACGAACCCGCCGCTCGACGCGATCCGCGAGGAGATGGTCACCTCGATGGTGACGGGCATCGGGCCCGAGAAGAACCTGCTGCACCCCGGCCCCGAGGCCTGCAAGCAGGTCATCCTCCCGACGCCCATCCTCACCAACGACGAGTTCGCGAAGCTCTACTACATGAACGAGGACGGGGACCGGCCCGACTTCGCCTCGTTCGCGATCGACGGCCTGTACCCCGTGGCCGAGGGCGGGGCCGGGATGGAGCGGGCCCTCGACGAGATCTGCGAGAAGGTCTCGGACGCCATCGAGGACGGTGCCCGCATCATCGTGCTCAGTGACCGGCACACCAGCGAGGAGCTCGCCCCGATCCCGTCGCTGCTGCTGACGGCGGCCGTGCACCACCACCTCGTCCGCGAGAAGACGCGCTCCAAGGTCGGGCTCGTCGTCGAGGCCGGCGATGCCCGCGAGACCCAGCACATGGCGCTGCTGCTGGGTTACGGCGCCGCGGCGATCAACCCCTACCTCGCCTTCGAGTCGATCGGCTACCTGGTGCGCGACGGCGTGCTCGGCGAGATCGACCCCAAGAAGGCCGAGCGCAACTACGTCAAGGCGTGCACCAAGGGCGTCCTCAAGATCATGTCCAAGATGGGCATCTCGACCGTGGCCTCCTACCGCGGCGCCCAGGTGTTCGAGGCGCTGGGCCTGTCCGAGGAGGTCGTCGAGCGCTACTTCACGGGCACCGTCTCGAAGATCGGCGGCGTCGGGCTCGACGTCATCGCCGAGGAGGTCCGTCGCCGCCACGAGTTCGCCCACCTCGACAACCCCGCCGAGGCCGCCCACCGCGACCTCTGGTTCGGGGGCGAGTACCAGTGGCGTCGCGAGGGCGAGTACCACCTGTTCAACCCCGAGACGGTCTTCAAGCTCCAGCACGCCACGCGGTCGAAGCGCTACGAGGTCTTCAAGGAGTACACGGAGCTCGTCGACCAGCAGTCCGAGAACCTCGCGACGCTGCGTGGCCTCTTCAAGTTCCGGGAGGGCGTGCGTCCGCCGGTGCCGATCGAGGAGGTCGAGCCGGTCAGCGAGATCGTCAAGCGGTTCTCGACCGGCGCGATGTCCTACGGGTCGATCTCGGCCGAGGCGCACGAGACGCTCGCGATCGCCATGAACCGCCTCGGCGCCAAGTCGAACACGGGCGAGGGCGGCGAGGACGAGGAGCGCTTCCTGCCCGACCCCAACGGCGACTCCCGCCGCTCGGCCATCAAGCAGGTCGCCTCGGGCCGGTTCGGCGTGACCGCCAACTACCTCACGAACTCGGATGACCTGCAGATCAAGATGGCGCAGGGCGCCAAGCCGGGTGAGGGTGGGCAGCTGCCGGGCCAGAAGGTGTGGCCGTGGATCGCCAAGACCCGCTACTCGACGCCTGGCGTCGGCCTCATCTCGCCGCCGCCCCACCACGACATCTACTCGATCGAGGACCTCAAGCAGCTGATCCACGATCTCAAGAACGCCAACCCGCAGGCCCGCGTCCACGTCAAGCTCGTCAGCGAGTCCGGGGTCGGCACCGTTGCCGCGGGCGTGTCGAAGGCGAAGGCCGACGTGGTCCTCATCTCCGGGCACGACGGTGGGACCGGCGCGTCGCCGCTGAACTCGCTGAAGCACGCCGGGACCCCGTGGGAGCTCGGCCTCGCCGAGACCCAGCAGACGCTGATGGTCAACGGGCTGCGTGACCGGATCATCGTGCAGACGGACGGCCAGCTGAAGACCGGCCGCGACGTCGTCGTCGCGACGCTTCTCGGCGCTGAGGAGTACGGCTTCGCCACGGCACCGCTCGTCGTGTCGGGCTGCATCATGATGCGGGTCTGCCACCTCGACACCTGCCCGGTCGGCGTCGCGACCCAGAACCCGGAGCTGCGCAAGCGCTTCAACGGCAAGCCCGAGTTCGTCGTCAACTTCTTCGAGTTCATCGCGGAGGAGGTGCGCGAGTACCTCGCCGCGCTCGGCTTCCGGTCGATCGAGGAGGCGGTCGGCGCGGTCGACGCGCTCGACGTCGACGATGCGATCGAGCACTGGAAGGCCAGTGGCCTCGACCTCTCCGCGATCCTCCACGAGCCGGAGTCGCCGTGGGAGCAGGACCGCTACTGCTCGAAGTCGCAGGACCACGGCCTCGACAAGGCCCTCGACAACGAGCTCATCCGGCTCAGCCAGCCGGCGCTCGAGCACCAGCAGCCGGTCGAGATCGACCTGCAGATCGAGAACCTGAACCGCACCGTGGGCACGATGCTCGGCAACGAGATCAGCAAGCGGTACGGCAGCCTCGGGCTACCGGACGACACGATCCAGGTCAGGTTCACCGGGTCCGCCGGCCAGAGCTTCGGGGCGTTCGTGCCGAAGGGCGTGACCCTGCGCCTGTGGGGCGACGCGAACGACTACCTCGGCAAGGGGCTGTCGGGAGGTCGGCTCGTCGTCCGCCCGCCGGAGTCGACGCACCCGGACTTCGTCCCGGAGGAGAACATCATCGCCGGCAACGTCATCCTCTACGGGGCGACGGGCGGCGAGGTGTTCCTGCGCGGCGTCGTCGGCGAGCGGTTCTGCGTCCGCAACTCCGGCGCCACCGCGGTGGTCGAGGGCGTCGGTGACCACGGCTGCGAGTACATGACCGGCGGTCGCGTGGTCGTGCTCGGACCCACCGGTCGGAACTTCGGTGCCGGCATGAGCGGCGGGATCGCCTACGTGTACGACCCCGAGAGCACCTTCAGCGTCAACCTCAACCTCGAGATGGTGGCGCTCGAACCGCTCGAGGAGGAGGACGAGGAGTTCCTGCGCGAGACGGTGCGCAAGCACCACGCGGAGACCGAGTCGACGGTCGCCGCCGAGGTCCTCGAGCGCTGGCACACCAACGTCCGCCACTTCAAGAAGGTCATGCCCAACGACTACCGCCGCGTCCTCGACGCGATCGCGTCGGCGGAGGAGCAGGGCCGCGACATCGACGAGGCCGTCATGGCCTCTGCCCACGGCTGAGCGGGAGGAACACGACATGGGTGACGTACGAGGGTTCCTCAAGCACCGCGACCGCCAGCTCCCGATGTGGCGTCCGGTCGACGAGCGGAAGGCCGACTGGAAGGAGGTCTACCAGGACTTCCCGGACGAGACGCTGAAGGAGCAGGCGTCGCGTTGCATGGACTGCGGCATCCCGTTCTGCAACAACGGCTGCCCGCTCGGCAACATCATCCCGGACTGGAACGACCTCGTGTACCGGGACCGGTGGCGCGAGGCGATCGACCGGCTGCACGCGACCAACAACTTCCCGGAGTTCACGGGTCGGCTGTGCCCGGCACCGTGCGAACAGGCCTGTGTGCTCGGGATCAACCAGCCGCCGGTCACGATCAAGCAGGTCGAGGTCTCGATCATCGACCACGCGTGGGACGAGGGCTGGGTCCAGCCGGTGCTGCCCACGGAGCTCACGGGCAAGCGCATCGCCGTCGTGGGTTCGGGCCCGGCGGGGCTCGCGGCCGCCCAGCAGCTCACCCGAGCTGGGCACGAGGTCGTGGTCTTCGAGCGCGCGGACCGTATCGGTGGCCTGCTGCGCTACGGCATCCCCGAGTTCAAGATGGAGAAGCGCCACCTCGACCGGCGCATCGAGCAGATGGAGGCCGAGGGGACCGAGTTCCGGCCGAACACGAACATCGGTGTGGACATCACCGCCGAGGAACTGCAGCGCGACTTCGACGCGGTCGTCCTCGCCGGTGGAGCCACCAACTGGCGCGACCTGCCCGTTCCGGGGCGTGACCTCAACGGCGTCCACCAGGCGATGGAGTACCTGCCCTGGGCGAACAAGGCGCAGGAGGGTGACCTCGACCCGCGCGCGGTGCCGATCACGGCCGAGGGCAAGCGGGTCGTCATCATCGGTGGTGGCGACACGGGTGCCGACTGCCTCGGGACCGCACACCGTCAGGGCGCGGTCAACGTGACGCAGTTCGAGATCCTCCCGCGCCCGCCGGACGAGCGCCCCGACCACCAGCCCTGGCCGACGTACGCCATGACCTTCAAGGTCACGTCGGCGCACGACGAGGGCGTCGAGCGCGTCTACTCCGTCAACACCGAGGAGTTCCTCGGCGACGAGGACGGCAACCTCCGGGCGCTCAAGGGCCACGAGGTCGAGCTCGTCGAGGGCCGGTTCAGCAAGGTCGAGGGCACGGACTTCGAGATGGAGTGCGAGCTGGTCCTGCTCGCGATGGGCTTCCTCGGCCCGGAGACGAACGGGATGCTCGAGCAGTTCGGCGTCGAGCTCGACCCACGCAGCAACGTGAAGCGCGACGAGGACTACGCCACGAACGTGGACGGGGTCTTCGTCGCCGGCGACATGGGCCGCGGGCAGAGCCTCATCGTGTGGGCGATCGCGGAGGGACGCGCCTGCGCCGCCGCCGTCGACCGCCACCTGATGGGCGAGACCGCGCTGCCGGCGCCCATCCCGCCGAGCGCGCGACCGCTCACCGTCTGAGCGACATCGACGACGGGCCCCGGTCTACGACGACCGGGGCCTGTGTCGTGCTGGCCGGCTGTTCGCAGCCCGGCTCCAGGGGTCAGCCGGGCAGCGTGACGCACGTGCCGGACGGGTAGCCGGAGCCGTCGGACTGCAGCAGGATCTCGTGCGTCTGCTCGGCCACGACCCCGCAGATGGCGGTCGCGTCCGGCGGCCGCTGGCTGACGGTGAAGCTGTCGAACACGTCACGGTCCCAGGCGGCCCAGGAACCACGTTGCTCGGCCGGGATGTTCACGCCGACGTTGTCCTCGTTGCTGGTCGTCGACCAGTAGAAGTGGACGTGCCAGGTGCCGACGGCGCCGATGACCGGGTCGTACCCGACCGGCGTGTAGTCGACGATGTAGGTCGACCCGTCGAGCGTCACCGCGTCGAGTTTCACGAACCGGCCGCCGGGCATGCCCTGGGCGAGCGCGTTCGCGTCGACCTCGACGCAGTTCGGCGCGGACGCCACCGCGCCCGAGTCGGCGATGACGGCGCAGATGCTCGTCGCGGCCATCGGGCGCAGCAGGGTCGAGAAGCCCGTGAAGGCGTCGGGCGAGTTCCAGACAGTGCCGCGCCCCTCCGAGATGGCCTGCTCGGCCGTCGCGTCGTTCCAGTAGAAGACGAGGCTCGGGCCCGCCGGGTCGCCCGGCGTGAAGTCCTGCGCGTCGAACTCGACCGTGATGCCGCCGGCCGCGTTGCTCGTCACCGCACCGATGGCGACCTGCGGCTCGGGCGCCGACTCGGTCGCCTTGACCACGAGGTTGTCGTAGTGCGCGTGGGCGATGGTCGTGCCGTCGTAGTTGTCCAGCACGAACCCGAAGTCGCCCTGCGCGTCGGCCGGGACCGCGAGCGCAGCGACCTGGGCGCCGTCGATGGTGAAGGCCGTCTCCGGCCCGCCGAAGTCGATGCCGATCGTGCTTCGGAGCTCGTTGGTCGCGTGGGTCCCCTCGGCCGCGCAGTCGGACGACGGCGTGGGCGTGGCGCTGAAGCGCTCGCCGCTCATGCTCAGCGGTGAGGCGACCTGCACCACACACCAGCCCATGGTGAAGCCAGACCCGTCAGCGACCGGCCGGAGCACGAACGCCACGTATCCGGAGTTGCCCGCGCTCGCGACCAGGCCGTAGCCGAAGGATCCCTCGACCGGGACGGGGAGTCGCAGGTCGAGGTCCGCCTGGATCGAGGCGTCGGTGCCCTGCGGTTGGCCGGCGAGCACGACGACGCGGCGCGCGTCGCGGGCCTCGATGTGGAAGACGTCCGGTGCGTGATAGCCGAAGGCCATCTCCGGAACGTTCGCGTCGTGGAAGTCCGGCCAGTCGAACGCCTCGTCCGAAGGGCTGAACTCGCGGACGTAGCTGGTCACGCCGACCGGGGACGGGACCTCGACGACATCGTCGGCCGCGCAGCGGATCCCGACGTTGAGGCGGTTCGCCGGGGAGTCGCCGATGGTGCGGTGGGCGACGGGGAGGCCCTCGATGCCGAAGGAGCCGCGCATCACGCGGGCGCCGTCGGGGACGTCGCCGTAGCCCTCGGGGTCAGCGACCCAGTTCTGGTTCGCCGACACGTCGATCAGGCCCGCGGCCGCCGCGATCTCCCACTCGACCTCGGTGACGAGGCGCTTGAGCGCGTAGTTGCAGTACTCGTCGGCGGCCTCCCAAGACATGCCCAGCACGACCGCGCCGTCCGGCAGGCCGAGCACCCCGAAGGTCTCCGGGACCGTTGCGCTGAGCTGCTGCCACTCGGCCGGCGCGAGGCGTTCCCAGACCTCGGCGGCGTCGAGGTTGGGGTTCGCCGAGGTGAAGGACACGAAGTCGTAGAACTGGCGGTTCGTGGCGCTGTCGACGTCCACGTAGAACGTCTGCCGGCCGGTCACGGTGCGCGCGGCGACGTACTCGGGCGGGTCGGCCGAGGGGGTGAGGTCGTCGGTGCCGATCACCGGGTCGGTCACGTCGACCAGGACCATCGACCCCTCGTCGACGGTGGTGCGGACGAACGAGGCGTCCACCGCGTCCCCCGTGGTCCCCTCTCCGCCGGGGTCCGCGACCTCGTCGTCGCCCCCACGGAGGAACATGAAGCCGCCCACGATGAGGACGAGCACCAGGACCGCGGCACCGGCGAGGGCGATCGGGGGCACGCCGGCGATACCGCCGCCACGTCCTTCACTCGCCGCCGCCACGCGCGGCTGCGGCGCGGTCACCGGAGCGGTCGCGGCCGGCTCGACGGTCGCTTCATCTGCGCCGATGGGCGCGGGTGGCGTCGCAGCGGCGGCGGCCGGCTTGGCCACCTTGGCCGGCTTGGCGGCGCGCTTGCGGGAGGACCCGCGCTTCTTGCCGTTCGCGGCCGAGGCCGCGGCAAGGCTCGTGGCCGCGTGGTGCGCGGCGCCCAGCGCGATCGCGTACTTCGGGTCGGCGTCCACGACGACCGGCCGGCCCAGCTCCTCGCCGACCAGCGAGGCGACGAGGGGCGTCCGCGAGGTCCCACCCACGAGGAGCACGGCCCGCAGGTCGGCCGCCGAGACCCCCGCGCCGTCGACGGCCCGGCGCAGCGCGGCGACGCTGTCGCCGACCGCGGGCCGGATCATCGCCTCGAGCTCGCCACGGGTCAGCCGGATGGTGCTGTTGATCCCGGGCATGATCACCGGGATGTCGACCTCGGTGTCGCTGGACAGCGTCTCGCGTGCCTCGATGGCCTCCTGTCGCAGCCGTGCGTAGGCCGTGACGACGTTGGGATCGTCCTCGTCGAGCTCGGCGAGCTCGTCGGCGAGGATGGACGTGATGTGGCCCATGACGGCCGCGTCGAAGTCGATGCCGCCGAGGCGCTCGATGCCGACGGGCGCCCCGAGGATCTCGAAGCCGTTCTTGGTCGCTCGCAGCACCGCGGCGTCGAAGGTCCCGCCACCGAGGTCGTAGACCGCGATGGTCTCGCCGGGTGACAGCCGCTCGGCGTGGGCGTAGGAGATCGCGGCGGCCTCGGGCTCGGTGAGCAGGACGGCGTCGAGCTCCGCGATCTGCAGCGCCTGCTTCAGCAGGTCGGTCTTGTACGGGCCCCAGTTGGCCGGGTGGCAGACGGCGATCTGCTCCGGTTCCCCGCCCTCGCGGTCGATGACGTCGTCGACGACGGACCGGAGCAGCCTGGCCATGAGCGCCTCGGCCGAGTACGCGGAGCCACCGAGCAGCAGGGGGGTGGTGTCGCCGAGTCGACGCTTGAACTCGCGGCCGACCCTGCGGGGCTCGCTGATGGCGCGTCGCTCGGCCGCTTCGCCGGTGAGCACCGTCCCGTCCTCGCGCACGACGACCACGGACGGGATCTCGGCTCGCTTGTTGCCGAGGTTGACGATGGACGCCCTGCCGTCTCGGACCACGGCCGCAGCCGTGAACGTGGTGCCGAGGTCGACCCCCAGGGTGTACGTCACGTGGCATCTCCTAGCCCGACGATGAGCTCCTCGCACGACCGCATCACGATACGCGCGATGAACATGAGTTCGTGGCTGGTCGTCGGACTCTCGGCCCGTCGTTGCCACTTTGCCAGTGCTTCGTCCGCGAGGCCGGCCATCTCCTCGGGGGGCGTGTCCTCGGCGACGCCGAGCCGGTCGTGCGGGTCGCGGCCTGCCGCTCCGAGCAGCTGCTCGGCCTCCGCCAGGTCCGGTGCCTTGCCGCGGATCTGGCCGCTCCTCAGCGCCTCGATGGCGCGCAGCTCGTCGAAGTCGTGCGTCGACGCGACGAGGCGCTCGAGCTCCACGAGGAGCGTGCTCGCGTCGCTCGGCGGTGTCCGCTGGACCAGGGACTCGAGGGCCGTGACCGACGACCGGGCCTTGAGGATGTCCGCGCGGTCGAAGAACACCGAGGCCAGCAGCGCGCGCAGCTCGTCGAGCCCGCTGTGCGTGCGCAGGAGGTTGGCGAGCTCGGTGGCGGTCTCGGCCTCGCCCTGCTGGATGAGGTGCGTCGCCAACCGGACGCCGTAGACGCCCATGCGCATCAGCAGGTGGCGACGGTCGTCCGCGTCGAGTGGGGAGTCGCCGTCCTCGGAGCAGAAGCGATCGACCGAGAGCAGCTGCCGCGTGAGGACGTCGGGGTCCTGCCCCGCGAGTGAGCGGAGGTTGCGGAACTCGGGCTCGGTCAGCGTCGCCGCGGCCTCTGCCAGGAGTCCCGCGACGGGCACGACGCCCTGGACGAGCCGGCGCACGCCCGGCGTGTGGCCGATGCGCTCTGCGACGCGTTGGGCCGACTCCATGGCATCGAGCCGCCCGGCCCCGACCTCGTCGGCGCGCGAGAGCACGGCGACCGCGTTGATCGGGGTCGCGTGGGCGATGTCGTCGTCGTGGAACGCCTCCAGGAGGCCGACGTCGTCGGCGTGGAGGTGGCGCATGAGGTAGATGACCGAGTCGGCCTCGGTGCCGCGTCGGTCCTCCGGCGCGAGGAAGCGCCACGTTCGCTCGGCCACGTCCGTGCTCGCGGAGCCGACGCCGGGCGTGTCGATCAGCGTGACCGTGCGCAGCTCGGGTGACGGCCAGGTGACCTCGAGGTGGTCGATCTCCTCGGCCGTGGCGCCGGCGAGTTCGATGACCACGCCCGCGTCCGTGTGCTCGAACGACGTCTGGCGGGACGGGCCCTCGCGCGGGTGGATCCGGGCCTCGTACGTGCGGCCGTCGTGGTACCAGGTGACGATCCGCGTGCACTCCGTGGCGTCCGTCAAGGCGAGCTCGGTGCCCACCAGCGCGTTGAGCAGCGTCGACTTGCCGGCCTTGACCTTGCCGGCGATGGCGATGCGGAGGGGGGCGGCCGCACGTGTGCGGAGCTCGTCGATCTCTGCGACGTGCTCCGTGCCCGCGTACGCCTCCGCCGCGATGTCGAGGAGCGCGTCGACCTGCGCCTGCAGCGAGCCGTTGGTCACGCCTGCGCCTCGGCGAGCTCGGCAGCGACGACCTCGGACAGCCTGCGGACGTCCGCCTCGACCTGACCGATCCTCTGCAGCTCCGTCTGGACCTTCTGCAGCCGCTTGGCCCGGGCCGCCTCGGTGCCCTGGGCGATCCGCTGCGCCTCCTTCACCGCGGCGTCCGTGGAGCGCACCAGCTCGCGGCTGCGCTCGTCGTAGTGGTCGCGGAGCCCCCGCTGGAGCTCGATGATGCTGTCCTGGACGTGCTTGTTGATGGTGAACTGCAGGTCGTCGACGTACTTGCGCACCGCGGTCTTGACCTGCGCGCGGGCCTGCGTCAGCTCGCGGGCCCGCTCGTCCGACCACGTCTTGCGCCCCATCAGGAGCGCGACCCCGACGGTCGCCGCCATGACCGGGACGCCGAGCGGGCTGAGGCCGGCGAAGATCATCCCGGCTGCCGAGCGGAACATGAAGGCACCGGTGTTCGCGCCCCGGGCGACGGAGATGACCTTGGCGGCCCTCCCGCGGTCGTTGAACTCGGGCGATGCCGACGGCCCGAGCCCCTCCAGGATCGGGACGGGGTCGAACGCGTCGGTCTCGGTGAAGGCCGGGCCTGCCTCTTCGCGGAAGTGGGCGGCGACCGCGGCGCTCACCTGGCTCGCCCGGTCCCGCAGCGTCGCGTAGTTCGCGATGACCTCCTGGAAGACGCCAGCACGGATGCGACGGTCGATCTCGTCCCACTCCGCGCCGGGATCGCTCGCCTCGATGGTCGCGTCCGCCTCGGCGAGGGTGGTGCGAAGGCGACTCCGGAGGTCGTGGAGGACGTCGTTGCGCAGGTCGGCGATGCCGTCGGTGAGCGACGTGCTCCAGCGTGCCGCGTCCTGGCGGAGCTCCTCCGCGCGCCGCTTCGCCTCCGCGAGCCGTTGCGCGGCGGCCTCCGTGGCCTTGGGGTCGCCCAGCGCCTCGGCGGCGGCCTCGAAGGGCATGGCGATCAGCCGGACGATGGACGCGAGCTCGCGTGCCGACTCTGCGATGAGTGCCTGGACGGCCCGGTCGGAGATCGTCTCGGAGAGGTGCTCGTGCAGGCGCGCCAGCCGGGACTCGTCGAGGAGTTCGGCGTCGCCATCACGGCGTCCGGCCGCGTGCAGTGCGGCGGAGGTGACCAGGATCGGGGCCTCGATGCCTTCGCGTCGCAGGTGCTCCTCGTCCGCCTCGACGACGCGCCTCCACTCGGGGTAGAGGTCGATCTTGGTCACGACGCAGACGAGCCGGTCGCAGAGCTGGCGGGCCTGGCGGAGGAAGGCGAGCTCCGCCTCGGTGTACTCCTGTGACGCGTCCGAGACGAACACCATCGCCTCGGCGAAGGGCAGCGCGGCGAGTGTGGCCATCGCGTGCACGGACCCGAGGCCGCCCACACCGGGAGTGTCGACGAGGACGAGCCCGTCCTGCAGCAGTGGCTCGGGCAGTCCGATGCGCACGCGCACGACCTCGGGGATGCCCTGGCCGCGATGCTCGACGACGACATCGCGGACGTCGTCGAGGTCGATCGTCCGCGTCGCCGCCTCGGCGCCGTTGCTCGATGGCGTGACGAACGCGCCGGGCTCGTCACCCCACGCGACGAACGTGGGGACCGCGGTCGCGACGTCGTCGTCGACGGGGCAGACGTCAGCGCCGACGAGGGCGTTGACCAGGGAGCTCTTCCCCTGCTTGAACTCGCCGCAGACCACGACGTGGATCCCGGGGTTGCGCACCAGCTCGCCCAGGCTGACCAGCCGCTCGTCGAGGTCGTCCCGCTTGTAGGCCTTGGTGGCCTTGCGGGCGACGTCGACGAGCGCGCCGAGGTGCTCGACGTGGTCCTCTGCCGTCACACCAACCCCTCGAGCTCCTCGTCCCCGTCGACGGGCTCCTCGTCGGGCGTGAGGTCGACGACGCCGTCGTCGTCCGGCATGACTGCGGACTCGTACGCGTAGCCGTCGTCCACCGGCAGGGGCTCGCTGAGCTCGACCCCGTCCGGCGTCAGGTCCACGACGTCGTGCTCGTGCTCCTCGCTGAACCCCTCGCCCGGCAGGGGCTCGCTGAGCTCTACCCCCTCGGGCATCGCGCCGAAGTCCGGCGGCATGACGGTGGAGGTGTACTCGAGGTCGTCCGGCGCCTCCTCGTGGGCCGCGGCCGGCTCTGTGGCATCCGGGTGGTGGCGGGCACCGCGGACCGGCTCGCTGAGCTCGACGCCCTCGGGCATCGCGCCGAAGTCCGGCGGCATGACGGTGGACTCGAATCCCTCGCCCGGCAGGGGCTCGCTGAGCTCGACGCCCTCGGGCATCTCGCCGAAGTCCGGCGGCATGACCGTGGACACGAAGTCGATCTGCTCGCCCTCGCCCTCGAAGATCGGCTCGTAGTCCTCCGGCATGACGGTGGGGTAGTAGCAGAAGGGGTCGGGGTCGATCGCGAGCTCGGTC
>JBFHRB010000081.1:0-12754 GCA_041591915.1 Nitriliruptorales bacterium
GGGCTGTCGTCCTCGTCCTCGGTGCACGCCCAGCTCACGGCGCTCGTGGACAAGGGCTACCTCCGGCGTGACCCGACCAAGCCGCGGGCGATCGAGCTGGCCCGCGACCCGGCCACCGACCTCGAGCTCCGCCACGCCCCCACGCGCCAGGTACCGCTCGTGGGCGACGTCGCGGCCGGCACCGGCGTCCTCGCGGACGAGAACGTCGAGGACATGTACGCGCTGCCGGAGGAGCTGGTCGGCGACGGCACGCTCTTCATGCTGCGGGTCCGGGGCGAGTCGATGATCGACGCGGGGGTCCTCGACGGCGACCTGGTGGTCGTCCGCCAGCAGCACGAGGTCCGCAACGGCGACATGTGCGTCGCGATGCTCCCCGACGGCGAGGCCACGGTGAAGTTCTTCCGCCGGACCCGGGGCGGCGAGGTGTTCCTCGACCCCGCCAACGAGCGCTTCGAGCCGATCCCGGTGACGGGCGAGGTCGAGATGCCGATCATGGGCAAGGTCGTCAGCGTCCTCCGGCGCTACTGACCGCCGCGACCGCGGCCACACGTCGGCTAGGGGACTCGTAGGCTCGCGCCACGACGTCCCCGAGGTCAGCCGTGCGTCGCGTCATCCCCCTCACCCTCCTCGCGCTCGCCCTGGCGGCGTGCGGCGGCGCCGAGCAGGGCAGCGACCCTGCCCCGAGCCCGTCGGCCATCGCCGCCTCGCCCACGGACACACCGGCCGCCACGCCCGAGCCGACCGCGACAGAGGACGCCGCGACGCCCACCGCAGCTCCCTCACCGTCGCCGACCGACGAGCCGGCGATCGACCGACGCGCCTCCGGGGTGCTCGTCGCAACGAGCGAGGGCGGGCTGCTCCTCGCCGACGACGGCACGACGACCCCCGGTTTCGGGCCCGCCGCGTTCCGTGTCGCCGCAGCCGACGGCCTCTGGGTGCTGACGCGTGACGCGGTGCTGCACAAGTTCGACCGCGCGACCGGGGAGGAGTACCGCCAGCTCGAGCTCGAGGGCGAGCCGCGCGTGCTCCATCCGGGCACGACGTTGCTGTGGGTCGCGCTGGCGGAGTCCGGGCTGCTCCTCGGGGTCGATGCACTGTCGGAGAACGTCCTCGTCGACGCGACCATCGAGCCTGACCCGACCGCGGTCGCCGAGGTCGGCACCGAGGTCTGGGTCGCCGACGAGTTCCAGTCCGTCGTCCAACGGATCGACGCGACCAGCGGCGAGTTGCTCGGAACCCTCGAACCGGGCGCTGGTCCCCGGGCGCTGGCCTCGACCGGCGACGGCGCCTGGATCGCGTTGGGGACCGAGGGCGCCGTCGCCTGGCTCCCACTGCCCGGCGGCGGCGACGGCGCAGAGCCCCCACCTCCCCGACGCGTCGACGTCGGCGGGTCGCCCTCTCGACTGGCCCTCGGCGACGGGCGGCTGCACGTGATCGACGAGCAGGCCGGCCGGGTCATCACGATCGACACGACGAGCGGCGACATCACGGCCGAGCGCGAGGTCGGCATCATCGCCGAGGACCTCGTGCTCTGGGCGGGGCTGTTGTACGTGCTCGTCAACGCGCCCGGCGGCACCGCGGAGCTGGTCGCGCTGGACCCGGCGACGCTCGCCGTGGTCGATGCCGAGGACCTCGGTGTGTCGGCGACGGACCTCGCCGTGGCCTCGCAGGGCTGACCCTCAGCGCTCCCAGGGCTCCTGCTCGGGCGCGAACGGATCGGGGTCGAGCAGGTCACGCATGGCCAGCGCGACGTCCTCGTCGACCGTCGCGATGAGCTCGGTCCCCGTCTCGGTGTAGGCCTCCGAGTGGACCTGGCCCTTGCGATGGGCCAGCGCCACGATCTCCTGCCGGTCGTACGGCACCAGCGCCTTCACCCGCAGGCGACGCCCGGGCAGTCGCAGCATCAGCCGGTCGACGAGGGCGTCGATGCCCTCGCCGGTACGTGCCGAGACGATGACCGGTTCATGCCCGGTCTCGCCCTCGAGCATCCGCGCGAGCCCGAACAGCGAGTCGCGGTCCGCAGCGTCGGCCTTGTTCAGGACGAGCAGCTCGGGCACCTGGTCGGCCCCGATCTCGGTGAGCACGTCCCGGACGGCTTCGATCTGCCGGACCGCCTCCTGGTGCGACGCGTCGATCACGTGCACCAGCAGGTCGGCTCGGGCGCTCTCCTCGAGCGTCGACGTGAAGGCCTCGACCAGCCCGTGCGGGAGCTTGCGCACGAACCCGACGGTGTCGCTGGCGACGATCTCGCGGCCGTCCGGCAGCTGCAGGCGGCGGACCGTGGGATCGAGCGTGGCGAACAGCTGGTCCTGCACCAGCACGTCGGCGCCGGTGAGCCGGTTCAGCAGCGACGACTTGCCGGCGTTGGTGTAGCCCACCAGGGCGGCCGTCGGGACCTTGCTGCGCTCGCGCTCCTGGTTCTTCGTCTGCCGGATGCGCTCGAAGTCCTTGAGGTCGCGGCGCAGCTTGGCGATCCGACGGTTGAGCTTGCGTCGGTCGACCTCGAGCTGGGACTCGCCCGGGCCACGGGTGCCCATGCGGCCCTCGAGCCGGGACAGCGCATCACCCCAGCCACGGAGGCGCGGGAGGAGGTAGTTGAGCTGGGCGAGCTCGACCTGGGCCTTGCCCTCACGGCTCTGCGCGTGCTGCGCGAAGATGTCGAGGATCACGATCGTGCGGTCGAGCGTGATCTTCTTGAAGGCCTCCTCGAGGTTGCGCTGCTGCGCGGGCGTGAGGTCGTCGTCGAAGACCACGGCGTTGGCGTCGATCGACTTCGCCAGCTGGGCGATCTCCTTGACCTTGCCGCGGCCGATGAAGGTGGCGGGATCCGGCTTGTCGCGCTTCTGCACGACACGGCCGACGACGTCCCCGCCCGCCGTGTCGATGAGCGCGGTCAGCTCGTCGAGGTTGGAATCGACCTCTCCCGGGAGCTGGCCCGGGAACTCGACGCCGACGATGATCGCGCGGTCGACGGACTGGATGACGTCGACGCCCTCGCGTGGGGCCTCGTCGCCGATGACGTCGCGCTCGAGGCGGCGGCGCTCGGCGCGGCCGATGCGCGGCTGCTCCTCGGGCTCATCGCCGTGCGCGGGCTGATCCCAGATCTCGGTGGTGTCGCTGCTCAGCGGAACGTCCCTCCGTCGAACTCCCCCGCGGTCGCGCGGCGGAGCCAGGTCTCGTCGAGTTCGATGGTGGCGACCTCGATCGCCGGGCCGGTCATGAAGACCGACGGGTGCTCGTCGGGGCGGTACCGGACGACCAGCGTGCCGCCCGGCACGTGGACCTCGACCTCGTCGTCGACGAGCCCGAGACGGGCGAGGGCGACCTGCGTGGCGCAGGCACCGGTCCCGCAGGCGGCCGTCTCGCCGACGCCGCGCTCCCACACCCGGAGTTCGACGTGGCGGCGATCGCGGACGGCCGCGAACTCGACGTTGGTGCGCTTCGGGAAGCGCGGGTCGACCTCGACGATCGGCCCCAGTGTCCTCACCGGCGCCGCGGCCACGTCCTCGACGACCGTGACGGCGTGGGGATTGCCCATCGAGACGGCGGTGATCCGCAGCTCGGTGCCGTCGATCGGGAGGGGGACGTCGACGGCCTCGTCGCCCTCGAAGTCGAACGGCAGGTCGGCGACCGCGAACGACGGTGGCCCCATGTCGACCGTCACGCTCGCGACCTCGCCGGAGTCGTCGCGGTGCACCTGGACGGGCTTGTGGCCATCGCGGGTGTCGATGACGAGCCGATCGTGCCCCGGCTCGACCAGGGCATGGTCGACCGCGTACTTGGCGACCACCCGGACACCGTTGCCGCACATCTCGACGATCGAGCCGTCGGCGTTGCGGTAGTCCATGAAGACGTCGGCACCGGCCGCGCCGGCCACGATGCGCAGGAGGCCGTCCGCGCCGAGGCCCTGGCGACGGTCGCACAATGCCCGGACGAGCTCGGGCGCGAGCTCGAGCCGGTCGTCGGGGTCGGCGATGACGACGAAGTCGTTCGCCGTGCCGTGGGCCTTGGTCACCTGCATCTCGGCCGAGGGTACGCCCGTCGTGCTTGCGGTGGCGCGTCCGAGGGGCGAGGGTGCAGCACCCCTCGATGGAGCGTCCAACGTGCGCCGACTCCGCAGGATCCTGCTCTGGCTCGCCAGCCTCCTCGTCGTCGTCGTCGGCGTCACCGCCGCGGGACTCGTCTGGCTCGTCGGCCGCAGCCACCCGACGGTCAGCGGGACGGCCGTCGTCGCCGAGCTCGACGGCGAGGTCGAGGTCCGGCGCGACGCCTGGGGCGTGCCCCACATCTGGGCCTCGTCGGACGCCGACCTCGTACGGGCCCAGGGCTACGTCCACGCGCAGGACCGCTTCTGGCAGATGGACTTCTGGCGCCACATCTCGGCGGGGCGCACGGCCGAGCTGTTCGGCGAGGACCAGCTCGAGGCGGACCGATTCATCCGCACCCTCGGGTGGCGACGGGCCGCAGAACGCGATTGGGAGGTCCTGTCCTCGTCGACGCAGGAGGCCCTCGAGCACTACGCCGAGGGCGTCAACGCCTACATCGACGGCCGCTCCCCCACGCAGCTGAGCTTCGAGTACGCCGTCCTCGCGACCCAGGCGCGCGGGTACGAGGTCGAGCCGTGGACGCCGATCGACAGCCTGTCGTGGCTGCAGGTCATGGCCTGGGACCTCGGCGGCAACCGCCTCGGCGAGATCGAGCAGGCGGTGCTGTCGCTCGAGGCTGCTGACCTGCCGCTCGCGGACCTGTACCCGCCCTACCCCGACGATCGCCACCCCGACATCGTCGAGCACGGTGGCGTCGTCGACAGCGAGTTCCGGCCCGACGCCGACCTCGTGGCGGCCGCGACCGCGGGCCGAGCCGTCACGCCACTACCCGCCGAGGCGCTCCCGCCCCTGCGTCGCGTTTGGGACCGGATGCTGGACCTCGGAGGCATCCTCGGCCCGATCGGCGAGGGCATCGGGTCGAACTCGTGGGCCGTCGCCGGCGCGCGAACCGCCAGTGGGCTCCCGTTGCTGGCCAACGATCCGCACCTCGGGCCGCAGATGCCGTCGATCTGGTACGAGGTCGGCCTCCACTGCGTCGAGCGGACCGTCGCGTGCAGCCTCGACGTCGCCGGCTTCTCGTTCGCGGGAGTTCCCGGTGTCGTCATCGGCCACAACGACCGCATCGCCTGGGGCTTCACCAACCTCGGCCCCGACGTGCAGGACCACTACCTCGAGCGCGTCGAGGGCGACACCTACGCCGTGGGAACGGCCATGGTCCCGATGGACGTGATCGAGGAGGAGATCCGGGTCGCCGGCGGTGGATCCGAGGTCCATCGAATCCGGTCCACGCGCAACGGGCCGATCCTCAGCGACGTGAGCGAGAGCCTTGCCGAGCTCGCCTCGGCCACCGCCCCGGCCGGTGAGGACTACGCGGTGTCGTTCCGGTGGTCGGCGCTCGACGAGCCCAGCCGGACGGCCGACGCCATCCTGGGCTTCAACCGCGCGACCGACCTCGCCTCGTTCCGCGAGGCGGCGCGCAGCTTCGACGTGCCGGCCCAGAACCTGCTGTACGCCGATGTCGACGGCCACATCGCCTACCAGGCGCCGGGACGGATCCCGGTCCGGGCACGAAAGGCCGACATCGCGCAGGGCGTCGGCCCGTTCCCGGGCTGGGACGACGACTACCAGTGGATCGGCGCCATCCCCTTCGAGCAGCTGCCGTGGGTGCTCGACCCACCCGAGGGCTACATCGTCACGGCCAACCAACGGGTGATCGACCCTGCCGGCTACCCGCACCTGATCCTCGACGACTCCATGTGGTCGATGGGCTACCGGGCCCAGGCGATCGTCGAACGGATCGAGGAGGCCGGCGACGGCCTGACGGTCGCGGACATGCAGGCCATCCAGCGCGACAGCCGCAACCTCAGCGCCCGAGACCTCCGCCCGGTCGTGCTGGCCGTCGACGTGGAGGGGGCCGGGGCACGCGTGCACGGGCTCATCGAGGCGTGGGAGGACGTCCGCCAGGACGCGGACTCGGTGGGGGCAGCGGCCTGGAACGCCTTCTGGAGGCACCTCTACGACGGCCTGTTCGTCGACCAGCTGCCGGAGGACCGCGTGCCGTACGCCGGCTCCCGCTCCTTCGAGATCGTGCGGTTGCTGGTCGACGACCCCACGTCTGCCTGGTGGGACGACACGAGGACCTCGGCGGTCGAGGACCGCGACGCACTCATCGCCTCGGCCCTGGCGGCGGCGGAGGCCGAGCTGGTCGCCCTCCTCGGTGAGGACGAGTCGGCGTGGACGTGGGGAGACCTCCACACGCTGACGGCTCGGAACCAGAGCTTCGGGCTCTCGGGCGTCGGGCCCCTCGAGTCCATCTTCAACCGGGGGCCGATCCGCACCGGCGGGGGTACCTCGATCGTGAACGCGACCGGCTGGACGCCGCCCTCGTACGAGGTCGACTGGGTGCCGTCGATGCGGATGGTCGTCGACCTCGCCGACCTCGACGCGACGGCGACCATGCACCTGACCGGCCAGTCCGGCCACGCGTATCACGAGCACTACGACGACATGCTGGAGCCCTGGGCACGTGGTCGGTTCAAGCCGTTCCCGTCCAGCGACCTGGCAACCGAGGCGGTGACGGTCGACCGCCTGCGACTCGTCCCCGGCGGGTAGTCCCCGGCAGCGATGCCCTCGCGGGTGTCACCCCGCTCGCAGCGGGGGCGAGCCGCGCGCGAGGTCCCAGGCCCGCGTGTCGGCGGCCGTCTCCGACACGGGGCGGGTGACGAGGCCCGCCGCTCGGGCCCGCGCCGAGGTCCGGCTGAAGAGGCCGTCCTGGTTCCAGGACGGGTGCAGCAGCAGGGGCGGGAGGTGATCGGGGCTCCAGTCCCCCGCTGCTACCCAGTCGACCTCGGCCGTCCCGCCGACCCCGGACCTGACCTCGTGCGCGAAGTCCGCCGTGCGGCGGACGTGGCCCGTCACGTCGAAGGCCCCACCTGCGGACGTGGCCGCGAGCCGCAGGCAGAACGCCGCGAGGTCACGCGCGTCGACGACCTGCACGTCGTCGTGGAGTGGCCCCGCCTCGCGTCGGTCGGGCAGCGCCACCGGATCGTCACCCGCGAACTGCCGCGTCCACCACGTGAACCGGTCGGTGGGGTCGTGCGGGCCGGCGACGACACCCGGGCGCACGATGACCGATCGGTCGCCGAAGCGGTCCGCGGCCACCTGCTCGCAGGCGGCCTTGAGCGCCCCGTAGGCCTCGCCCGAGGCGTCCTCCGTGTCGTGCCGCGGCGCGAGCAGGGGGGTCGCCTCGTCGTTGCTCACGGAGAGGTGCGCAGCGTCGTACGCGCTCACGCTCGAGATCAGCAGGTACCGGTCCAAGCCACCGATCGCGGCAGCGACCTCATGGACGTGTCGCGGTACGTAGGCGCTGACGTCGAGCACGGCATCGAAGGCCTCGTCGCGCAGGGCGTCGAGGTCGCCCCGGTCGCGGTCGATGCGGAGGCGGCCCGCGGCCCCGTACGTGTCCGGGGTCGTGCGGCCCCGGTTGCCCAGCCAGACCTCGTGGGCTGCCGCGACGCAGGCCTCCGTGATGTGGCGGCCGACGAAGCGCGTGCCGCCCAGGATGAGGATGCGCATCGGTCGAGGCTACGCCGTCCCGGGGTCGAGGGCACCGAGCACCATGGCGACGGCGGCGTCGGCGTCGAGCCACGTCACCCGCGGGTCCGCCCGGAACCACGAGCGCTGGCGCCGGGCGTAGCGCATCGTGCGCGTCGCGATCCGCGCGGGCAGCTCCCCGGGCACCGCCTCCCCGGCGAGGACGTCGAACGCCTCCGCGTAGCCGATCGCCTGCCGGGCCGTCCGCGAGAGGTCCGTGTCCTGTCCTCGCAGCGCGGCGGCCTCGTCGAGGAGGCCGGCCTCGACCA
This sequence comes from Nitriliruptorales bacterium, assembly GCA_041591915.1. Classification (GTDB taxonomy): domain Bacteria; phylum Actinomycetota; class Nitriliruptoria; order Nitriliruptorales; family Nitriliruptoraceae; genus JBFHRB01. Next base: position 7,910 of record JBFHRB010000081.1, read on the forward strand.
TGGCGGCTGCGCGGGCGTCGATGCGCTCGCGCAGCTCGTCCGTGGGTCGGTCGATGCCGATGACCGTGAGGTCGTAGATGCTCTCGTAGCGACCCCATGCCGCGGCGAAGCTCGAGAAGCGCTCGCCGGTCAACTCGATGACCTCGAGGGCGCGGACGATCCGGCGGACGTTGCCCGGGTCGATCTTGTCGGCGCCGTCGGGGTCGAGCGATCGCAGCCGCTCGTAGGCCACCCCGACGTCATCCGTGACCTCGGCCTCGAGGCGAGCGCGGACGGTCGTGTCGGTCGGCGGGAACCGGAGGTCGTCGACGACCGCGCGGAAGTAGAGCCCGGAACCACCGACGAGGAGCGGTACCCGCCCGCGGCCGTGGATGTCCTCGATGGCGAGCCGTGCCTCGTGCTGGAACCACGCGACCGTCGCGTCCTCGGTCGGCTCCAGGACGTCGATGAGGTGGTGCCTGACGAGGCCGCGCTCCTCCGGGGAGGGCTTGGCCGTCCCGACGTCCATGCCGCGGTAGATCGTGAAGGCATCGCCGGCGACGACCTCGAACGCGCCGGGCCGGCTCCTCGCCAGTTCGCCGGCGACCTGGGTCTTGCCACTCGCCGTCGGGCCGACGATCGCGACGACGCGCCCGCCTTCCATCGCCGCGCGAGCGGGGGTCATCGCTGGGCGAGCGGTGGCTTCGGCTCGCGACGCGGCTTCGGCGGAGCCGACGGCGTGGGCGCTGCGGGCGTCCCGGGTTCCTCGGCAGCGGCCGCGCCCGGCTCGGGTCCGGCCTCGCCGGTCAGGGCCACGGAGGCGACCACCGACCCGACGCCGCGGGGCGTGGCGTAAGCGGCGTCCAGCGAGGTCGCCCCACCCGCGGCGGCGACGGCCGCCATCCCGACGACCAGCGGTGCCCAACCAGCCGCCCGGGTGCGCTCCGCCTCGGCGGGCCCGAGCTCGGCGAGCGCCGGCGCGTCGGCCCCTCGGATGGCGTCGACGGCCTGCAGGTTCCACTCATCAGCGCCGTCGACGAGGTAGCCCGGGGACTTCTCCGTCAGGCACGGGGACAGGTCTCCCGCCAGCACGAGCGCGACCCGGTCGCCGAGGGCTGCCAGTGCCTCGCCGAGCGCGGCGCCCGACTCGACGAGGTCGCTGCCGGAGGCGTCGGCCGGGATCGTCAGCAGCGCCAGGCCACCCTCGGCGACGGCCCGGACCTGCAGGACCAGCGAGGTGAGGGAGGCGTCCAGTTCATCAGCCCCTCCCATGGGGGCGCCGGTGAGCGCTCGCACGGCCTCGACGACGGAGCCTGCCGATGCAGTGGGTGGCGCGTCGAGGGCGATGCCGACCGGCCGCAGGGACGGTGCCGGCGCGTCGATCAGCCGTCCATCGCCCGGCGCCAGGATCAGGACCGGGCCAGCGCCTCCGAGCGCCGATCGGAGCGCGACGTCGGCCCGGGACCGGAGGGCGGTCAGCTCAGCCGCGACGTCGGCCGGGGGGCTCGGCGCGACGACCTCCAGCATGGCTGGTGCCGACGGGATGACTGCGGCGCCGACGAGCATCGCTCGTCAGCCCAGCGCCAGCGGCAGCGACCGCCCGGGCGCGGAGGCGACGACGGCGTTGGGGTCACCGTCGGTCGGCGCGCGCTCGGTCAGTCGCCAGTCCTCACCCCGGGCGAGCGCCTCCTCGGTGGCGAGGCCCGCAGGGGTCCGTCGGATCGCCCTGGGCGCGTCGGCGAGCACGTAGTTGGTCGCGGCCTCGGTCACGGTGGCGGTGACGAGGTCGCCGGGCGCGTAGCCGGGGCCAGCCGGCAGGTGGACGAGGTGGTTGCCGCGCGTCCGCCCCGAGTAGCGCGTCGGGTCGGTCTTCGACGGCGACTCGATCAGGAGTTCCTGGTCCGTCCCCACGAGCGCGGCGTGGCGCTCGGCCGAGTGGCGGCGCACCGCCTCCTCGAGCCGGCCGTAGCGCTCCTTCACCACCGCCGGCGCGATGAACTCGTCGACCATCTCCGCGGCCGGGGTACCCGGGCGCGGCGAGTACTGGAACGTGAAGGCCTGGTCGAAGCGGACCGCCTCGACGACGGCGAGCGTCTGCTCGAAGTCCTCGTCGGTCTCGCCCGGGAAGCCCACGATGATGTCGGTGGTCAGGGCAGCAGTCGGGAGCAGCTCACGGGTGCGCTCGACGAGCTCGAGGTAGCGGGACTGGCGGTAGCTGCGGCGCATCGCGCGCAGCACCGTGTCACTGCCCGACTGCAGGGGCAGGTGGAGGTGCTCGCACACGTTGGGCGTCTCCGCCATCGCGTGGAGCACGTCCTCGGTGAAGTCCCGGGGATGCGGCGACGTGAACCGGATGCGTTCGAGTCCGGCGACCTCGCCGACCTCGCGGAGGAGGTCGGCGAACAGGCTCCTGCCGCCGAGGTCGCGGCCGTACGAGTTCACGTTCTGGCCGAGGAGCGTGACCTCGATCACGCCGTCGGCGACCAGGCGCTCGACCTCGTGCACGATGTCGCCGATGCGCCGGGACTGTTCGGGGCCACGCAGGGCCGGGACGATGCAGAACGTGCAGGTGTTGTTGCACCCGACGCTGATGGAGACCCAGGCGTGGTGGCGGACCTCGCGCTTCGCCGGCAGCGCCGAGGGGAACGTCTCGATGGCCTCGATGAGCTCCACGACCGGGATCGACTGGCTGTCGGCCTGCTGGAGGAGTTCCGGGAGGTTCGCGATGTTGTGCGTGCCGTAGACCACGTCGACCCACGGGGCCTTCTCGACGATGGTCGGGCCGTCCTTCTGCGCGAGGCAGCCGCCGACGGCGATCGTGAGGTCGCGCTCCTGCTTGGCCTGCTTGAGCTTGCCGAGCGCCCCGTACAGCTTGTTGTCCGCGTTCTCGCGGACCGCACAGGTGTTGAAGAGGATGAGGTCGGCCTCGGACTCGTCAACCGCGGGGCGGTAGCCCATGGTCTCGAGGACCCCGGCGACGCGCTCGGAGTCGTGCACGTTCATCTGGCACCCGTAGGTGCGGATGAGGTAGCGGCGGCCAGGCGCCGAGGACGTGGCAGGGCTCACGGACGCGTCCGGTCAGGGATCGGTGGAACGCGGGCGAGGGTACGGCCCGTCGGCACGGGCCGGGGCGTCGTCAGGAGGCGACGTGCGTGAAGCGACCGCGGGTCTCGTGGTGGTTCGGCTCCTCCTCGACCGGGCCACCGCGTCCAACCGCCAGCAGGAGCACACCGACGCCGCCCACCACGGCGGCGGAGATCCGGTCGCCCGCGACGAGCAGGAACGTGAGGAACGTCGCGGCGATGACCGCGAACCCTGCCAGCGACCGCCACCGAGAACGGCCCGAGAAGAGCCCCATGGCGAGGACGATCGCGGGGACGCCGACGATGAGCCAGGTCTGCAACGCGTTCATGGAAGCCTCGGTCGTGCCGGGTGCGGTCGGCACGGAGGCTACCGCGAGGCGCCGCCAGCACCGCAACGCCGGACGTCCTCAGCGCTCGGCGATCGCCCGCTGCTCGCGCGCCGCGTACACGACCTCACGGGCCACCTTGCGCGCGAGGTGTTCCGAGTACCCGCGCCGGGCCAGGAACCCCGCCAGCCGACGGAACGCCTTCTCGGACTCGAGCTCGCCCATCCGCTCGATCCGTTCGCGCGCGACCGCGAACGCCTGGGCCTCGGGGTCCTCGGCGGCGCTGTCCGCGAGCGCGGCATCGATCGTCGTGCGCTCGAACCCGCGCGACCACATGTCGTCGCGGATCCTGGCCGGGGCGTGGCCCTTGCGGCGCCGCTCCTCGACGAAGGCGACCGCGAAGGCCACGTCGTCGACGATGCGGTGCTGGCGGCAGCGGTCCATGGCGAGGTCGATGACGACCGCCGGGTAGTCACGCGACTCGAGCTTGCCGCGGAGTCGGCCCTCCGTCATCGGCGTGTTCATGGTCGCGCGCTGCGCGTAGGCGACCGCCTTGCGGACCTCGTCCTCGAGGTTGCCGGGGCCACCGACCACCTCCTCGTCGCGCTCCGGGGTTGGAGCGGGCGCCTCGGTGGCGAGCAGCGCCGCCTCGCGAGCACTGACCGGGGTGCGATCACCGGCCGGTGGTCGTGGCTGCGGGGTCGCGGAGACGACCGGGGCAGCCACGGGCATGGCCGGGGCCGGCTCATCTCTCGCGGGCGTCGGGTCGACGCGGATCGGGTCGCGCTCGATCCCGCGCTCGGCGAGCCAGGCCTCGGCGTCCTTGAACGAGGTGTCGCCCATCACTCGAGCTCCAGCGCACCCTCGTCGCCCTCGCCGGCATCGGCATCGGAGGCGAGCGGCGCGAGGCCGAGCTCCTCGTACACCTTCTTCCTGATCTCCTCGGCGATGTCGACGTTCTCCTTCAGGAACGTGCGCGCCTTCTCACGGCCCTGCCCGAGCTGCTCACCGTCGTACGTGTACCAAGCACCCGCCTTGCGGATGACGCCGTGCTCGACGCCGATGTCGATCAGCGACCCCTCGCGCGAGATGCCCTCGCCGTAGAGGATGTCGAACTCGGCCTGGCGGAACGGCGGCGCGACCTTGTTCTTGACGACCTTCACGCGGACCCGGTTGCCGACGGCGTCCGTGCCGTCCTTGAGGGTCTCGATGCGCCGGACGTCGAGGCGAACCGAGGAGTAGAACTTCAGGGCACGCCCACCCGGTGTCGTCTCGGGCGAGCCGAACATCACGCCGATCTTCTCGCGGAGCTGGTTGATGAAGACCGCGCAGGTGTGCGACTTGCTGAGCGAGCCCGCCAGCTTGCGCAGCGCCTGGCTCATGAGCCGGGCCTGCAGGCCGACGTGCGTGTCGCCCATCTCGCCCTCGATCTCGGCGCGGGGCGTGAGCGCGGCCAC
>JBFHRB010000082.1:0-12657 GCA_041591915.1 Nitriliruptorales bacterium
ACGCGTCGAGCACGTGGCTGACGGTACCGGCCCCCGTGGCGTTGCTACGGGTGCTGCGACACCGTCCCGAAGTGGGAGGTGCAGGCACGCTTGTCCGTCTTGCCGATGACCGGCGGCGCGAAGTAGCCGACCGGGCCGACCGGTGGCGCCTCGAGGTCGCCACCGATGAGGTAGAAGCCGAGGCCTCACCCGGGCAGACGCCCGCGAGGGAGAGACGGTCGCCTCAGCGTTCAACTCGCCGTCGTGCGGACCGCCGTTGACCTTGCTCGTGGTGAACTCGGGCGTCGCGCCGCGGCCGATCTCCTCCCCGTCGGGCGACACCGAGTCGGCGAGGTCGTGGCGGGGCGCGGTCAGGCGCTGACGGCCGCCGCGACGCCGTCGGCGTCGATGCCCGCGGCGAATGCCAGCGCCGCGAGCGAGTTCGCCATCAGCTCGAGGAGCTCGTCGCGCCCGATCGGCTCACCACTCAGCCAGACCTGGGCCACCTCCTCGTTGAACGCGACCCATCCGCGCACGGCCATGCGCAGGCGCGGGTCCCGGAGGGTGTCGGCCGGCAGGAGCTCGGACATGCCGTCGATGACACGCTCGGTGATGCGATCGCGCGTGCGGTCGAACACGGCCTGCAGCCCCGCCTCTCCCCCGGCGGCGCCGCGCACCAGCGACAGGTACGCCTCACGACGAGCCTCGATGTAGTCGAGGAACGTGGACAGGCCGGCACGCAGCTGCTCGTCCGGCGGCACCGACGGGTCGGGCGCGGTGGCCTCGAACAGCTCCTCGGCCGCGGCCTCGGCCACGGCCACGAGGAAGTCCGCGCGGGTCGGGAAGTAGTGGAACAACAGGCTCCGGGAGATCCCGGCGGCAGCCGCGACGTCGTCGACCGAGACGGCGTCGAACGACGACGCCCCGACGAGCTCGACGCCGAGCGCGATGAGCTGTGCGCGACGCTCCTCCGGCTTGAGCCGAGCCATGCCCCTCCGGTCCCGTGACCACGGCGACCGTACCCTGCTGTTGACGGATGCTCAACAACTCCCGTATCTTGTCGAGCAACGCTCAATGAACCCGACCCGCAGGGCCCGCGTGCGCATCCTCATCATCGGCTCCGGCTTCGGTGGCCTCGGCGCCGCGCTGCGCCTGCGTGCCGACGGGCACGACGACATCACCATCCTCGAGCGCGCGAGCACGGTCGGCGGGACGTGGCGGGACAACACCTACCCCGGTGCCGCGTGCGACATCCCGAGCCACCTCTACTCCCTCGAGGTCGCCGCCAACCCCGACTGGTCGCGCGCCTACCCACGCCAGCCCGAGATCCAGGCCTACCTCGAACGACTCACCGACGAGCGCGACCTGCGCCGCCTCATCCGGTTCGACCGCGAGGTCACGTCCGCCGTCTTCGACGAGGCGACGACCACCTGGACCGTCACGACCTCCGACGGGGAGGTGCACGAGGCCGACGTCCTGATCAGCGCCATCGGGGCCCTCAAGGATCCGGCCTTCCCCGACATCGCGGGGCGCGAGGCGTTCGCCGGACCCCAGATGCACTCGTCCCGGTGGGACCACACGGTCGACCTCACCGGCAAGCGGGTCGGGGTCGTGGGGACCGGGGCGAGCGCCATCCAGTTCGTGCCCGAGATCGCGTCCGACGCCGCCGAGGTGCACCTCTTCCAGCGCACGCCGCCGTGGATCATCCCCCGCAGGGACCGCCCGTACCTCGGCGTCGAGAAGTGGCTCTTCCGGCGGTTCCCGCGGTGGCAGCGGCTGTACCGCGCGCTGATGTACTGGCGCAAGGAGTCCCGGTTCGGCGGCTTCACGCGGGACAACCCCTTCATCCGGGTCATGCAGCTGTGGTCACGGCTGAACATGGCCCGCTCGATCCGGGACCCGCAGCTCCGGCGGGCACTGACGCCCGACTACCAGATGGGCTGCAAGCGCATCCTCATCAGCAACGACTACTACCCCGCGCTCGCGCGACCGAACGTGGCCGTGCACACGGGTGGCGTCGACCGGATCACGCCGACTGGCGTCGTCACCGGCGAGGGCGAGGAGGTCGACGTCGACGTCCTCATCCACGGCACGGGGTTCACCGTGCACGACCCGCTGGGCGACATGGACGTACGGGGTCGCGGGGGCCGCGTCCTCGGCGCCTGGTGGGGCGAGCGCCCCAGCGCCTACCTCGGCATCACCGTCCCGGGCTTCCCGAACCTGTACCTGATCGGCGGACCCAACACCGGGACCGGCCACCAGTCGGTCATCCACATGGCCGAGAGCGCCTTCGAGTACGTCGCCGACGCCATCCGCCTGCTCCAGTCCTCCGACACCAGAGCCTTCGACCTCCGCGAGGACGTCCACGACCGGTTCGTCGCCGAGATGGACGAGCGCAGCGCCGGCATGGTCTGGACCTCCGGCTGCGCGAGCTGGTACCTCGCGAACGGGGGCGTCAACTACACGCTCTGGCCGGCCCCCACCTACGAGTACCGCCGGCGCACCCGCCGCTTCGACGTCGCGGCCTACACCGAACTCGCGCCGATGGCCAGTCCCGCGGTCACCACCGAGGCCGTCTGACGGGCGAGTACCGTCCCGCCGACCCACGAGGAGGCAACGGTGCGACGCCAGGGCGCGAAGGGCTGGGTCCTGCGGATCGGCGGCCTCGCCGCCGCGGCCATGCTGTGGCCGCTTCCAGCCGCCGCACAGCCCGCACGCGACTGCGCCGCCCTCGTCGCCGACCCCGACGACTACCTCGACGACCCGATCGAGGCGACCGTCGAGCAGACGCGCACGACGGTGGCCACCGACATCGGCGGCGACGTGCGCGTGCACATCTTCGCCACGGCGGGGCCCGACGGGATCGACCGGTGGGCCGAGGACATGCTCCTCGACTGTCCGCAGTGGCAGGGGCTCGACGGCAATGCGTCGCCACGTTTCGTCCTGCTCGCGGTCGCCGTCGAGGACCGACGGACGGCGCTCTTCTACGGCAACGACCTCGCACCGGCGCTCGACCCCGCCCGTCCCGTCGTCCTCGACGAGCGCATGGCCCCCGCGCTGCGGGACGGCCTCTACGGGTCGGCGCTCAACCTCGGGCTGTCCACGATCGCCGTCGTGGTGAACGATCCCGACTACTTCACGCCCGACCCCGTCGACGCGCCCGGGTCTCCGGTCGCGCCGCCGGTGTCGGGGCCCGCCACGGGCGCCACGTCCGGTGACGACGGCTTCCCCTGGCAGGGTGGGCTGCTCGTCGGCGGCGGCGCGCTCCTGGGAGGGGGGGCGCTCGCCCTCAAGCGGCGGCGCGACCTCGACGCGGCCAGGACTGAGGCCGCCGCCCGGCAGACGAGCGCCACCGCGGCGTTCGTGCTCCTCGAGCAGGAGTGGGAGCAGGTCCGCGTCCGACGCGACCTGCTCGTCGAGGGCGTGGCCGCTCGCGACAGCATCGCCACAGCGCTGACCCTGGAGATGGACGAGGCCGAGCGGGCCATCGCCGGCGCGCGGGACGAGTTGCTGCGTGCGCCCGACCCGGCCGCCGCCGAGGACCGTGAGCAGGCCCGGGCGGCCCAGGCGCAGTGGGAGGCCGTGGCCGAGACGGTCGAGGCAGCGGCGGCGGAGGTCACCGACGTCATGGCGGTGTCCGACGCGCTCAAGGAGGCCATCGACGGAGGGCCCGAGGCGCTCGAGGCGGCGAAGGCCGCGATCGAGGAGGCGGCCGGGACGATCGCGGTGATCGCGGGCGAGGGCTTCCGCGTGACGGAGTGCGAGGCCGACCTCGTCGACGCACGCAGCGTCCTCCGCGACGGCCGGTCAGCGCTCGACCAGGGCCGGCCGGGCGACGCGGCCACTTCGGCCGAGGACGCGGAGGCCCGCGGTCGCGCTGCCGCCACGCGTGCGCTCCGACTGCGCGAGCTCCGTGACGAGCTCCCGGGCAGGATCCGCGCGGCGCGGGCCCGCACCGAGGAGCTCCAGGCCGCGGCGGACGAGGCCGGAAGGGTCTTCGAACGCGTCCGGGCCGTGTACGCGCGCACGGCCTGGGACGACCTCGTCGGCACCGGCGAGACCACCAGCGGCTACCTCGGCCACACGGACCACCTCATCACCCGTGCAGAGCGGCTGTCGACGATGGAGCGGCAGTCGTTCGAGGAGGCGGAGCAGAACCTCGAGGAGGTCGAGGGCGTCCACGAGGAGATCGAGGCGGCGCTCGACCGCGTCCACGAGCGTGCAGCCGACATCGAGACGGCCGAGGCCGGGCTGCCGGACGCCCTCGGAGCCGCCGAGGAGATCCGCGCCAGCCTCCAGGCGCGCCTGGGGACCGCGACGCGCGGCATCACGGAGGGCAGCCGGCTCGCCGTGCAGTCGGCGGTGCGCGAGCTCGAACAGGCCGGCGCCCTCGCCGAGCAGCGCCCCGCGGATCCCGTGCGGGCACTGCAGGCCGTGCACCGCGCCGCCGGCACGCTCGATGCGGCCCAGGCTGCGGTCCAGGGAGACATCCAGCAGCACGAGGCCGCCGTGTCGCGTGCCTCGTCGGCGATCAGCGATGCCCGCTACTCGATCCAGCGTGCGACCGGGATGTTCGACATCGTCCACGGCAACACGCTGCACCAGGCGCGTGACCTCCTCGCCCGTGCCGAGGGCCTGCGTGACGACGACCCCAACCGGGCGCTGGACCTCGCGCGGCAGGCGCAGGGGCTCGGCGAGCAGGTCCGGCGCGCCAAGGCCAGGCACAACGGCGGGAGCAGCTGGTCCGTCGGCAGCAGCTTCAACGACTCCGGCCGGTCGTCGTTCGGTTCGCGGTCGTCGTTCGGGGGCTCGTCGGGGTCCTCCGGTGGCGGACGGGCGTCGCGGAGCCGCGGGTCGAGCGGCTTCGGTGGCGGCGGCTCGTCGGGCTGGTGACGCGACATCCCACGAGGTGACCTGCGGGTCCCGGCGGGCACGACCTGCCCCGACCCCGCGCCGCGCCGCGGCCGGGGCGTGGTGACCGGCCTGTTCAGCCGGTCGGGTGAGCCGTCTCCACGAACACGGCCTGGTGCCGCTCGAGGATCCGGTGTGCCCGGTAGCCGTAGTGGTTGCAGTGAACGGCGACCATGCGCTGCCCCTGCCCCGCTTCGAACCACCGCAGCGGGTCATCATCGGGATGGTCGTGGACCTGAAGCCCGGTCATCCCGCCGATGAGGGCCGCGAGGCCACCGAACCCGGCGGCCGTGATGAGCCACATCCCGATGCCGGCGTCCCGGATGGTCGCCGTCATGAGCGCGGCGATCAGCCCCACGATGGCACCCAGGGCGAAGCCCCAGTACGCGCCACGACGCGCCCCCGCCGCGTCCTCGTGGAGGTACTCGTCCTGCATCAGGTAACGGCCCGGCGCTGCCGGCTGGACCTCGATCTCCTCGGCATGGATGCCGTGGCTGGTGAGGTCCTCGACCGCGGCTTCGGCCTCGTCGTCGGTGACGAGCCCGTAGACGACGTCGACGGTCGTCATTGGCGTACCTCCTCGCCGATAACCCCACTGTGTCACCAGTCGAACGCCAGCGGTAGTGGGGTGGGCGAGATTTCGCTTTCAGGCGAGTTGTCCCATCAGGGCGACGTGGTCGGTGTCCCCGTGCAGGAGGTTCTGCAGGTACACCCGCCGGATCCCCGCGTCCGCGAACGCGTCCAGTCGCTCGCCGACCTCCTCGACGGTCCCGACGAGCCACATCTCGGTCCAGGGCCCGAGGAAGGCGTCGACGTCCTCGCCGGCGCCCTTCCACGCCATCAGCGTGCGGACGCGCTCGTCCACCTCGGCCCGGTCACGGCCGAGGATCGCGTTCGTCATGAGCGAGTAGGAGAGCGTGCCGGGGTCGCGGTCGAGCGCCGCGCACTGCTCGGAGATGACCCCCCAGCGTCGGCGCAGCTCGTCCGGTGCGCCCATCACGGTGTTGTACTCGTCGGCCCAGCGAGCGGCGAGCCGTCCGCTGCGCGGCCCCCCGAGGCCACCGACCGTGAGGTGGGGCCGGGGTTGTTGCACCGGCTTGGGCAGTGCGCGGCAGTCGGTCAGGGTGTAGTGCTCGCCCTCGAAGTCGAAGGCCTCCTCGGTCCACTGGCGCACGACGATCTCGACCTGTTCCTCGAGGATCGACAGGCGTTCGCCCGTGGCGTGGAACGGGAAGCCGAAGGCGGTGTGCTCGGGCTCGTGCCAGCCGGCACCGATGCCCAGGTCAGCGCGACCGCCCGACACGTGATCGGCCGTGACGACCGCGCGGGCGAGGATGGACGGGTGGCGGAAGCTCGTGGGGCTGACCATCGTCCCGAGCCGGATCCGCTCGGTGACGGCGCCGAGGGCCGCGAGGGTCGTCCACGCATCGAGCGAGCCGCGCCCCTCCCCCTCCCACGAGGCGTAGTGGTCGGAGCGGTACAGGCCGGTGAGGCCGTGCTCCTCGCAGGCGCGGGCCAGCGCGACCCACTGGTCCCACGAGACGCCTTCCTGGCCCTCGATCATGAGGTTGATGTCCACGCCGTGCTCCCGGCTCCGCGTCCGGCCGACGCTACTCGGCGTGGAGACGGTGATGCCTCGGCCCGGAGGCCGAGGCATCAGCGAGCCGCACGGCGATCCGTGCCTTCCGAGGGTCAGGCGACGAGCTCGAATGCACCGTCATCGGTGGCGGCCGCTGGGCGGTCGCGGTGGATGCCGGCACGCTCGAGCGCAGCGTCGCTGGCCAGGGCGGCAGCACGGCGGGGGCTCATGCGGCGAAGCGTGTCGAGGCGGGCGTTTCGGAACAGGTGCGCGTCCTCGAAGCCGGCCCACTCCCGGATGGTCGCGTCCATCGACTCCATGCGCTTGGCGCCATCGAAGTCGCCGAAGAGCGAGACGATCACGAAGTCGGTCTCCTCCTGTGGGCGGACGCCGGTACCGACCGGGGCCCACAGCCGCTCCATCGCGAAGCGCGTCAGCCTGCGGGCCTTGGGGCTTCGTTCGAGGCGGAGGCGGGCCTGGGCCCGGTAGAACGCGAAGTGGCGCCGCTCGTCCTTGATGACGCGCGCGAGGATGTCCTGCAGGACCGGGTGCTCGGTCTGGGCGATGATCGCCTGGTACCCGGTCAGGGTCGACAGCTCGTTCACGGCACCCCAGGTCATGTGGACCGCCGCGAAGTCGTCGATGAAGGACGAGGCGACGCTGGTGGCGACCTGGCCGATGGCGCCCTTGCCACGCAGCCCACGCCGGATCACCTGGTTGCGGGCGCCGCGGGACGGGTAGGGCTGGCTCGCGGAGACGGCGTCGCGGTCGGGGTCGAGGCGGAAGCCGGCCTCGCCGAGGAAGCGGCTGAAGGCCTCGCCGTGCCAGAGCTCCTCGTAGACCCAGCACGACAGGAAGGCCGTGATGTCGGGGTCGTAGCGGACGGGGGTGGACAGCAGCTCGCGCAGGTACATCACCGTGTGCGACTCGATGTCCATCATGTACGCGAGGGCACGTGCCTCGGCACCGCTGACGGGGTGGTCCTTGATCTCGTCCCACTTCACGCCGGTGAGGTCCACCTTGCGGGAGGCACGGAGGTAGCGGTCGAGGTCGAAGTCTTCGAGGGGGGTGGTCACGGGGGTCCTGCTCGGCTCGGGTGCCGGTGGTTCGGTGACTAGGTCGAGCAGGCTTGGTGTCAACCACCGTCCGGTCGGACGGTGTCCCGATCCGTCGCGCGCGGGCTGCGCCTACCGACATCGGCGACCGCACGTCGGCTCGGGAGCCCTTCACGACGGGCCCCTCCCGTGGCACAGTGGGAAACGCAGAGCCCGCGAAGAGCGCGCGGTCACCGAACACACTCTCCGGCGCACACGACAGACACCACACCGACGACCGGGGACCCGTCAGCAGCGAAGGGCTGACACAAGCGGCGGCCGCTCTGACCCTTGGCCCGGACAGCTCCGGCAGGGAAAGCGCCCGCGGGCTCTGCGCATGTCTGCCTTCGTCGTCCTGGCTCCGCCGGGCGTGCGCGGTAGCGTCGCGGCATGCAGTCACGCCTCTACCTCAAGCAGCTCCTCGCCGGCGTCGACGTCGCCACGGGCGACGAGACCGCCGCCGGGATGCAGAACTTCATCTACCTCGTGGGCGATCGCCAGACGGGCGAGGCGGTCGCCATCGACGCGGCGTGGGACGTGCAGGGCGTCGTCGACCACGCCGCCGGCGACGACATGCGCATCGTCGGCGCCCTGGTCACCCACCACCACCGCGACCACGTCGGCGGGCACTTCTACGGCCGCGACGTCGAGGGCCTGCTCGACCTCAAGGCGGCGGCGGACGTCGCCGTACACGTCAACCGCAACGAAGCCGAGTGGGTGACGAAGTCGTGCGGGCTCGAGCCCGGCGAGATGGTGACCCACGACTCCGGCGACGTCCTCGAGGTCGGTGACATCCGCATCGAGTTCCGCCACACCCCGGGGCACACCCCGGGGAGCCAGTGCTTCCTGGTCGACGACCGCTACCTCGTCGCCGGGGACACGCTCTTCCTGAACGGCTGCGGTCGCACGGACCTGCCGGGCGGCGACCCGGAGGAGATGTACCGGACGCTGTACGAACGACTCGCGACGGTCCCGGACCGCGTGATGGTGCTGCCGGGCCACCTCTACTCCCCCGCGGCCGCCGCCACGATGGGCTCGGTGCGGGAGCGGAACCAGGTGTTCCAGCCGCGCGACGCCCAGGAATGGCTGCGCTACTTCGGGTAGCCGCCCCGACGCGCTCGTCGTGATGCCGATACCGTGACGGGCCTGTCATCTTCCGAGCCGGCCACTGGGGGGATCGTGGCGAACATCGGCGTGCTGCACCCCGGAGCCATGGGGAGCGCTCTCGGCGCGGCCGCGATGACCAACGGCCACCGGGTCCGCTGGTGCTCGGCCGGACGCAGCGCCGACACGCACGCGCGCGCCGCCGCGGACGGGCTCATCGAGACCTCCAACCTCGACCAGCTGCTCAGCGTCTCGGAGGTCGTGCTCTCCGTGTGCCCGCCCGCGGCGGCCCTCGAGGTCGCCGCCGAGGTCGCGGGGCGCGGCTACGACGGCCTGTACGTGGACGCGAACGCGATCGCCCCTCGGACGGCGCTCGACATCGCCGAGGTGGTCGTCGCGGGCGGCGCGACCTTCGTCGACGGCGGCATCGTCGGGCCCCCGCCTCGCGAGCCCGGGTCGACCCGGCTCTACCTGTCCGGACCGGGCGCGCCGCGCGTCGCGGCGCTCTTCCGAGGATCGGCACTGCAACCGATCGTGATCGACGACCGCTTCGGGAGTGCCTCGGCCCTCAAGTCGTGCTTCGCCGCGTGGACCAAGGGGACCGCGGCGCTGCTGCTCGCCATCGCCGCGACCGCGGACCGCTACGAGGTCGGCGATGCACTGCGATCGGAGTGGCAGACCTCGATGCCCGAGCTGGCCGACGACCTGGAGATGTTCCTCCGCCGAGCGCCGGCGAAGGCCTGGCGGTTCGTCGCGGAGATGGAGCAGATCGCGCTGGCGATGGACCATGCCGGCCAGCCGGCGACCTTCCACCTCGCGGCCGCCGAGGTCTACGACCGGCTCGCACGCTTCAAGGACGCCGGCGAGGTGGACCCCGCCGAGGTCCTCAAGGCGCTGCAGGCCGAGTGAGGCCTACGGCTCGACGATCGCCTGGACCGCACTGCGGACGGCCGGGCTGATCGCGGCATCACCTCCCAGGTACCGGACGAGCCCGATCTCGGTGTGGTGGGCCTGGAGCCACGCCTCGGTCGCCTTGCTCGCGGACAGGTCCTGGCCGTTGACCAACAGCAGGATCCCGTTGTCCAGCACCACGCCCGGGGCTCCGCTGAGCCCGTCGGGGTAGTTCAGCCCGGTCGTGAGCCAGACCACGTCGGCCTCCATCCCGGCCGCAAGCGCGAGGTCGGCGATCTTGGCCGAGGTGTCGTAGCGGTCGAGTCCGCTCACGCGGTCAACGGTGATGCCCATCCCCACGATCTCGTCCTCCACCGCCTGCGAGACCGAGAACGTCCCGCCCACGATCGTGACGTTGGTGACGCCGAGGTCGATCAGCGCCTGCTTCGTCGCCGAGTTCAGCGATTCGGCTTGCGTGAGCAGGATCGGCCGCTCCTGGAACCCGGCCAGGTAGCTGATCGCCATCGGGTCCGGCCAGCCGCGCGCGGGGTTGGGGTTGATCCCCTCCGCCACGTAGACGTGGGTCGCCGTCGCGGCCCGAGCCGAGCGGTCGCTCAGCGAGCGACCGGAAGCGGTCCGTTCCATCTCGATCCACTCGGCCAGGAACGTCGCGATGTCGATCGCCGTCTCGAACCGGCTCGCGCCCGCGAGCCGCACGATCTCGGTCACCCCAGCTGCGGCAAGGCCCGTCTCGACCGCCGGTGTGACCGCCACGGTGCCGCCGAGGATGTAGACGGTCTTGGCACCGAGCCGCTCGATCTCGGCCTTGACGTCCGGGTGCAGTTCCGCGGAGGTGGTCAGCAGCACCGGCGACCCCAGATGCGCCGCGAGCGGCCCGCCCGCGAGCGAGTCCGGGAACGCGTCCGACCGAGTCAGGATCACGATCGGCATCGAGCCGTCCGCGTGGTGCCGCTTCGAGGTCTCGATCGCGGTCTGGATCCGCGTGTTGCCCTTGACCTGTTCGAACTCCGCGACCCCGTCGTTGTCCGCGATGGTCACCGTGGCCTTCGCACCCCCGACCGCGTAGCCACCGGCGACGACCGTCAACTCGACCCTCTCAGCCGCCTCCGGCTTGCGGTCGTCGGTCACGTCGACCGTGACGGTGGCCGAGGTGGCGCCGTCGGGGATGGTCACCGCGGTCGGCAGCGCCGCGTAGTCCTTGCCCGGGGTGGCCGTCCCGCCGACCGAGAGGTTGATGACGAGGTTCCCGCGCGTGTCTCCGCCTCGCGAGATCGTGAACTCCCCGTCGACCGGACCCTCCTCTGCGGCGGCAGCGGCGGATGCGGACACCGTGGCGGTCGAGTCGTCGTCCCTGATCGTGACCGTGCCGGCCGCTGGGTCGAGCAGCGAGTACTCGGTACTCCCGGGCGGGGTGAGCGTGAGCACGACCGTCTCGTCACCCTCGACCAGGCTGTCGTCGACCACGTCCACGATGATGTCGAAGAACGAGTCGCCGGCCAGGATGGTCACGGGGCTGGTCACGATCCCACCGGCCGCATCCCTCAGCGTGTGGTCGCCGGATCCCGCCGTGCCCCCGATCGTGAAGCCGACGTCCGTGGCGAGTGACGTGTCGCCGACGCGGCTGATGCGGACCAGGCCGTCGATCGGCCCCCGCTCGTCACCATCGGACGTGAGGCCGACGAAGACGCCCTCGTTGAGCTCGAACGCGCCTGCGTCGCACTCGGCCGTCGCGTCCTCGTCGCCGTCAGCCGGTCTGGTCGCGAAGCGCTGGTCGTTGTTCATGGCCGAGAAGCCGTCGAGGTCGACGCATGCCCCAGGCGAAACCGCGTCGACGGCGGGCGACGAGCCCTCGAGCGCGTGCGTCCGCGTCGGGCCGCCGTTGTCGGCCAGCGCAAGCAGGCCGGCGTCGCCCACCTGCTGGTCGCCCGTCCCGGCGAACGAGCAGGTGGTGTCGTCGGCGACGTTGTACCCACCGGACGAGATGGTCCCGGAGGCCGTCGCGCAGTTGCTGTCCGTCGCGAGGCCCTGGACGTTGCGGGCCAGCACGGACCGCGAGACCGTGACTGTCCCACCGACGCCGCTGTAGACGCCTGCGCCGACGCCGACCGACGTGTTGTCCGCGATGGTCACGAAGTTGAGGCTCGTCGTGCCGGCGTTCCAGATCGCGCCCCCTTCGTCCGTCGCGGCGTTGCCGCTGAAGGTCACGTTCTGTGCGTCGAGGGCATCGTCGAGGCCGAGCCACACACCGCCGCCGTCGGCCGCGGAGTTCTCCAGCACCGCCGTCTCGCTCAGGTTGGCCGTCGCGCCGAGTCCGAGGTAGACGCCCCCTCCCCAGTTGGCCGCGACGTTGCCGGAGATGGTCGACTGGTCGACCTCGAACAGGGCACCGCCGCCGATCCACGCGCCAGCACCGTCGCCGGGGAGGCCGGTCGCGCTGTTGTCCTGCAGTTCGCTCGACGCGAGCCAGACGAACGCGCCCGGGGTCGATGCCCAGATGCCCCCGCCCTCCGGGGCGCTGTTGCCCGAGATCTCGATGCCCGAGGCGTTGACGCTGCCACCGTCGACGTAGAGGCCACCACCGCCGATCGTCGCCGTGTTCCCCGTCACCAGGGTCTGGCCGTCGAACGTGCTCCCCAGGGTCAGCAGGCTCGTGTCGCCGACCCAGGCGCCGCCGCCCTCCTCCGCGTCGTTGCCATCGACGAGGACGCCGAAGAGCTCTGCATCGACGTTGTTCGCCGCCAGGTAGAGGCCGCCGCCGTAGCCGAGCCCCGGAACCGCCCCCGTGCCGTCCGCGGTGTTGTCGGAGATGGATGCGCCGGCGCTGTGCGCGGAGAGGAAGCCGGCCGCGACGTACACGCCACCGCCGTCGCCGTTCTCGGCATCGTTCGGCGTGGTGCCGCCGGCCGCGTTGCGGTCGAGGGTCGTCGAGGTGAGCGTGCTCGTCCCGCTCGCCTGGTACAGCCCACCGCCGTCGCCGCCGGCCACGTTGTCGTCGATGGCGGACCCGTCGGTGACCAGCGAGCCGGCGACGTAGATGCCACCACCGTCCTCGGACGCCACGTTCGAGCGCACGCTCGA
>JBFHRB010000083.1:0-12650 GCA_041591915.1 Nitriliruptorales bacterium
CGTTGCCAGCACGGCGACGCAGGTGGCGATGATCCGGGTGCGCACGGGGCTCCCTCGGGCAGGCGCGACAGGGTCAACGTGAGGGGTTCGACGTCGGCCGCCGAGTCCCCTCCCCCGCCGATCGCGTCAGCGCGGGCCGAGGTTCGCCTCAGCGCAGGCCGAGCTTGCGCGAACAGTGGGGCCACTGGCCCCAGCCGGACCGCTGCTGCAGGATCTCGCCGCGGTGGATCTGCTCCCACTTCGAGTGCTCGTGCGGGTAGCCCGTGCCGCCGACGCCACGCCACGTCGACAGGGAGAACTGCAGCCCGCCGTAGTAGCCGTTGCCGGTGTTGATGTCCCAGCGCTGCCCGGACTCGCACTCGGCGAGGCGCTCCCACGTCTCGATCGGGTGGCGGTAGGTGTACTGGCAGTCCGGCGAGCTGTTGGGCGGGCACTCCGGCTCCGGCGCCGGACGGGCGATGCCCTCGATGGCGGCGGCGACCTCCGAGGCCACGAAGTCCGACACCGCGGCCGTTCCGCCGATGATGATGCCCTCCTGGATCGGCGTGTCGCTGCGGCGGATGAACTCGTCGACCCGGTCCGCGAGGCGTCCATCCGGTACGAGGAGCAGCGGCGCCTGCAAGCGTGCCGCGACCGCCCCTGCGGCGAGCGCGTCCGGGAAGTCCACGCCCGACACGAACACCGCAGAGGTGACGTCGATCGTCCCGACGTCGCCGTGGATGCCGCTCATCGCGGCGTCGGCGATGTCGACCGCGGTGCCGTAGCGGCTCGCGCCGGCGGCGCGCTCCACCCGGAAGCCGAGGCCGACGAGCTCGGCCTCGATCTCCTCGGGCACGGCGCCCGGGCCGCCGAGGATGACGACCTCGTCGGGCCGCAGGTCGAGCAGGGCCTCGCGCGTCTCGGGGCTGAGGGCCGCGCGCGCCGTGAGCAGCGTCGGGACCGGCACGTCGAGGCCGGCGAGCGAGGACGCCGCGAGGGCGTCGGGCCAGGCGTCCCGCCCGTCGGCGCGATCGCCGAGTGCGAGCGCGATGACCGGCGGACGGCTGCCGTTGGCTGCCGACCGGGCGAGCGCGACGGCGGTCGCGTAGCGGTTCACGCCCTCGATGCGCTCGACCTGCAGGCCGAGGCCGCGCAGCTGCGACTCGACCTTGTTCTGGACCGCCCCGGCACCGCCGAGGATCGTGGCACGCGTGGCGCCGAGGTCGCGGATGGCCTGCGCGGTCGGCGGGGACAGCTCGGCGGGATCGGTCAGGAGGATCGGCGCGTCGACGACCGACGCGTAGGCCGCGGCAGCGAGGGCGTCGGGGTAGTTGTAGCCCGTCGACACGAGGACGTGGTCGGCGCGCTGCCACGTCGCGGTGGCGGCGGTGGCCGCGGTGTGGATGCGGGTGTCCCCGGCGAGGCGGGTGACGGGGCTCTCGGCCGCGGCCTCGGTGACGGTGGCGGTCAGCGTGGCGGCGGTGAGCAGGAGGGCGAGGAGGACCCGGCGTGCGCGCTCCAGGGCGGGGCGTCGCGGGTGAGCGGGCAGGTGCTCAGGGCGGGCGTCAGCCAAGGGCATGCGTCCTGATCGGGTGGCGGCGGATCGGCCGAGGACCGTAGGTGAGCGCGCGCTGGCGCGTCGGTTGGCCGGAGATGGCGGTGTGCCGGTGTGTCATCGAGAAGCGTGCGGGCACCCGCTTGCTGCGGCAAGCAGGTGTGCGCTGGGTCGACACGGCCGTACGGAGGTGGCCGGTCACGCCCCATCACTGTGTGGACATCTGTTGCCGTGTGGACATCCAGGCGCAACTTGGCGCACGGAGGTCCACACCGCTGTCAGCTGGCGAGGCGCTCGGCGAGGTCGTCGTGGCCGAAGTGGCGAGCCCAGCCGGCCGCGTCCGCCCCGTGCTCGGTGTCGACGATGGCGGGGTCGGCCCCGTGGTCGAGGAGCCAGTCGACCGCCCCGAGCGCCCCGATCGAGATCGCGCCGTGCAGCGCGGTGCCACCCCAGTGGAACCCCGGCGGCCGGCCGTCGATCAGCGCGCCCCGTCCCAGCAGGCCCTCCGCCACGTCGAGCTCGTCGTTGAGCACGGCGATCACGAACGCCTGGTCGACGACGTCCTCCGGGTCGTGCGGCCGGGGCGGGACCCGGTCCGGCCAGGGCGAGCCGAGCTCGCCCGCGAGGCTCGTGACGAGCCCGCCGTCATCGTCGAAGCAGGCGTCCACGCGCGCCGCGTCACCGACCCCCGCCGCAGCCCGGAGTGAGCGCGGCTGGGCGCCACGCGCCACGAGGTGGTGGGCCAGCTCGGTGTGGGACCAGTAGAGGGCCTCGTCGAGCGGGGTCCACGGACCGGCGCCGCTCACGTTGGCGCCAGCGTCGATCAACGCGTCGGCCACCCCGCGCGCGTCGACGCTCGCGGCGGCCAGCAGCGGGTCGTCGAGCTCGGAGCCGGCCTCGATGAGCACCTCCGCGGCGGCCTCGGGCTGGGGGATGTTGCCGAGCCCGCCGTCGACGGCGACGAAGCAGAGGAGGCTCGGGTGCGAGACTCGCGACCGGCGCGTCGCCAGCGTCGGGTCGGTCGCGATGAGCTCACGGAGCTTGTCGAGGTTGCCACTCGCGATGGCCAGGATCGCGGGGTGGAACGCCGAGTCCATGCAGGCCTCCGGGCTCACCAGGTGTCGACGAATGGGCGTCCACCGTGCGCCGTTGGGCCCGCCGCGTCAAGGGCGGCGCTCACACGTCCACGGGTGTCGGCCGGGTCGATGACGTCGTCGATCTCACCGTAGGTCGCGACGTTGAGCGCCTTCGCCCCCGCGTACGCGAGCTCGACCATCTGCGCCTCGCGCTCCGCGCGCTCGTCGGGGTCCTCGATGGCCTCGAGCTCGCGCCTGAACCCCAGCCGGACCGCCCCCTCGAGCCCCATGGGCCCGAGCTCGGCCGTCGGCCAGCCGACGGTCAGCACCGGCGCGCGCAGGTCCCCGCCCATCATCGCCTGCGCCCCGAGCCCGTAGGCCTTGCGCGTGACCACGCACACGATCGGGACCCCGAGGTTGGCCCCGACGACGAACATGCGAGAGAAGTGGCGGACGCCGGCATCACGCTCCGCGTCGGGGCCGACCATGAAGCCCGGGGTGTCGCACAGCACGAGCACGGGCAGGCCGTGGGCGTCGCAGAGCTGGAGGAAGCGTGCGGCGGCGTCGGCACCGTCGGCGTCGATCGCCCCACCGAGGTGGCGGGGGTCGTTGGCCAGGACCCCGAGGGGTCGGCCGTCGATCCGCGCGAGTGCCGTGACCATCCCGGGCGCCCAGCCCCGACGCAGCTCGAGGACGCTGCCCGTGTCGGCGAGGGTGTCGATGAGCGCGTGCACGTCGTAGGTGCGCTTGCGGTTCTCGGGGACGGCGTCACGCAGGGCGGCCTGGTCGGCGTGGACCGGATCCGGGGTCCGACCCTGGAAGTAGCCGAGGTAGCGCTTGGCCACGGCGACGGCCTCGGCCTCGTCGGCGACCAGCACGTCCACGACCCCGTTGGCGACCTGGACCGTCATCGGCCCGACGTCGTCGGGTTCGACTCTGCCGAGCCCCGCCCCCTCGATCATCGCCGGTCCGGCCATGCCCAGGCTCGACCCCTCGGTCGCGATGATCACGTCGGCGCAGCCGGCCAGGGCGGCGTTGCCCGCGAAGCAGCGGCCGTTGACGATCGACACCAGCGGCACGTGCCCGCTCAGCCGCGCGAACAACCTGAACGCGGGCACGTCGAGGTGGCTCGCCTTGACCACGTCGGTGTCTCCCGGCCTGCCTCCACCGCCCTCGGCGAACACGATGGTCGGCAGGCGCAACCGATGCGCGAGCTCGAAGATGCGGTCCTTCTTGAGGTGGTTGGTGTGCCCCTGCGTCCCGGCGAGGACCGTGTAGTCGTAGGCCGCCACGGCGACCTGGCTCCGTTCGGACCCGAACAGGTCGGCGTTCACCGTGCCCGTGCCCGTGACGAGGCCGTCGGCCGGCGTGGTCTCCAGCAGGTTCTCGAGGCCCTTCCGCATGCGCTGGGCGGCCACCGCGAGGCCCCCGTACTCGCTGAAGCTGCCCGCGTCGAGCAGGTCGGTGACGTTCTCGCGCACGGTCCGGTGTCCGCGGCCGTGCCGTTTGGCGACAGCCTCGGGTCGCGCGGCGTCGTCGAGCAGGTCCCGGCGGGCGCGCACCTCGGCGAGGTCGGCGCGCTGTCCCCCGTCCGGACGGGCCTCCGCCGGCGCGCCGGACCGGCGGTCGGGCTCGTCCGTGGCCGGCGCCGAGGGCGACGCCAGCGCCAGCGACAGGAGCGCCCCGCCCGTCTCCACCGCCTCACCGAGCCCGGCGTGCAGCTCGACGACCGTGCCATCGTCGGGCGCGTGGATGGCGTGCTCCATCTTCATCGCCTCGAGGTACAGCAGGACGTCGCCGGCCCGGACCTCGGTCCCCGGCGCGGCCACGACGTAGGCGACCGTGCCCACCATCGGGCTGGTGATCGTGACGCTGTCAGCCTCGTCGCCCACGGGTCCCCGCTCGTCCGCCGCGCCGAGCGTAGGAGCACCGCCACGGCCGCGGACGGCCGCCTACTGTCACCACGTCGAGAGCCCGGAGCGCAGCCATGGCCGACCTGACCCTCCCCCACGGCCTCGGCCTCGTCGCGCGGCCGCCCGCGTGGGACGACCTCACGGGCGTGACGCAGGTCGTCGCGGCGGTCGAGCGCCACCTCCACGGCGTGGTCGACATCGACGAGGAGGACATCCGGGCCGACTGGAACCGGCCCTCCTTCGATCCCGAGGCATCGGCGCGGGTCATCGTCGACGACGCCGGCGTCGCCGTGGCGTACGCGGAGGTCTACCCGGAGCGGCAGTGGGTCCACGTGCACCCGCACTGGCACGGACGGGGGGTCGGCGGGGCGCTGCTCGACTGGGCCGAGGCGCGCGCCCGAGAGATCGGCGCGGACCGGGCGCAGCAGACCGTCCCCGACGCCGACACGGCCGCCATCGAGCTCCTGCGGTCGCGGGGGTACGAGCCTCGCTGGGAGACCTGGCTGTTCCAGGTCGACGTCACCGAGGCCGACACGCCACGGGCGCTACCGGACGGCGTGACCGCGCGCCACCTCGACCGCGACCGGGACGCGGCCGAGGTGCACGACCTCATCGAGCGGTCGTTCTCCGAGTGGCCCGACCGTGACGAGGGCATGTCGTTCGAGGACTGGCGCGCGGCCTTCCTCGACCGCGACGACGTCGACCCGGGGCTGTGCTGGGTCCTCGAGGCGGACGGCGGGATCATCGGCATCGCGCTCAGCCTCGTCTTCGAGGACGAGGGCTTCATCGAGCAGCTCGCCGTGGACGCCGGCTGGCGCGGGAGGGGGCTCGGCGGGGCGTTGCTCGAGCTCAGCTTCGTGGGCTTCCGCGACGCGGGGCTTCGAACGGCAGGCCTCAGCACGGAGTCACGCACCGGCGCCCGCGGGCTCTACGAGCACGTCGGCATGCAGGTGATCCGCAGCTTCAAGCGCTGGGCGCGGCCGCTCAGCTGACTCCGAGCGGGTGGAGTTCCCCCGAGCGGGTGGAGTTCCCCCGGCCCTCCCGGGAGATCTCGACCCGCACCGTCGCATCCGGGGGAAGTCCACCCAGCCGGGGGGAGTCCACCCAGCCGGGAGGGTGCGCGGTCCGGGCGTCCGCTCGGCTACAACCGGGTCCGCCGGCGCGCCACGACGGGCATGCCGACGGCACGGGAGGGGATGGCGGTGCGGATCGACGGGGCGCGGGTGCTCATCACGGGGGCCTCGCGCGGGATCGGGGCCGGGCTGGCGCGGGGCGTCGCCGACCGCGGGGGCCGGGTGGCGCTCGTGGCGAGATCGGCCGGGGCGATCGAGGAGTTGGCCGCGGAGCTGGGCGGGGACGCCTACCCGTGCGACGTCAGCGACCGCGGCGCCCTGGAGCAGCTGGCGGCCAGGGCCGAGGCGGATGGCCCCGTCGACCTGCTGGTCAACAACGCCGGCGTCGCGAACGTCGGGTGGTACAGCGACCGCACGCTCGACGAGATCGAGCAGGTCCTGACCGTCAACCTCGTCGCCCCGATGCTGCTGACTCGCCTGCTGCTACCCGGGATGCTGGAGCGTGGTCGGGGCCACGTCGTCAACATCTCGTCGATGGCGGCCGTGTTCGCACCGCCCGGCCTGACGTCCTACGGGGCGTCGAAGGCGGGTCTCTCCCACTTCACCGCCGGGCTCCGCGCCGACCACCGCGACGACCCGCTGGCGTTCACGGTCGTCCACCTCGCCTCGGTCAAGACCGAGATGGACGACGAGGCCCGCAGCTACGGCCCGCTCCGCGAGCTCGCCGAGCAGTCCGGTGGCCGCGACGTCACCCCGATGGCGGACTTCGTCAGCCGGGTCCTCGACGGCATCGAGCGCGACGACGCCGAGATCAACGTCCCGCGGTTCATGGCCCCGCTCGCTGCGACGACGAACCTGCCGCGCCAGCTCGGGAAGCTCATGTTCAAGCGGGCCATGGTCCGCGAGCTGCGCGAGGGCCGGTAGCTACTCCCCCACGCCGAACCGCTGGCGGTAGTCCGCGAAGGCCGCGTTCGCGTCGGCCTCCTCGAGGCCGTAGTCCGCGAGCGTGTAGGTGTGCACGCCGTGCTTGGTTCGCGGGTTCTCGTCGAGGTAGTCGCGCACGCCCCGCTCGACGGCCGGGGTGACGTCGAGCCCGAAGTGCTCGTAGATGCGCTGCACCGTCTCGACCGGGCGCTCGACCGTGTCCTCGAACCGCACGTCCATCACCCGGTCGTCGGGGATCCGCTCCCGGGCCGCCATCGTGCGCTGCAGCCCCCACGTCCACGTGTCGAGCTGGTCGCGGCCCACGTCGTGCGGGTCGACGTGGTCGCTCACGGAGGAGCGCAGCGCGAACATCAGGCTCGACACGGAGGCCAGCACGGTCGCGGGGTTGCGATGCGTGTGCACGATCAGCGCGTCGGGGAACACCTCCAGCAGGGTGTCGAGCCACAGCAGGTGGCCCGGCGTCTTGAGGATCCAGTGCTCACCGCCGTAGCCGGACTGCAGGTGCTGCAGGAACTGGTGCTGGAAGCGGTACGCCTCCACCAGGTCGCGTCCACGGAGCCACTCCCAGTAGTTCGGCAGCGGGAAGGTGGTGACGAACTCGTAGGACTCGAACTCCGGGGCGTGCATCGCCAGGCACTCCTGCGGCAGCAGCGCCCCGAGCGGGTGGATGGTGTCGATGCCGGGCGCCACCTTGCGGAACTGGTCGAACTCCTTGTCGGTCGCCGCGATGCGCGGGTCGTCGAATCGGTTCGCCTCGGTCGGTGGAGGGAAGGGCCGCGCGACCTCCCACGACACCGGCGAGCGGAGAGCGGGGTTGGAGGCGAGGAGGCCGTAGAGCACCGTGGTGCCGGTGCGGGGCAGCCCGAGGACGAAGATCGGGCGTTCGATCCGCTCATCGGCCACCTCGGGGTGCGTCTTGCGGTGCTCGACGAGCCGCAGGCGCGTCTCGAGCAGTCGCAGGATCCGGGTGCGGGCGGCGATCCGGCCGATGAGGTTGAGGCGCGACGGCCCGTCGAGGTCGGCGGCGAGCCGATCGAGGCCCTCGCGGAAGGTGTCGGACCCGTAGTCGTCGAGGCCGGTCGCCTTCGACGCCGAGGCCAGCAGGGACTCGGGGTCGAGGCTCGGGCCGAGCCCTGCCCGTTGTGCGGCCGCGCCGAGGGCGTTGATGAGACGCACGGGAGCAGGGCGCTTCGGTGGCGTGGCCAAGGCGGCTTCCTGACAGCGAGGCCGATGACGTGTCGTCGGCACGCTAGGCCGGTGGCGATGACGAGGCGGCCTCACGGCCGTGGTTGATCCGGGCATGCGGACCGCCCTCCATCTCGAGGTCCAGCCACCCACGTCGCCGCGACGGGTGAACATCCCTGCTGTCGGTGGGGTTACCTTCCGTGCCATGCCGAGGTTGCTCGTCGTCCATCACACGCCTTCGCCGAGTTGCCAGGCGTTGCTCGAGGCCGTGCGAGACGGGGCGGCGGCCGACGGGATCGACGGGGTCGACGTGGTGCTGCGCCCGGCGCTCGGGGCGACACCCTCCGACGTCCTCGGAGCGGACGGCTACGTCCTCGGGACACCGGCGAACATCGGGTACATGAGCGGCGCGCTCAAGCACTTCTTCGACCAGGTGTACTACCCGTGCCTCGAGGCGACGCAACGGCGACCGGTCGGCGTGTACGTCCACGGGCAGAGCGACACCGCAGGGGCGATCCGGGCGATCGCGTCGATCACGGGCGCGCTCGGCTGGCGCGACGTTCGTGAACCCCTGAGCGTGATCGGCGAGCCCTCCCCGAGCGACCTCGAGGCCGCCTGGGAGCTCGGCGCCACCGTCGCGGCCACGCTGGCCGAGTCGACGGAGGCGAGCGCATGACCGACGCCACGCCGCCCGACCGCAAGGTCCGCGACCTGATCGAGCGCGTCGACGAGTTGATCAAGTACGCCGGCAACCGCAAGGAGCCCGCTGACGCCTACCGGGCGGCCCGCCTGCTCGTCGACGAGGCCGACTGGCACCTGCACGACGTGGAGGCGGGCGAGTTGAAGGACGAGCTCGTCGTGCTCGTCGGTCGCCGCAACGACGACCTCAACCGGCTGATGCTCGACATCATCGCCCCCGAGCCGCCTCGGCCGGAGGGGCCCCTCCCCCAGCCCGGCGACGAGACCCGTCGACGCACGCAACGCTCCGGCGTCGAGCGGATCCCTCCCAACCAGCGGCTCGTCACCTCCTTCCCGGTGCTGCACACGGGCCTGCCGCCGCGGTTCGACGAGACCGCGTGGAGGTTCTCGGTGACCGGCCTGGTGGAGAACCGGCTGCGCTGGACGTGGCGCGAGTTCCGGGCCCTGCCGGCCGTCACCGACGTCTCGGACTTCCACTGCGTCACCGGCTGGTCGCGGCTGGACAACCGTTGGGAGGGGGTCCGGTTCCGCGACGTCGCCGAGCTCGCCGGCGTGAAGCCCGAGGCCACGCACGCGATCGTCTACGGGCACAAGGCCTACTCGGCGAACTGCGACCTCGAGACCCTGATGGGCGACGACGTGCTGTTCGCGTGGGGGCACGACGGCAAGCCGCTGAGCACCGACCACGGCGGCCCCCTCCGCCTCGTGCTCCCGAGTCGCTACGCCTGGAAGTCCGTGAAGTGGGTCGAGTCGGTCCAGTTCCTCGATCGCGACGTCGCCGGCTACTGGGAGGCGCGCGGCTACCACAACGTCGCAGACCCGTTCCTCGAGCAGCGCTACAGCTGACCTGGACACCGTCCCAGGGTCGCTGTCCGACCGGGACGCATGGCCCAGTGCCGCGCGCCCTGACGCTGGCACACTCGTAGTGATGAACACGGGAGTGAGCGACGATGTCGAACGCGGGCGCGCCGCCCGGTGGTGACAGCTACTTCGCCCCGCCACCGGAGCCGGATGTCGCGGAGCCGGAGATGCACCCCGACATCAACATCGGGTCGCGCGACGAGATCCCGGAGGAGAAGCGCCTGCCACCGGGGGCGAAGCCGGACGACCCGACCCACCCGCTGGCCGTGGCCGCCCTGGCCGCCTCGATCCTGTGGGGCGCGGGCGTGCTGTCCGCGGTCGGGATCGTGCTCGCCGGACTCGCCAAGCGCGCCATCCGCAACAACGACGACGTCCGCTACGCCGGCGATCGCCTGGCACGGCTCGCGACCATCCTCGGGGTGCTGGGCATCGTCGCCAGCCTGGCCGTGTTCGGCGTACCGAGGTTCCTCGACACACGCGACGACGCTGCCGACGCGACGCAGGTCCGTGCCGCCCTCGTCGACGCGGCGGCGGCGCAGACGTTCTACCTCACGGACCATGGCGACTACGCCGACGACATCGCCGCGCTGGCCGGCTACCGGGCCGTGTTCGCGAGCGAGGTCGGCGAGCTCCGCGTCGTCCACGCGACCGGCAGCACCGGCTTCTGCATCGAGGGCGAGGTGCTGCGCAGTGGGCGGCTCTTCCACGTGACCGACCGCGACGCCACGTTCGTGGCCGAGGGTGCCTGCCCCGCGGCGTAGAGTCGGGCCGGTGACCGACCTGCGCGAGCGTGCCCTCCGACGTGTCCCCTCACGCGTGCGCCCGGTCGCCGAGCTCGCGTGGGACACGGTCGCCGACACGTTCCACGATCGCGTACCGGGCCTCGCGGCGGAGGTGGCCTTCTGGGTGCTGCTGTCGCTCCCCCCGCTGCTGCTGGTGGTGGTCAGCGCGGTCGGCCTGTTCGGCGACGCCACGCAGGACGGGTTCCGCGATCAGCTCATCACGATCGCGGAGGCCCTCCTCGCGGACTCGGCCGTGACCGACCTCGAGCAGGTCGTCGACCAGGTCCTCACGAGCGCCCGCAGCGGCATCATCGGGTTCGGCCTCCTCCTGACCGTCTTCTCCGCGTCGCGCGCGTGGCGGGTGCTCACGGTCGCGATCACGATCGCCTACGACCTCGAGGACGACCGCCCTGCCTGGAAGTCGAACCTCGTCGGGATCGGGCTGACGGTCGGTGCGCTCGTCGTCGGGGTGCTCGTCATCCCGATCTTCGTGGCCGGCCCGACCCTCGGGGAGGCGATCGACCGCTTGCTGGGGCTCTCCGACACCTTCGGGCCGCCGTGGCGCATCGCGTACTGGCCGCTTGCCACGGTCGGGGCCACGGCCCTGCTCACGCTGCTCTACCACGTCGCCGCGCCGTGGTGGACGCCGTGGCTGCGAGATGTCCCCGGGGCGGTCCTGGCGATGGCGTGGAGCCTGCTGGGCTCGATCGCCCTGCGGGCGTACGTCGCAACGACCATCGCCACGGACGAGATCTTCGCGCCCCTGGCGGCGCCGTTGATCCTGCTGCTGTGGCTCTACGTGATGGCGCTCGGCCTCCTGCTCGGCGCGGAACTGAACGCCGAGATCGAGCGACGCTGGCCCAGCGAGGCCTACATCGGCCTGACCCAGCGTGTCCGCAGCTTCGGTGAGGGGTTCCGTGGCCGGCACGTGTCGGGCGGACGGCCGTCACTACCGTCCGCCGCACGCGAGGTTCCCGCGGCGGACACCGGCCCGCCGGGCGATTGAACCTGTCGCCGACGTGCAACGGCCGTGGTCAACGCTGCTGCACCCGGCCATCGCTCGCGTAGTAGGCGACGCAGAGGCCCTGGTTACGGAAGGGACCCGGGTCATCGAGGATCAGCTTCCAGAGGCCCTTCTTGCAGAGGCCGTCGGCGTCGGGCGGGTCATCGTCCGAGCCGCCATCACCGTCACCGGTACCACCATCGCCAGTGCCACCATCGCCAGTGCCACCATCACCGGTACCACCATCGCCGGTACCACCATCGCCGGTACCACCGTCGCCGGTACCACCGTCACCAGTGCCACCGTCACCGGTACCACCGTCACCAGTGCCACCATCACCGGTGCCACCATCACCGGTGCCACCATCGCCAGTGCCACCATCGCCAGTGCCGCCGCCACCGGTACCCGTACCCGTGCCGGTACCACCATCACCCGTGCCGTCGTCACCCGCCGGCGGGTCCGCGGCGGCATCGTCGGTCGTCGGCTGGGGTGCCGGTGCCTCGCCACCCGACCCGAGTACCTCGGTCGGCGGCGGGGTCCGCTCGGTCTTCACCCCGAGCACCTGGACGGGTCCGTCCGAGGCAGCGTCACCGTCCTCGGCCGTCGGCTCAGGCGATGGGGACGGTTCGCTCGACGGTGCCTCGTCGTCGGTCGCGGCAGGTGGCGAGGTCGAGGGCGGCGGGGTGCTGGGAGGGGCGGTGTCGATCCGCGGCGCCGTAACCACCTGGTCGGCCTCGTTGCCGTCGATCCCCACGCCCGGGTCATCCGGGAAGATCGAGCACGAGACGACGATGACAAGACTCACGAGGAAGGCGGCACGGCCGCCGACTCGCAACCACGCTGTTCGGGGCAGGATGCCCATGGCGCTACTCGTTCCCCCGAGATGGCCTTGCGGCCAGAACCGTGAGCTGGTCGCAGACATCGGCTCACCCCGGCGAACCAACGCGATGCGTGCGGACGTGGAAGAATCGGTCTCGATGGACGTTACGCTCGGGCATTACCGGCAGGCATGGCCCGAGCGGCCGCCAGATGGCCGATGCCGCCTGACCCGGAACACGCCAGTCACCGTGGTCGCCCGAACGCCCTGCGTCGCCCTGGACCCGGAGCCAACCCGGAACGATGATGGATCGCCTGATACCGCACAGCTTCGATCCACCGACGTCGCTGCGGCACACCCGCTTCCGGCTCGAGCCTCTCGGGCCAGAACACAACGGATCTGACTACCAGGCCTGGACCTCCTCGCTGGAGCACATCCGGTCCACGCCAGGCTTCGTCGGCGGCGAGTGGCCGCACGAGATGACGCTCGAGGAGAACCGGGCCGACCTCGTCGAGCATGCCGATCACTTCCGTGACCGGGTCGGGTTCACCTACACCGTGCTGGCACCGGACCGGGACGAGGTCATCGGCTGCGTGTACGTCTACGGCGACCGCGAGTCCGACGCGGACGTGCACGTGCGGTCCTGGGTGCGGGCGGACATGGCCGACCTCGACCCCGTGCTCGACGAGGTCGTGTACGCGTGGCTCACCAGCGAGGCATGGCCGTTCGCGTCGGTCCGTCACCACCCGCGCTGAGCCGCGA
>JBFHRB010000084.1:0-12593 GCA_041591915.1 Nitriliruptorales bacterium
CCACGGGGACCACGGTGCGGGTGGGCACGCCCACCACGCCGAGATGTTCCGGCAGCGCTTCTGGGCCAGCCTGCTGCTGAGTGTGCCGGTCATCGTCTACAGCCACATGGTGCAGGAGTGGTTCGGCTACACGGCACCGACCTTCCCCGGCTCGACACTGATCTCGCCGGTGCTGGGCTCCGTGATCTTCGTGTACGGCGGTCTCGTCTTCCTCCGCGGCGGGATCTCGGAACTCCGCCAACGACAGCCGGGGATGATGGCGCTCATCGCGCTCGCGATCTCCGTCGCCTTCGTCGCGAGCCTGCTGACGAGCCTCGGGTGGTTCGACCTCGACTTCTGGTGGGAGCTCGCCCTCCTGATCGACGTGATGCTCCTCGGCCACTGGCAGGAGATGAAGGCGATCGGCCAGGCGCGTGGCGCCCTGGCGGCGATAGCGGAACTCCTGCCGGACGAGGCCGAACGGGTCGCGGGTGACGGTGAGATCGAGACGGTCCGGGTTGCCGATCTCCGCGCGGGCGACGTCGTGCTGGTCCGCCCCGGCGCGCGCATCCCGGTCGACGGCGAGGTCGTCGACGGCAGGGCGTCCGTCGACGAGTCGGCGGTCACGGGCGAGTCCCGCCCCGTGAGCCGCGCCGAGGGTGACCGCGTCGTGGCCGGCACGGTCGTCGTGGAATCGTCGATCAGGCTGCGAGTCGAAGCCACGGGTGAGGACACGACGCTCGCCGGCATCCAGCGGCTCGTGGCCGAGGCTCAGACGTCCCGCTCCCGGACGCAGGCGTTGGCTGACCGGGCTGCGGCCTTCCTCTTCTTCGCCGCGACGGCGGCGGCGCTCGTGACGTTCGTGGTCTGGGTCGCGCTGGGCCAGCCCGGTGCCGCGATCACGAGGACCGTGACCGTCCTCGTGATCGCGTGTCCACACGCTCTTGGACTGGCGATCCCGCTGGTGATCAGCATCTCGACCGCGCTCTCGGCCCGGAACGGCATCCTCGTCAAGGACCGACTCGCGCTCGAGAAGATGCGTGACGTCGACGCCGTCCTGTTCGACAAGACCGGCACCCTCACGACTGGTCGCCACGAGGTGCACGACGTCGCGGCGGTCGGCCTGGCCGAGGAAGAACTCCTGCGGCTCGCCGGCGCGGCGGAGCGCGAGAGCGAGCACCCGCTCGCGCGCGCCATCACCGCCTACGCAGCGGAGCGTGTCGAGCTACCTCCGTCCGAGGACTTCCGCTCCATGACCGGGCGCGGCATCGAGGCGATGGTCGACGGCCGGCGCGTGGCCATCGGCGGGCCGTCCCTCCTGCGGGAGCGCGACATCGAACACCGGGGCGAGCTGGCCGAGGCCGTTCGGCCGTGGGCGGAGCGGGGTGCAGTCGTGCTGACCGTGCTCGTCGAGGACGAGCCCGTGGGGGCGTTCGCGCTCGAGGACGCGGTCCGTGAGGAGTCCCGTGAGGCCCTGCAAGCTCTGCACGAGCGCGACATCAAGGTCGTGATGATCACCGGCGACGCGCAACAGGTCGCGGACGCCGTCGCCGCTGACCTCGGTATCGACGAGGTCTTCGCCGAGGTCCTTCCCGAGGACAAGGACCGGGCGGTGCAGGAACTGCAGGACCGGGGACTGACCGTCGCCATGGTCGGTGATGGGGTGAACGACGCGCCGGCGCTCGCTCGGGCCGATGTCGGTATCGCGATCGGCGCCGGCACGGACGTGGCCATCGAGGCGGCGGGGATCGTGCTCGCGTCCGACGACCCGCGCGCGGTGATCGGCGTCATCCGCCTGTCCGAGGCGACCTACCGCAAGATGATCCAGAACCTCGTCTGGGCGGCGGGCTACAACATCGCCGCGGTTCCGCTCGCTGCCGGGGTGCTCGCGCCGATCGGCTTCACGCTCCCACCCGCGGTCGGAGCGGCGCTCATGTCGCTGTCCACGATCGTCGTCGCCATCAACGCCCAGTTGCTCCGCCGCGTGCGCCTTCGTCCCGAGGGCTGAGGTCAGCTGGAGGGGGTCGCCCGCCGGCGCGCCCGGGTCAGGTCCGGGCGGGCGAAGCCGGCGTACGCGATGGTGCCCGGGAGCAGCAGGACCGCCTGGATCACCAGCCACACGGCCCGGTGGCGGCCGGCCGCCCTCCACACCTCGCGGGGCGTCCTCCAGGCGTCGCCCAGGCCCCAGAGCCACAGCGGGATGGTGGCTGCGGAGGCCACGAGCGCGATCGCGACCCACTCCCGCCCGCCGACCACGTGGTCACCTCCGACGCGGCGACGGTAGTGCGGACGCTGCCCGCGTAGCATCGGCCGCCGGTCCCCATCCCGCAGGAGCGTCCGTGCGCGTCACGCGTGTCGAGATCCACGACGTCCGATCCGTGACGGGGGCGTCGGTCTGGCTCGACCTCAGCGGCGGCACGACCACGCTGGTGGGGCCCAACCACGCCGGGAAGTCCAACGTCGTCCGCGCGGCAGCCATGGCACTCGACCCGACGATCACGTGGAGCGCCGAGCGAGACCGGCCGTTCAAGCGGCCGAAGGCCGAGCCCCGGGTCATCGCGGAGTTCACCAGCGGTGCCCGGCTCGAGGTGCGCTGGAACGGCGACGATCGCGAGGAGGAGGCCTCCGGCGCCCACGACCGGGACGGCCTCTGTCCTCCGGGGTGCACGGTCGTCGTGGAGACCTCGGATCGACTCGACGACGTCTTCAGCCGTGAGGCCGAGCTGTTCGACCTCGACGAGGACGACCTGAACGACCTC
Source organism: Nitriliruptorales bacterium (assembly GCA_041591915.1). Taxonomy (GTDB): domain Bacteria; phylum Actinomycetota; class Nitriliruptoria; order Nitriliruptorales; family Nitriliruptoraceae; genus JBFHRB01. The sequence continues at coordinate 2,739 of JBFHRB010000084.1, forward strand.
GGCCTGCGGTTCGCGCGGGAGGCACGCCTGCTCGTGCCCGACATCGGTTCCGTGCGGGTCTTCCGGTCCGGTCCGAAGGTCCGCGTCGAGGTCGAGGATCGCCTCGGGTACCGCATCGGCGAGCGGAGCGGGCTCCGAGGGGCAGCGGCCGTCGCCGTGGCCGAGCAGCGCAGCGACGCCGGACGGCCGCTCCGCCTCGTTGCGGTGGAGGAGCCCGAGGCGTTCCTGCATCCCGCCGCGCAGGAGTCGTTGCGCGACCGCTTCGATCGGCTCGGTCGGACACTGGACGTGGCGGTCGTGGTCACCACCGAGTCGCCGTTCATGGTCTCGCGGGACGACGCGTCGCGGGTCATCGCCCTGGTCCGTGACGAGCACGGGCGCACGGTGGTCATCGGGGCGTCGTGGGGCAACGAGCCGCACGCGCCGCTGCTCGGCGGGCTGTTCCGAGACCCCGGCCTCGCCTCCATCCTCGACCGTTCCGCGCTCCTGCCGACCGGGGTGGCCGGCGTGGTGATCTTCGAAGGCGGGACCGACGAGGCCTACCTGCGCATGGCCGCCGACCTGCTCGGCCGGGGCGCCCTGCTCGAGGAGCTCGCGATCTCCGCGGCCGGCGGCGCGTCGTCCGCCGCGCTGAAGGCCATCGTGCTCCGCGCCGAGACCGACACGCCGCTGTTCGTCATCCTCGACAACGACCAGCCCGGGAAGAAGGCGAAGGAGACGCTCGTCGGGCGGTTCGGGTTCAAGAACCGCGCGCAGGTCACGTCCTACGCCGAGATCTTCGAGTCGCACCCGGATGGCACCGAGGCCGAGGACCTCTTCGACTGGCGGCTGGTCGAGCGGTTCGTGCAGGAGTTCGGCGACGGCGCGATCCGCGGCAAGCGCATCCTGTACGACGATGCCTGGCACTTCGACCTGACGTCGGAGGCCAAGTCGGCCTTCGTGAGCTGGTTGCGCGACAACGCCGCGGTCGAGCACGTCGACGGATGGGCGCGGCTCCTCGACATCATCGCCGAGCGGCTGGGGGTGGACGCATGAACGACGGGACCGGACCACTCGAGCGTGGCCTGATGACCGGCCTCGCCGCCTACCGCTGGGCGGCCTGGGCGTGGATGGCCCTCATGCTGCTCCTGCAGCGCGACAGCCTCGCCCGTCCGGGGATCGCCATGGGGCTGATCGTGGCCGCGCTCGGGGTGACCTTCATCGCGACGGGGCTCCTGCGTGAGCCGACGATGCCGCTCTACGACCGCAGGCTCATCGTCGGCGAGGCCGTCGTCGGTGGGTCGTTGCTCCTCGCGGACGGCTGGGTCTACGACGTGGCCCACACGTTGTCCCGCGAGCAGAACCTGGGCGTGGCGTGGCCGCTCGCCGGCGTGCTGGCGGTGGCGGCGGCCCACGGCCCCGTCCGGGGCATCGTCGTGGGCGTGCTGCTCGGGCTGATGCGCACCGTCTCGACGGTCGCGAACCACCCCGACCCGCTCGTGGCCGCCGACATCCAGAACCTCATCACGACCATCTTCAACTTCGGCCTCGCCGGCTGGGCGGGGGGGCTGCTGGCCCGGCTGCTGCGCGAGGCCGAGACACGCATCTCCGCGGCCCGTGCACGCGAGGAGGTCGCACGCACGCTCCACGACGGCGTCCTGCAGACGCTGGCCATCGTCGAGCGCCGCGCGGGAGACCCGAGCCTCGCGAAGCTCGCACGCGAGCAGGAGCGGGACCTGCGGGCCTTCCTCTTCGACGCCGAGGACGCGCCCCTGATCGGCGCCGGCAGCCTGGGTGCGTCCCTGCGGGCGGTGGCCGGGACCTTCGAGGACCGCTTCGGTGCTCGGGCGACCGTGCTCGTGCCCGATGACCTGCCAGCGATGCGCGACGAGGTCATCACCGCACTCGCTGGCGCGGTCGGCGAGGCGCTGACGAACGCGGGCAAGCACGGGGACTGCTCGCGGGCGACGGTCTTCGTCGAGCCGCAGGACGGTCAGGTGTTCTGCTCGGTGAAGGACGACGGTGCCGGCTTCGACCCGGCGACGGTCGAGCCCGGGCAGGGCATCACCGACTCGATCATCGAGCGCATCATCGAGGTTGGCGGCGACGTCGAGATCACGAGCCGTCCGGGTGGCGGCACCGAGGTCGAGCTGCGGGTCCCCGCGGGCTGAGCGAGGCCCCGGCCTACCAGCGCACCCGCGAGGCGGCCGCCCGCGCTGACGCGATGCGGGCGAGCCGGATCGCGCGGAGGCGGTCGTGCCGATCGATCCTGTGCGCCATGCCCACCAGGGCCCAACCGAGCAGCAGGCTCACCAGCGCGAGGTTCCAGCTCGTTCGCTCGCCGGGGTCGAGCCCGGTCTGCGGCAGCACCAGGACGACGGGGGTGCTGGTCGTCGCGGTGAGGTCGGGGGTGGATGGGCTGGACAGTGTGGCGGTGTTCACCAGTTCGGCGGCGCCGCCCGTCGCCGTCACGACGTAGGTGATCGAGACGACGTCGCCGGGCGCGAGTGTTCCGAGGTCGATCCCGGCCACGAGGGGGCTCGTCCCGCCGACGTCCGGGACCGCGCTGCCGTCGACGGCAGTGGTCCCGGCGACGTAGCTCGCCCCGGCCGGCAGCGGGTCGCTCACCCGGACGTCGACCGCGGGCCGGGCCCCGACGTTCGATGCGGTGACGGTGTAGGACAGTCGGTCTCCCGGGAGCACGCTCGTGTCGCCGGCGACCTTGTCGATCGCGAGTGACGGAGCGACCGGCGTGACCGTGGCGGTCGAGATGTCGTCCTCCGTCGGGTCACCGTTGGCCGGCGTCGAGTCCCGGTCCGGCTGGTCGGCGGACGTGACCTCGGCCTGGTTCGTGAGATCGCCGACAGCGTCCGCGACCGCGGTGATGACCAGGCTCACGGACGCACCGGCCGCGACGTCACCCACGGTCCACGAGCCTGTCGTGATGTCGAAGGTCCCCGCGGTGGCCGTGGCGGAGACGAGCCGCAGGCCTGCCGGCGGCGTGTCGGTGACCGTGACGCCGGTCGCATCGGTCGGCGACGTGTTCGACAGGGTGATCGTGTAGTCGAACGGCAGCCCGACCGTCGGTGCGGTGTCGGATGCCACCTTGTCGAGCTCCAGGTCGATGGGCTCACGGGCCGTGACGCGGAGCGAGAGGACGCCGAAGTCGGCGTTGTAGTGGTACGAGCTTCCGGAGTAGTCGTAGATGAGGTCGGTGAGGTCGGCCACGCCGGGCCCGACCACCTCGAGCGTGTAGCGCGTGGTCAGGTCGCCGCCGGCTCGCAGCCCCGGGAACTCGCCGGGCCCGACACACGTGCGGTAGGTCGGGCTGTTCGGGTCGTGGTCCCAGCCGCAGGCGTCGGCGTACGGGCGATCGTTCGTCCCGCCCGGGGGCGCCGTGTACGTCTGCTCGATGGCCACGAGCCGGAACATGCCGTGCGGGAACGGCAGGAAGTTCTGCAGCTGGTCGTAGCCGTTGGTCGCTGTCGACGCGGTCACGTCGTACACGACCGTCTCGCCGACCCACACGTCGGTTGGGCCGATCAGCGTCAACGCCTGGTTGCGGGCCTGCGAGATCAGCTGCTCGACCAGGAGTTCACGTGGTCGCGGCGTCGACACGACGCCGAGCCCGTCGGCCGTTGCCTCGATGTGCAGATCGCGGCTCGTCAGGTAGGCGGCGGGATCCCGCGTCACCTCGACGAGGAAGTACGCGTCGGAGCAGGCGCCGGCGGCCACGTCCCCCAGCGCCACGGTGTCGGGCCCGGCCAGGGTGATGTACGGGTTCGGTGCCTCCCAGATCAGCGTCGCGCTGGCGTTCGTCGCGGGCGCGTCGCCGGTGTTGCAGACCCGTGCGCCCGTCAGGAACTGGTTGGGCCCCTCCGACACGTCGTTGCTGTCGAGGCCGACGATGTTCCAGGTCAGTGGCTCGATCGCGAGGGCTGCCACGGCGACGGCGGGGCTCGCGGGACCGAGCAGGGTGGCGGCTCCGGCCACGACCAGCGACAACGACCACGAACGGATGCGCATGATGATTCCCCCCACCCCGAGGTCGCCCCATCCGTGACCGGTCGGCAGCCGTCGTGCCTTCTGGAGGGGTACGGCGGTGCGCAGCCCTGGCTCGGGAGCGGCGCGCGACTCTAGGGGCCTCGGCGCGAGCCCGTCGGCGAGTTCGAGGGGGAGGCGGGTGCGGGGGCGCGACCACCTTCCCCTGTGGCCGCGCCGCCCGCGATCCCGCCAACCACCACGTAACCACGGGGGTGTGACACGGCTGGCCCCGCGGCGTCGCCGCGGGGCCAGGTCGATGCTCGTGGGCCCTCAGCAGGGCCGGGTCACCGAGGTCTGCACGACCAACGGGGCGTCGAGTTCGTTCGGCTCTTGCGGGTCGGGCTCGGGCTGACGGGCCTCGTCGACCACGTACTCACCGCAGCCGTCGTCGAAGCCGAGGACGAGGTCAGCCAAGCGGTGGAGGGCCGTGCGCATCACGATGTGCGTGCTGCTCTTCTCGGACGCGTGGCCGGCCAGCGGGTTCTCGACGTCCGGGAAGCCGAAGGCCTCCGCGTGGTCCTCGGGGGCGGTCCCGTCCTCGCCGGTCCCACGTCGGATGACGGTGTGGAACTCGTAGGGGTGGCCGAGCACGTCGTAGGCGGCCGCCAGCTCGCGACTCTGGTCGTACGGCACGAGCCCGTCTCCGATCGCGTGCACGAGGATCGTCCGGGTGATGCCGCTGGAGTCGATGTCAGCGGCGCGGTTGACGTTCGACCGGGCGAGGTAGGGCTGCTCGCCGACCTCGGCTGGCGTGCCGCCTGCGTCCGCCTCGATGGCCCGAGCGGTGGCTGGAGCGCCCGCCGAAGCAGCGGCATACGTCTCGGGCATGTTGTTGACGCCCTCGACGTCGATCCACCAGTCGAACAGCGGGGTGCCGTCGACCGAGGTGGGCTGGTGCTCGGCCAGCGCGTACCCGGACACGTTGGCGCCCATGCTGACCCCGAGCAGGATCACCCGATCGATGCTCGGGCACCACTCCTCGAGTTCACGTGCGGTGTCGACGAGGGCTGTGGCCCCCGAGGTCACGGGCCAGCCGGCGGACTTCGGCAGGTCGGTCCCGCGGTGGACGAGGTCGTCGTGCAGGCTGAGGCCGGGATAGGTCACGGCGGCGGCGAGGACGTTGAGGCGCTCGGCCATCCAGCTGATGTGGCCGTGCCAGGAGACGGCGGTGTGGCCGAGCCCCGGCGCGACGAGCACGAGCGTGTCGGGCTTGGTCGTCGGTGCGACGACGTGGACCTGTGGATCGACATCGCCGGCCGGTGCCGGGTAGCCGACGAGCGGGCGCACCTGCACGCGCGGCTTCGGCTGGCGGCAGGCGATCCCGTCGTCAGCCACGGCCGGGGCCGTCAGTGTCGCGGTCAGTGCCATGAACAGTGCCAGGCCGAGCGCCCGGCGGTCGGTGGCGGTCATCTCTCATCCCCCTCGGTGAAACGGTGCATGACCGTCGTACGCGCCAGGGCGGCGCACGACCCTGGGGGATGGACCCCATGTCTCGTGGGGTCGCGACTACGCAGGAGCTTCCCGCCACGCAGCGTCTGCGCGATGCCACGCGCTGTTCCCGCGCTGAGGTCGCCCGGCCATCGGCCTGTGCGAGGCCTCTACGCTTGCGGCGGCCCGGGGAGGGTTCGTGTGACACAGAAGGCCACGAAGCGACAACCACCGATCCGCGTCGTCCTGGCCGACGACCACCCGATATGGCGGGACGGCGTCGAGGCGGACCTCGGTGCAGGCTTCGAGGTGGTCGGGGTGGCCGGCGACGCGACGGAGGCGATCGAGGTCATCCGCGACACCGAGCCCGACCTGGTGGTGTGCGACCTGAAGATGCCCAACGGGGGTGGCATCAAGGTCGTCAAGGAGTGCGGCGAGGACACGCACATCGTCATGCTGACCGTGTCCGAGCAGGAGCGCGACCTCCTCGACGCCGTGGCCGCGGGTGCGGTCGGCTACCTGACCAAGTCGACGCCCGGCGACGAGCTCAAGGAGCAGCTCAAGCAGGCCGCGAGGGGCGAGCCGGTGTTCTCGGCGTCGCTGGCGGCGCTGGTCCTCGGTGAGTTCCGCAAGATGGCCAAGCAGGCAAGCGGCAAGAACCCGATCACCGAGCGGGAGCGCGAGGTCCTCCAGCACGTCGCACGCGGGTACACGTACAAGGAGGTCGGCGAGCAGCTGCACATCTCGCCGAAGACGGTCGAGAACCACGTCCGCAACATCCTCGACAAGCTCCACCTCAGCCGCAAGCAGGACCTCATCCGCTACGCCGTCGAGCATGGGATCGAGTGAGCGCAGCGGAGCGGAGTCGAACTCGCTGTTGATCGAGTGAGCGCAGCGGAGCGGAGCCGAACTCGCGACTGATCGAGTGAGCGCGGCGGCTCTGGGCATCCCCCAGGGGGATTTGGGGGGTCCACCGGGGTCTTCGTGAGCGGCGTTGGGTCGATGCTGGTGGTGGACCCGACGACGGAGCCGCCATCGTGCCGATCGACCTCTCCCACATCCCGCCACCCACCACGGCCACCGGGCCTGGCGCCGTGGCTCCGCCACCGCCGGGGGCGCGGCCTCCGGGGCACGCCGAGGACCCGCGTCCCTCGGGCAACGGAGCGCGGCGCACGGCGGCCGGGATCATCGGGGCGACCGGGGCGATCCTGCTGGTCGTCGCCGCGGCCCTGTTCCTCGCCGTTCGCTGGTCGGCGATGTCGAACGGTGCCAAGGGCAGCGTCCTGGTGGCTGCGACGGTGGGCTGCCTCGTGGGCGGGTACCGCCTCCGTCGGCGCCTCCCGGTGACCGGGGCGGTCGTCTTCCACCTCGGCGCGTTCCTGCTGCCGGTCGACCTCGTGGCGCTGGACCGCGTGGTCGGGTTCAGCCCGGAGTGGCTGATCGCGCTCGAGGGGGCGCTGGTCGCGCTCGCGTTCCCGCTGCTCGACCGGCTCGTCCCGTCCCGCCTCCTCCGCGTCGCGGCGGTCGCCGGTGCGATCGTGCTGGCGACGGGCCTCGGCCTCCTCACGCCCGTGCCGGCGCCGGCCTGGGCGGCGGCCATCGGCGTGGCCGTGCTCGCCGTCCGCCCGGCCTCGATCGCGATGGGCCTGACGGCTGCCGCGGGTCCGCTCGCTGCGGTCGTCGTCTTCGCCGCGGTCCCGTCGGACATCTCGGCCACGTGGCTCGGTGGGCCGACCGGCTGGCAGTTGGTCGCAGGGCTTGCCGCGGCGGGCTTGTTGGCTCTGCACGCGCAGCGCTCTGGTAACGACAGCCTCGCCCCCGCGGCGATCGCCGCGGTCGCCGTCGCCGTGCTTCGCGCCTGGGTGGGGCCACAGGGCATCGAGCCGGCGTTCGTCACCGGCGTACCCGTGCTGATCCTGTTGGCCGAGGCTGCGGCGATGGGGCTCCGGCGTGACGACCTGTGGGGCCCGGTCACGGACGCAACCGCCTCGATCGGCGAGCTCATCGCCCTCGGGTACGTGGTGTGGGGTGGCGTCCTGCTGGCCCTGGTGCGTACGCCGGCCCCGCCGACGGGTCGCGACATCACGGCCAGTTTCGTCATCATGACCCTGGCGGCGCTCGTTGCCGTCGCTCGCCGTGGCGGCCGATGGCCGCTCGGCGAGGCGGCACTCGCGGTGTTCGTCCCGGCCGCGGTCGCCGTCCAGACGACCGAGCCGCTCCTCGTGGCATCGGTCGCGGCCGCGCTCGCGGTCGTCGGCCTCCTCCACCGCCCCGGCGAGGTACCGCCCCTCACGCTGGCGGCTGGCGCCCTCGCGCCGTGGGTCGGCTACCCGGCGATCTCCGGCGCCTGGGCCCCGGCGCTCGTCGCGGTCGGCACGCTGGCGCTCGCCGCGCGGCGACCGGCCGCGGCCGTGGAGCCGCGCGAGGCCGGGCCGGTGCGGCCGCGCCAGCTCGACCTCCTGCCTGCGCCCGCGGGGCCGGCGCTGCCCCCACCACACCCGCACATGGTCCGCGCTGCCGTCCGCCGTCGACCGCCCCTCGATCGTGGGATCCTGCCCGCTGGCCTCGCGGCGCTCGGGACGTTCGCTGCTGCCGTCTCGGCCCCCCTGGATGCGGCACCGGCCCTATCGGCCTTCGCGGTCACCTGCTGGTTGCTCGGCATCGTCATCGGCCGGCCCGTGGTGTCCGACGTCCCGCGCCTCGCGGCCGCAGGCAGCGTCCTGGTGCTGCTCGCGTGGCAACCGCAGCACCAGCTCGCGCCGGCGCTGCTGCTGTTGGTCCTCACCGTGATCGAGGTCGCGCGCACCGAGCGGCCGGCCCTGGCGTTCGGGGCGATCGCGCCCGCCCACCTCGGGCTCTACGCCCTGGTCCGGCTGACCGGTGCGGGGTTCGAGACCGCCGGGCTCGCACTGGTCGTCGCCGCCCTGGTCTACGGGGGCTTCTCGCTGCTCGTCGCGGCCGGCTACGAGCGCGTCCTGCACGCCGCTGCCATGAGTGGCGGCCTGATCGGCCTGCTGCTCGCCGCTCGTGACGCGGAGACGTTCGGCACGGCCCTCATCATGGTCGGCGTCGGCCTCATCGCCGCCGCGACCGTCGGCGGTCCTGGCCTCGCCGGCTACGGCGGATCGCTGCTGGCGACCCTCGGGATCTGGGTCCACCTCGGGCTGCGCGACGTCTCGGCGAGCGAGGCGTACACGCTGCCGCTGGCGGTGTTCCTGTTGATCATCGGCTGGCTGGCGCGGCAGCGCAACGCGCGCTCCTCGTGGGTGGCGTACGTCCCGGCGATCCTGCTCGTCGCCCTCCCGGCACTCGCCCAGCGCGTCGCCGACGGCAGCGCCTGGCACAGCGTCGTCGTCGGGGCCATCGCCCTGGTGGCGGTGGCGGCCGGCGGTTGGCAGCGGCTCAGTGGCCCGCTCGTCACCGGGACCGTCCTGCTCCTCGCGGTCACGGCCTACGAGTCCCTCGCCGTGGTCGCCCAGGTCCCGACGTGGGCGTGGCTCGGCACCGGTGGCCTGGTCCTGCTCACGACCGCTCTCGTGCTCGAGCGGACGGACACGTCACCCGTCGAGGTCAGCCGGCGCGTCGTCGAGACGCTGGCCGACCGGTTCGACTGACACGCCCCCGACGTGCGCTCCGCGGCCCCGGCCGCCGTCTGGCCCGCGGAGCCGCCGTCCGTTCCTACCCTGCGTCCCATGTCCACGACCCCCGCCCCGACATCCTCGACGACGACCCCGCTGGAGCCGCTGCTCGCGGACCTCGAGCGGCTGGTCACCGTCGAGTCGCCGTCCGCCGAGCCGGCCGCGCTCCGACGCAGCGGCGACGCGGTCGCGGAGCTCCTGCGCCGGCACCTGCCGGGCGAGCCGGAGATCGGCGAGGACGCGCGTGTGCGCTGGGCGACGCCCGGTGCCGGCGCGCCCGACCCGATCCTGGTGCTGGGGCACCACGACACGGTGTGGCCGCTGGGGTCGCTGCAGCGCCACCCGTTCGCGGTGCACGACGACGGCCGCGTCACGGGGCCCGGGGTCTACGACATGAAGGCCGGCGTCGTCGTCGTGACCCACGCGCTCGCCGCCCTCGCGGCGACGGGCGAACTTCCGCCCGTCGAGCTCCTGGTCACCAGCGACGAGGAGATCGGCTCGAAGCGTTCGCGGGAGGAGATCGAGGAGCGGGCACGGCGTGCGCGCGCGGTCCTCGTCCTCGAGCCCAGCGGTCCGGGGGGCGCCATCAAGACCGGCCGCAAGGGTGTGGCACTGGGGCGCATGGCCGTCCGCGGCCGAGCCGCTCACTCCGGACTCGACCCGGAGAAGGGCGTCAACGCCGGGGTCGCGCTCGGGCCGCTCCTGCCCCTCGCGGTCGCACTCGGCGACCCGGTCACGGGCACCACGGTGACCCCGACGGTGATCC
>JBFHRB010000085.1:0-12502 GCA_041591915.1 Nitriliruptorales bacterium
ACGCGACCGACGAGGCCAGCCCGGAGCCGACCGAGGAGCCCACGCAGGACCCCGTCGCCGCCGACGACCCCACGGACGAGGCCAGCCCCGGCACGGTCGCCATCGACGACCCTGACGGCGGGTCGGGGGGCCGCAGCGGCCTCATACTCGTCGCCGTGGGCCTGCTCGGGGTCGCCGGGCTGGGCACGGCCGCCGCCAGCGGCGCGCTGGGGAGCCGGCCGTGACGTCCCGGCTCGCCCGCACCGGCACGCTGACCGCGATCGCGGTCGCGGTCGTCGTCGCCATCGGCGTCGGCCTGATCGGCGATGGGGTGCCGGACGCCGACGCGACCATCACGCTGACGGAGCACGTCGTCGGGATGCCGAACGAGATCGTGGCCGGCGAGGACGACAAGGTCGTGTTCGAGGTGACCAACGTCGGCCACGCCCACCACAACCTCACCGTCTGCGAGCTCGACGAGTCGAACGGCAAGTGCGCGAGCCCGGGCTACTGGCACCGGATGCTCAAGCGCCCCGAGGACGCCCGCGACCCCTCGTTCTACAAGGACGAGGCCGACTTCCTGGTCATCGGCAAGCGCTGGACGACCTGGGTCGAGTACGAGCTCCCGCCGGGCCGCTACCGCTTCTTCTGCGGCATCGTTGGCCACGCCGAGCAGGGCATGTCGACCGAGGTCACCGTCAGCTGACGGCCGCCGGCCCGGCACGGCACGCCGCCGGCACCCGCCGACGCGCCTCGGCCCGCTCACTACGCTCCCGGCACCGCTGACGCTGCTGCCCGGGAGTCGCACTCGTGGACGTGATCCGTTCCTCCGTCGACCCGCGCTCGCCTGAGTTCGAGGCGAACCGCGAGCACCTGCTCGGCCTCGTCGAGGACCTCCGCGGCACGCTCGCCGCGGCGGCGCTGGGGGGTCCGGAGCGGTCGCGGCAGCGACACGTGGAGCGCGGGAAGCTCCTCCCCCGCCAGCGCGTCGAGGCGCTGCTCGACCCCGGCACGCCGTTCCTCGAGCTCTCACCGCTGGCAGCGCAGGGCATGTACGACGGCGACGCCCCGGCCGCCGGGATGATCACCGGGATCGGTCGGGTCAGCGGGGTCGAGTGCGTGATCGTCGCGAACGACGCCACCGTCAAGGGCGGCACGTACTACCCGATGACGGTCAAGAAGCACCTCCGCGCCCAGGAGGTCGCCCGCGAGAACCGCCTCCCGTGCATCTACCTCGTCGACTCTGGCGGCGCCTTCCTGCCGAAGCAGGACGAGGTCTTCCCGGACCGCGAGCACTTCGGCCGCATCTTCTTCAACCAGGCGACGCTCAGCGGCGCCGGCATCCCCCAGATCGCCGTCGTGATGGGCTCCTGCACGGCCGGCGGCGCGTACGTCCCGGCGATGAGCGACGAGACGATCATCGTGAAGGAGCAGGGCACGATCTTCCTCGGCGGCCCGCCCCTGGTGAAGGCCGCGACGGGCGAGGTCGTCAGCGCGGAGGACCTCGGGGGTGGCGACCTCCACGCGCGGACCTCGGGGGTCGTCGACCACCTCGCCGCCGATGACCGCCACGCGCTGCAGCTCGCACGCGATGCCGTCGCCAACCTCAACTGGACCAAGACCGTCCCGGTCGACGTGGCGCCGCCCGAGGAGCCCAAGTACGACCCCGAGGAGATCTACGGCGTCGTGCCGCGCGACCTCAAGCAGCCGTACGACATCCGCGAGGTCATCGCCCGCGTCGTCGACGGCTCGCGCTTCCACGAGTTCAAGCCGCTGTACGGCGAGACGCTCGTCACCGGCTTCGCGCGCATCCACGGCTACCCGGTCGGCATCGTCGCCAACAACGGGATCCTCTTCAGCGAGTCCGCCCTCAAGGGCGCCCACTTCATCGAGCTCTGCAACCAGCGCGGCATCCCGCTCGTGTTCCTGCAGAACATCACCGGCTTCATGGTCGGCCGCGAGTACGAGGCCGGCGGCATCGCCAAGGACGGCGCCAAGATGGTCACGGCCGTCGCCTGCTCGAGCGTGCCGAAGTTCACCGTCATCATCGGCGGCTCGTTCGGGGCCGGGAACTACGCGATGTGCGGTCGTGCGTACGGGGCGCGCTTCCTGTGGACCTGGCCCAACGCGCGCATCTCGGTCATGGGTGGGGAGCAGGCCGCGAACGTCCTCGCCACCGTCCGGCGCGACAACCTCGAGGCACGCAGTGAGGAGTGGCCAGCCGACGACGAGGAGTCGTTCAAGGCGCCGATCCGCGACCAGTACGAGACGCAGGGCCACCCCTACTACGCGACGGCACGGCTGTGGGACGACGGGGTCATCGACCCGGCGGACACGCGCACGGTGCTCGCCCTCGGCCTGAGCGCCAGCTTCAACGCCCCCTACACGACGCCGGACTACGGCGTCTTCCGCATGTGACGCCACGGAGGCCCGCCGTGTCCGACTCCCCCGTCACCACCACGCGCGACGACCGCGGCGTCGCCACCGTCACGCTCGCTCGGCCCGAGGTCCGCAACGCGTTCGGCCCCGAGATGATGGACGCCATCCGCGGGGCCTTCGACGCCCTGCGCGAGGACGACGACGTCCGCTGTGTCGTGCTGACCGGCGAGGGCAAGGCCTTCTCCGCCGGCGCGGACCTCAACTGGATGAAGTCGATGGCGCAGTACACGTTCGAGGAGAACGTCGCCGACTCGCGCCAGCTCGAGCAGCTCTTCCGCACGGTCGACTCCTTCCCGCGCCCCGTGGTCGCGCGTGTCAACGGACACGCCCTCGGCGGCGCGACCGGGCTGATCGCGTGCGTCGACATCGCGGTCGCGGTGCGCGGGGCGAAACTCGGGTTCACGGAGGCGCGCCTCGGCCTCGCCCCGGCGGTCATCTCGGCCTACGTCCAGCCGAAGATCGGCTACTCCAACGCGCGCCGCTACTTCCTCACGGGCGAGGTGTTCGACGCCGACCGCGCCTACGACCTCGGGCTCGTCCACGAGGTCTGCGACCCCGACGACCTCGACGCGACGACCGAGCGGGTCGTGGGCGAGGTCCTCGCCGCAGGCCCGACGGCGCAGACCGCGATCAAGCGCCTGATCCGCGAGGTCGAGGACGCCGCCCCGGACCTCGAAGCCGTGGCCGAGCTGACCATCCCGGTGATCTCCCGACTCCGGGCCTCGGAGGAGGGACAGGAGGGCATGGGCGCGTTCTTCGACAAGCGTCGGCCGGCCTGGCACCCCGACGCCTGACGCCAGCGCGGGGCACCGGGCCGCGCCGGAGCATGCCTAGCCCGCGTCCTCGGACAACGCGTCCTGCGCGGCCGCGGCCTCGACCGGGTCGTTCTCGTGCTCGGAGAGGTCCACCACGCGTGGGCCGGCGATGTCGGGGATCCAGCAGCGGAACGAGGCGCCGCCCGTGGCCGAGTCCTCGACCCAGATCCGCCCCCCGTGGGCGTTGACCAGGATGCTGCAGACGTGCAGGCCGAGGCCCACGCCCTTGGACCGTTGCGGGGCAGGGCCCGCCTGCGCGAAGGCCGCGAAGATGCGCTCGCGCTCGTCGGGCGGGACACCCTGGCCGTCGTCGTCGATGGCGATCGTCACCGCCCCCGGCTCCGGCATGATCTGCACCCGGACCTCGGTCCCGCGCGGTGCGTGCTTCGCGGCGTTGATGACCAGGTTCTCGATCACGCGCTCGAGCTTCGCCGGGTCGAGCTGGGCGACGCGGCTCTCGCCGTGCACGGTGACGGGGATGCTCCGCGGGACGTCCATCTCGCGCACGACGCGATCGATGAACGGGATGACGTCGACGTCACGGCGGTCGAGCTCGAGGAGGCCGAACGAGTCCCGCTCGATGTCGAGGAGGTCGGCGATCATGCGGTCCATGCGCCTGGCACTTCGCAGGACGCGGGACAACAGGTCGGCGCGACGGTCGTTGTCGAGCTCCTCGTTGCGCAGCAACAGCGTCTCCGCGATGCCCGCGAGCGCGGCGATCGGCGTGCGCAGGTCGTGCGAGAGCGCCGCGAGCAGTCCGCTCTTCAGCGCATCCGAGGCCTCGACCGCCACCCGCCGCTCGAGCTCGCCCGCGTACCGCCGCGCGATGGCCAGCGCCTGCGCCGCGAACGCCGCCAGCGACGCGGCCGTCGCGCGGTCGACCTCGTCGAACGGGGCGGCCCCGCGCCGGTGGGTCAGGTAGAGCAGCCCCAGCGTCGTCCCACCACGCCGGATGGGCACGGCGAGGAAGCCGTCCTCCAGCGCCGGCACGCCGAGCGCCTCCATCGCGACGCGCCCCGCCGGATGGCCGGCCGCGAGTGCGGCGAGGTCGATCTCGATCGCCTCGTCGAGGTCGTGGTCGATCGGCCCGACGTGGACCAGGCGCTCCATCCGCCCGTCGTCGTCGAGCACCCCGATGACGGCATGGCGGCAGCGGATGATCTGGCGCGCCGACTCGACGACGCTCTTCAGGATCGTGTCCACGTCGAGCGTGCCGGCGATCGTCTCGGCCACGTGCGCGAGGGCATCGAGCTGGTCGGCACGCCGCTGCTCGCGCTCGAGCGCCCGCTCGAGCGAGGTGACGTCGCGCACGACGGCGACGAACTGGCGACGACGCTCGAGCTCGACCTCGCGGATGGCGACGTCGACGCGGCGCAGCTCGCCCTGCTTGGTGCGGATCGACAACGCGAAGCGGTCGCTGCGACGCTCCCCGACCCGCAACTCGTACGCGCGCCGCTCGGCGAGGACGCGATCCCGCGGCTCGACCAGCTCGACGATGCTCGACTTGCCGAGCAGCTCCTCGCGGGCGTAGCCGGACAGCAGGCACAGGGCGTCGTTGACGTACGAGATCCCGTTGCCGTCACCGATCGCGATCCCCTCGCCCAGGTCGCTGATGGCGGACAACATCGCCGACGAGCGGCGCCGTACGGCGTCGAGGTCGCTCGCGTAGCCGGCGCGCTCGAGGAACGCCCCGGCCACCGCGGCGAACTGCTCGAGCCGCCGCACCTCGGGTTGACCGAGGATGGGTGTCACGTTGCCCGTGACGACGGCGAGGACGCCCTCGGCCTCGGCATCGCCCACGCGCATCGGGACCAGGACCATCGCGTTGGACCCGTCCACGTCGATGATGCGCCGCGCTCGCACACGGGCCATCGACGGCAGCGACTGCTGCAGGTGGATGCTCGGCCACCGGTGTTCGGCGAGCACGTTGTTCTCGTCGTCGACCAGCTTCGCGCCGTCGGCCCCCACGAGGCGCGCGGCCCACTCGACGACGACCCGCGCGACGGTCTCCGGGTCCGGGTCGATGGCCAGCAGGTTCTCGAGGGCCTCGCGGTGCGCTGCCTCCTCGCTCGCAGCCCAGCGGGCCCGCAGCCACGGCGGGGCGACGATCGCGTGGTAGAGCGTCGCCACGGTCAGCGCGCCGATGGCCTGGCTGACGAGGAGGTAGCTGTCGCCGGGCAGCAGCTGCATCCCGAACCAGTAGGACGCCGTCGCCATCGCCATCATCACGAAGCCGGCACCGAACAGCCGCAGTCGGGCCTTCTGCACGGCAGGCCGGCGCCGGGCCGTCACCAGGAACTGCACACCGGCTTCGAGGACGAGGGCCATCCAGACCGTCACGACGACCGTGCCGCGCCAGCCACCCAGCGCGGGGAGGTCAGCTGCTGGGGGTGAGCGGAAGAGGGTCGGGACGACGCTCGCGGCGACGACGATCCACACCAGGTGCCGGGCGCGCCTGCTCATGGGCAGGAAGCGGCCGCGGAACGCGACGATGGCGGGTCCCGACGCCGCGAACGCGAGGACGCGGAGGTGTCGCAATCCGGGCGCCTCGACGCCGTAGGCATCCAGCCCGAAGGCCATGCCGGCCACGCCGAGGGCCCCGAGTGCAGCCACGAGCGGCAGCCGACCCCGGCGGCGTCGCCGCCAGCTCATCACGCCCGCGACCAGGGCGAAGCCGGCGAGGAGGCCACCCAGGAACATGGCCACCTGGCCCCCCATGGAGAGACCCAACCTGAACCCCCCATTCGTGCCGGTCGTCTGGCCGATCCGCCAGTGACGATACGCGGTCGGGGCGTATCGGTGGGTGACCCGGGCGGGCTAAACCTGGAGGTGTGCGACGCCGCCTCTACGTAGTGCGTAGGGGCGACGGAGCGCCGGGATGAGCGGGCATACCCGGCATTCCGACGGGTCGGGCTAGCTCACGTCGGTCGCGGCGCCGACGTGGCCGTTGCCGGCTCCGTTGGACGAGTTCGCGCCAGCCGGTCGGGCAGCGAAGAGATCCGTGAAGGACGCGCCGGCGTCCAGCGTGACGATGTCGAACGGGATGTCGATGCTGGCCTCGTCGAACGCGGCCTTGACGTGCTCGACGACCTGGTCCTGCACGCGGCGGATCTCCGCCTGGCGACTCCCGGTCCAGTAGCGCAGGTCGAGGTTGATCGACGACGCGCCGAACTCGACGAAGTAGGCCTGTGGCTCCGGGTCGTCGATGACGCCGTCGATCGTTCGCAGCGTGTCGAGCGCGACGTCGCGGGCACGGGCGAGGTCGGTGTCGTAGCTCACGCCCACCACGAGGCTGCTCCGCACCCTGTCGTCGGCCGTCTGGACCTCGATGGCGTTCGTGTAGACGTCCTTGTTGGGCACGACGACCAGTCGACCGTCGAACGTCTTGATCTGGGTCTCGCGGATCGTGATCGCCTCGACCGTGCCCTTGATGCCGTTGACCTCGATCTGGTCGCCCGACGTGAAGGGTTGGCGGAAGATGAGCAGGATCCCCGAGAGCAGGTTGCTGAGGATGTCCTGGAAGGCGAACCCGGCAGCGACCGTGAGCAGCCCCAGCCCACCGAGGGCCGTCGCCACGTCGACGCTGGGGAAGGCGATGGGGATGGCGATGGCGAGACCGGCCACCACGAACGCCGCGTAGGCGAGCGTCGAGAACACCCGGCCGAAGCTCGGGGTCTTCAGCTCGCCCAGACGCGGTCGCAGGATCCTGCGGGCGAGGCGTCCGAGCACGACGAACACGGCCAGCACGACCAGCGCGATCGCGATCTTGGGCGCGAGCGCCGCTGCGGTCTGGAGCATGCCCTCGATCGAGTCGAGGATGCGCGCGACCGGCGAGACGTCGACGCTGCTATCGGCGGACTGGGCGATGACCACGTGCTGCCTCCGGTGGGGCAAGGGACGTTCGGGCAGCCGACGGCCAGCCCGCTCTCTCATGAGGTTCGGGCAGGGTGGGACGGGCGGACCCCTCGCAGACCCGTCCGAACGGGAGGTCCTCGGCCTCCCGACCCGACCGTTCGGACGGGGTGGCGTGCGCTTCCTGCAACCCCTCCGGGAGCCCCCGAACCGCCCACATCGAGGCTGGTAGCGTCCGGGCCGTCGGGAGGCGGCACCGTGCTCCGCAAGGTCCTCATCGCGAATCGTGGCGAGATCGCTCGCCGCGTGATGCGCACGTGTCGCGAGCTCGGCGTCGCCACCGTCGCGGTGTTCTCCGACGCGGACGCGGACGCGCCCCACGTGCGCGATGCCGACGAGGCCGTCCGTCTCGGGCCGCCGGAGCCCGGCCAGAGCTACCTCGCCATCGACCGCATCCTCGAGGCGGCCCGCCAGACTGGCGCCGACGCGATCCACCCCGGCTACGGCTTCCTCAGCGAGAACGCCGACTTCGCACAGGCGGTCACGGCCGCAGGCCTGACCTGGATCGGCCCGGCGCCGGACACCATCCGGCTGATGGGCGACAAGGCGGCAGCCAAGCGCCACCTCGAGGAGGCCGGCGTACCGACCGTCCCGGGCATCCACGCCGAGGGCCTGACCGACCCGGACCTCATCGTCGCGGCGGACGAGATCGGCTTCCCGGTCCTCGTCAAGGCCGTGGCGGGCGGCGGCGGGAAGGGCATGCGCGCCGTCCATGCGCGCGCCGAGCTCGGTGAGGCCCTCGAGGCCGCGCGCCGCGAGGCCCGCAACGCCTTCGGTGACGACCGCCTCCTCCTCGAGAAGCTCGTCGCCGAGCCCCGACACATCGAGATCCAGGTCTTCGGCGACGGCCACGGCAACGTCGTGCACCTGTTCGAGCGCGAGTGCTCGGTCCAGCGACGCCACCAGAAGGTCGTCGAGGAGGCCCCGTCGCCGGTCCTCTCCCCCGAACTGCGGGCCGAGATGGGCCTCGCGGCCGTGACGGCGGCCAAGGCCGTGGACTACGTCGGCGCCGGCACCGTCGAGTTCCTCTACGACGACACGTCGGACCCTGCCAACCCGGCCTTCTACTTCCTCGAGATGAACACCCGGCTGCAGGTGGAGCACCCGGTCACCGAACTGACGACGGGGCACGACCTCGTCGCCTGGCAGCTGCGGGTTGCCGCGGGCGAGCCGCTCCCCGTGACGCAGGCCGACCTGCAGCAGTCCGGCCACGCGATCGAGGTCCGTCTCTACGCCGAGGACCCGGCCGGGGGCTTCCTCCCCCAGACCGGGCCCGTGCTGCGCTTCGACACGCCCACTGCCCCGCACGTCCGCGTCGACACCGGGGTCGAGACCGGCAGCGAGGTCTCCCGGTTCTACGACCCCATGCTCGCGAAGCTGATCGTCGACGGCGAGACCCGAGAGGAGTGCATCGAGCGCATGCTCGGCCTCCTGGTGGAGACCACGGTCCTCGGCGTCACCACGAACCTGGCGTACCTGCACACGATCATCGACCATCCCGAGTACCGCGCGGGCAACGCGACCACCCACTTCATCGACGAGCACCTCGCCGATTGGGCACCGCAGCCGGTGGCGGTCGACGCGCTGGTCGCAACGGCCGCGGCGCTGGCCAGTCGCGAGACGCGCGAGGCCGGGCAGCCCACCGGCGACCCGAGCAGTCCGTGGACGCTGCTCGGCCCCTGGCGGACCGGCCGCGTGGGTGGCTGGCACGTCCAGCTCGCCGACGGCGACGAGGTGCACGACCTCTGGGTCCGGCAACGCGCCGGCGGGTACGTCGTCCGCCACGCCGACACGGACCACGCCGTCGACGTCGATGTGCTCGCCCCCGGCCACGCACGTGTCACGGTCGACGGAGAGCTCGACGACTTCCGGCTCGCGATCGACGGCGACATCGTCTGGTCGCGGTTCGGGCGCTCGTCCTGCCGGCTCCTGCGCGTGCCGGCGACGCGCCACGCTGACGCCAGCGCGCTGGCCGGCCACGCGGTCTTCACCGCCCCGATGCCGGGTGCGGTGGTCGCGGTGAACGTGGCCGCGGGCGACGGCGTCAACACGGGCCAGACCATGGTGGTGGTCGAGGCCATGAAGATGGAGCACCCGATCAAGGCGCCGGCCGACGGCGTGGTGACCGCCGTGCACGTCGCCGTCGGGGACGCCGTCGACGGCGACACGATCCTCGTCGAGTTCGATCCCGTCGAGGCCGAGTCGTGACGCTCCCGCAACGCGTGACGATCGTCGAGGTCGGGCCGCGCGACGGCCTGCAGAACGAGCCGGGCGTGGTGCCGACCGACACGAAGGTCGAGTTCATCGACCGGTTGTCGCGGACGGGCCTGCGCGTGGTCGAGGCGACGTCGTTCGTGTCGCCGAAGTGGGTCCCACAGCTGGCCGACGCCGCCGAGGTGATGGCGCGCATCACGCGCGTGGACGGGGTTCGCTACCCGGTGCTGGTGCCGAACGAGCGCGGGCTGGACGGCGCGCTCTCAGCTGCTGCGGACGAGGTGGCGGTGTTCACCGCCGCGTCCGAGGCCTTCACCCACCGCAACATCAACCGCACCATCGCCGAGTCGATCGAGATGTTCCGGCCCGTCGTCGACCGTGCGAAGGACGCCGGCCTGAGGGTCCGGGGCTACGTCTCGACGGTCCTGGGATGCCCATACCAGGGGGACGTGCCGACCGAGGAGGTCCTGCGGGTGACCGAGGAGCTGTTCACGCTCGGCTGCGACGAGGTCAGCCTCGGGGACACCATCGGCGTCGGGTCGGCTGGCGAGGTCCACGAGCTCATCGGTGCGGTCGCCTCGGTGGCCGACCTCGATCGGATCGCCGTGCACTTCCACGACACCTACGGCCAGGGCCTGGCCAACACGCTCGCGGCGTTCGAGGCGGGCGTGACGATCGCCGACACCTCGGCCGGCGGGCTCGGTGGCTGCCCCTACGCCCCCGGCGCGAAGGGCAACCTCGCGACCGAGGACCTGGTCTGGGCGCTCCACCGCAGTGGCGTGGAGACGGGCGTGGACCTCGAGGCGCTCGTGGACACCTCGGCGTGGATGGCTGACCAGCTCGAGCGGGGCATCGAGTCGCGCGCCGCGGAAGCCATCCTGAGCAAGCGCGAGCGCTGAGGCGCCCGGCGCTCAGTCGGGGCGCATCCAGCCGATCGCGGCATCCCCGAGCGCGCGGCGACTCGGGACCATGTCGGTGAGCGCGAGCTCGACCATGCGCCCGTGCGGGAGGGCGGCGGCCCACGCCTGCGCCGCCTCGAACGGGTGGCCCGGGTCGTCGGGCCAGCCGACGACGACGGTGGGCGTCGAGACGAGTGCGAGGTCGTCGGCGTCCGGCGCCAGGCCGCCGTCGAGGGAGAGCAGCGCGCCAGCGACCGACTCCGGCGGATGCGATCTCCAGTCGCGGACGAGCGTCTCGCGCAGCCACGGGAGCATGTCGGTGTCGCGCTCCATCGCCTCGATCATCGCGGGCACCCCCTCGGAGCGGACGCGTTCCGCGATGAGCGCGTGGACGCCCTCGCCCCGGTGTGCCGATCCGAGCCAGGCCGGGAAGCAGATGGCCGCCGCCGCGATGCCCGACGAGCCGCTCAGGTACATGCCGAGCGCGTGAGCCCCCAGCGACACGCCGGCGACGTGCCGGGCCGCGACGGCGTCGACGACCATCGCCAGGTCGACCACGTGGAGGGCCAAGGCATGTCCGGCCGGGTCGGTGACGGGGGTCGAGTTCCCGTGGCCACGGAGGTCGTAGGTGACGAGGCGGAAACCGGCCTCGGTCGCTGCCGGCAGGAACGACTCCCTGATGAAGGTCGGTGACGAGGCGACTCCGTGGGCGACGACGATCGGCGGGGCGTCGTCGGGTCCGTCCTCGTAGACGGCGATGTCGACGCCGCCGCCGGGGACGATGCGGCTGGGCTCACGCATCGGCGTCCTCCGAGGTGACGGCGTCCCCCTCGTGCTCGGACGCCATGGCGGCGCGGCGCTCCCAGCGCGGCCAGGCGAACCAGGCCCACAGGGCGAGGCCCGATCCGAGGAGCGAGGTCAGGACCTGGTCGCGGGTCAGCCCGGGACTCAGGGTGGGCCGGAACTCACCGAGGACGTACCGCGCGGCGACCAGTCCGAACAACGAGCCCGCGACCTGCCGCACGTCGGGGTGACGACGCACGTGCCACGTGATGGCAGCGAGGAGCGCCAGGACCCCGGCCTCGATGTAGCCGGTCGGCACGACGCGCGTGGCGTACCCGGGCAGGACGACGCCCCAGCCGGCCGGGGTGCCACCGCAGACCCCCTCGACCTCGCAGAGGCCGTGCCAGACGGCCAGGCCTGCGAACAGCGCCGTGGGGAGGGCACGGATGAGACGGACCCGGTCGTCGAGCGGCGCACGCCCGAGCACGATCGCCGCAGCGAGCATGCCGATCCAGAAGTCGACGCCGCTGCGCACGAGGACGAGCGTGCTGGGCAGGCCCTCCCAGGCGGTCGGCCCGGACAGCAGCAGCCACCCGAGGCGCCCGGCGACGAGCCCCGCCACCAGGAACCGCAGCCCCTCGTCGAGCACCTCACCCGGCCGTGGACGCGGCACCGGCATGGCGGCCCGCGCGACCCCGAGACCCACGAGCAACGCAGGGCCCAGACGCCAGAGGATGGTCAGGTCCATCGCCCTAGCCCTCGATGCCTGCAGCAGCCGCGAGGTCAGCCACACGTTGTGCGAGCAGCGGCTCGGTCAGGATCCCGAGGTGCAGCGCGACGAGGCGTCCCTCGTGGTCGAAGAAGGCCGTCGTCGGCAGGCCTCGGCTCCCGATGGCCGCCGCGATCTCGCCCGTCGGGTCCCACAGCGTCGGGAAGGCCAACTCGTCGAGGTCGTACTGCGCCAGGAAGCCCTCGCTCTTGGGCTTGAGGTCGAGGTGGGCGACGCCGAGCCAGCCGATCTCCGGGTGGCTGGCGATCGCCTCGCGCAGCACGGGCGCCTCCGCTCGGCACGGGGCGCACCAACTCGCGAACAGGTTGAGCACCGTGGGCCTGCCCGCCTCGGCGTTGCGCCGGATGACCTCCGCGGTCTCCTCCCAGGCGCCGTCGAACAGCACGGGCTCGACCGGCACCTCGACGGATGGCTCCGCGACGGCGAACACGTCCACGTCGGGCAGGTTCGAGCCACCGCACGCTGACGCCAGCAGCGCGAGGACGATCACGGTGACACGGAGCCGCACGATGCTCCTCTGCTGGATCCGGCGGGAGGGGCGCACGAGCCGCGAAGGTAACGTCCCGCGACCACCATCGAGGACCCGGAGGCCGCCGTGCGCGTCCATCTCGTCACCGGAGCGAGCACCGGCATCGGCCGAGCCTGCGCCCTTGCGCTCCGGGCCCGGGGCG
>JBFHRB010000086.1:0-12388 GCA_041591915.1 Nitriliruptorales bacterium
CAACGTGCTCGCCCATTGCGGGAGCTTCACGGACGAGCGCTACACCGACGAGGAGTGGAAGCTCGTCAACGAGTCCCGCAAGATCCTCGACATCCCCGGCCTCCGGGTGAGCCCGACCTGCGTCCGCGTGCCGGTGCTGGTGGGCCACTCGATCAACGCGCGGCTGACGTTCGCCAACCCGGTCGACCGCGACGACGCGATCGCGGCCATGGACGGCTTCCCGGGCCTGGTGATCGAGGACGGCGTGGACGCCGAGGGTGAGGCGCTCGCCTACCCCACGCCCCTCGAGGCGGCGGGTCGCGACGAGGTGTTCGTCGGCCGCGTCCGCAACGACCTCGCCGACCGCAACAGCCTCAACCTCTGGGTCGTGGGCGACAACCTGCTCAAGGGCGCCGCACTCAACGCCGTCCAGATCGCGGAGCTCGTCGCCGCCGAGTGACCCGCGATCGGCCGCGGCACGAGGTCCTCGATCTCCTCCCTGCTCAGGCCTCCTGCCGCACCGCGGCGTCGAGGCGGACGATCCCGTTGCCCATGGCCTTGCCGAGCTCCGTTGGCGTCAGCGGACGGGCGAACAGGAAGCCCTGGCCGAGCTGGCAGTCCAGGGACCGGAACCGGCGGAGCTGCTCCACGTGCTCGATGCCCTCCGCGACCGTCGTCAGCGACAGGCTCGTGCCCAGCTCGACGAGGGCACGCAGGACGCCCGGGTTCGCGCTGCCGTCGGTGAGGCCGTGCACGAACGACCGGTCGATCTTCAGCACGTCGAACGGGTAGCGCTGCAGGTAGCTGAGGGCCGAGTAGCCCGTCCCGAAGTCGTCGACGGCCAGCCTCACGCCCAGCGACTTGAGGTCGCGCATGAGGGCGAGCGTGTCGTCGTCGTCACCGAGCACCGAGCTCTCGGTCACCTCGAGGGTCAGGTGGTGGGGGGCGAGGCCCGACGACCCGAGGGCGCGGGCGACGTCGGCGACGACGTCGCCGTAGCCGAGCTGACGTGCCGAGATGTTGACCGCGACACCGAGGTCTCCAGCGCCCGGCAGCGTCTGCTGCCAGGCCGCCACCTGCGCGCAGGCCTCGCGCAGCACCCAGCGGCCGAGCGGGATGATGAGGCCGGTCTCCTCGGCGAGGGGGATGAACTCGTTCGGCGGCACGAGCGCGCCGTCCTCGCGCTGCCACCGCACCAGCGCCTCCACGTCCCGGATCCGGCCGGTCTCCAGGTCGACGATCGGCTGGTAGTGGAGGACGAACTGGCGCTCCTCGACCGCGCGCCGCAGCTCCTGCTCCAGCTGCAGGCGGCGTTGGGCCTGGACGTGCATCTCCTCCTCGAAGAGCTCGTAGCGGCCCTTGCCCGCGTTCTTGGCCATGTACATGGCGAGGTCGGCGTCGCGCATCAGCTCCTCGGAGCCCCGTGATCCGTCACCGATGGCGATCCCGATGGAGGCGCCGACGAAGACCCGCTGGCCGTCGAGGTCGACAGACGCGTGCAGCGACTCCAGGATGCGCTCGGCCACGCGCGCCGCGTCCGCCTGGGTGCTGATGTCCTCGAGCAGCACCGCGAACTCGTCGCCGCCGAAACGGGCCACGGTGTCCGCATCGCGTACACAGAAGCTCAGGCGCTCGGCGACCTCGACGAGGAGGGCATCGCCGGCGTCGTGGCCGAGGCTGTCGTTGACGTGCTTGAACCCGTCGAGGTCGAGGAACAGCACGGCGTAGGTCTGGGGGCGGCGTCGAGCGCGAGCCGTGACGTGGTCGAGCCGGTCACGGAACAGGTCACGGTTCGCGAGGTCGGTCAGCCCGTCGTGGAAGGCACGGTGCTGGATCTCGGCCTCGAGACGGCGACGCTCGGTGACGTCGCGCACGGTCAGGACGATGCCCTGCACGGCGGCGTCGTCGAGGGCGTTGCGCCACGAGGTCTCGACGGGGACGCGGCGCCCGTCCTTGCTCAGCAGCGTCGCCGCCGACAGGTCGCGCTTGGCACCGCTCGTCACCATGTGGGCGAGCTGCGCCCGGCAGTCGGCCTGGTCGGCTTCGTCCAGGATCGACTGGAACTGACGGCCAACGAGTTCGTCGTCGCGGAAGTTGAACCAGGAGGCGGCCGGCGACTGATAGGTGATGATGCCCCGTCGGTCGATGACGAAGACGACGTCGGCAGCCTCACGCACGAGCGCGCGGAAGCGCTGCTCGCTGCGGCCCACCTCGGCCCGCGCGTCCTCGGTCTCGACCATCATCCGCGTCATGCGCCGCACGACGGCGATCAACGCGAGTGCACCGAGCACCGCCACCCCATGCACCTCCGGCGCGGCGATCAGGCTCGGGACCAGCCCTGCGTGGATCGTCCACTGACCGAGAGCGAGCGCCCCGAGGCACCAGCCCAGCGCCGCTCGCGCCGAGCCCGAGCCGGCCGTACGCAGGGCGTCGGCGACCGCGAAGACCAGCAGCAGGGACAGCGCCGCACCCCAGCCCGTCGCGTACATCAGGACCGACAGCGCCAGCACCTCGACGCCGAGACGGACGTGGAGCTGCCAACCGCCCCCACCGAGGCGGGCGTGGACGACGGCGATCGCCACCGTGACCGCCACGCCGAGAGCGGCGAACACCACGACCGGGATCGAGAACGCGAACCCCGCGCTCACCAAGGCGGCCACCGCGACGACCGCGAGCCACAGCTCGGGTACCTCGCTCACCGGACGACGCCAGACATCGGACGACAGCACCTGGCGCATGACGCGCCTCCCATCAACACAACACGGAACTCCCTATCCGGGTGTCGACAGGTCGGGCCATGCAGTCGATACGCCGTTCGGCGTACTGACAGCGCTGTGGTTCGCGTCAGTTCCCGCAGGCGCAGGGGGAGGCGTGGCACTTCGGGCAGCCGTCGCGGTAGCGACCCGCCGCGTCGGCGATGTCGATGCCCATGAGGTCGGCCAGGCTCACGAGCCAGGCCAGGACGTCCGAGAACTCCTCGACCTGGTTGTCCCGGTCCTCACGACGGATCGCGCGCGAGAGCTCACCGACCTCCTCGGCGAACCACATGAACGTGCCCTCGACGCCGCGCGCCTTGTCGGCCGCCCCGTACGTGTCGGCGATCGTTCGCTGGAACTCGCGGAGGTCCACTCAGGTCGTCCGTTCGTGCTCGGGGATCGACAGCGCGTCGAAGCCGTGGGAGTGGTGAGCGTGATCCTGGTGCTCCGGGTGGCCAGCGGGCTCGAAGTGGATGACGGCGTCCGCGAGCTCAGGCACGGCGCGATGCATGCGGTCCTGCATCTCGTGGGTGATGTCGTGCGCCCGCTGGAACGTCAGGTCGGGGTCGAGCTCCACACAGACGTCGAGGAAGATCCGCTCCCCGACCATCCGGGCCCGCAGCGTGTGGTGCTCGTGGACCTCGTCGAAGCTGTGGATGGCGTCGACGAGCTGGCGCACGACCTCCTCGGACGGGGCCCGGTCGGTGAGCACGTGCGCCGTCTTGCGCAACAGGCCGACGGCGGTGAACGCGACGAACGCCGCGACGACGAGGGCGGCGATCGGGTCGGCCAGCTGGAAGCCGGCCTGCGCGGCAGCGAGCCCGATCATGACGGCGATGTTGGACCAGACGTCGGTGGCGAAGTGCAGCGCGTCGGCCTCCAGCGCAGCCGAGCCGCCCGACTCCTCCGCCGCCCGCTCGAGCCGGCGGGACACCCAGACGTCGACGAGCAGCGAGATCACGATCACGACGACGCCGTACCACGGCGTCGACACCTCGGCGCCGGTGCGGAAGCGCTCGAACGCCTCCGTCGCGATGACGCCGACCGTGACGAAGAGCAGGCCGAGCTGCACGAGCGAGCTCAGCGACTCGATCTTCTCGTGGCCGTACGCGTGGGTGTCGTCGGGTGGGCGCGACCCCAGCTGCACGCCGAAGAGCGCGAACAGCGACGCCGTCAGGTCGAGCAGTGAGTCGGCTGCGGACGCCCACAACGCGACGGAGCCCGTGATGAAGGCGACGACGGCCTTCATCGCGAGCAGGCCGATGTTGACGACGATGCTGAGGCCGGCCGCGCGCGTCTTCATCCGGCGGTTGTCGCTGCTGTAGCCGTGATCGTGTGGATGCATGCGGCCAGTATGACCGACGCCGGCGTCCCCCGAGCACCCACGACCCCGACCAACGACGCAGCCCGCGCCGGTGGCGCGGGCTGCGGTGGTCGGGATGGGCGGATTCGAACCGCCGGCCTCGTCGTCCCGAACGACGCGCGCTAACCAAGCTGCGCTACATCCCGGTGGGTGCTGGCCTGCCCGAACGTCGTTCGGCGCGGGAGGAGGGGACGGACGACCTCCGCAGGAAGCGGGCCGAAGGGTACACGCCGCCCCTCGACGCGCCGAACGCGTACGCGAGGGTGTGCGCCGCCCGCCAGCCCCACCGGGGAGAGGCCCCGACGGCCGGCTCGACGGTCAGGCCGTGGCCACGAGCATCGTCGCCTCGGGGCGGCACGCGAACCGGAACGGGGCGTACCGGCTCGTGCCCATGCCCGGCGAGACGTGCAGCCACGCGGAGCGGTAGCGCGACTCGCCCCGCACCTGGTCGAGCGGCAGGTCACAGTTGCCGATGACCGCGCCGACGGGCGGGAACCGCACCTGGCCACCGTGCGTGTGGCCCGCCACGAGGAGGTCGTAGCCACCCTCGAGGAGCCGGTCGAGCGCCACGGTGTAGGGCGCGTGGACGGCACCGAGTCGCAGGACGGCCCCGTCGTCACGGACCGAGATCTGGTCGGCGTCGGGGATGACCGCGCCCTCGAGGTGGGGGTCGTCGATGCCGCCGACCGCGACCGTCCCGACCCGCGTGTCGACCACGACGGCCTCGTTGTGCAGCGTCCGGTAGCCGGCATCGGCCAGGCCCCCGACGAGCCGCTCGGTGTCCAGGCGCTTGCCGTGGATGCGCTTGTCAGGGTCGGTGAAGTAGTGGTGGTAGCCCTTGGCGATGGGGCCGTACAGGTCGTTGGACCCCAGGACGAGGATGCCCGGGGTCTCGTCGCCGACGAGCGGGGCGAGCAGCTCGACCATCCGCTCCTCGGCTCCCTGGGCGCCCAGCAGGTCCCCGGTCAGCACGACGAGGTCCGCGTCCTCCCCGGCGAGGCCCTCGAGGAAGGCCTCCTTGCGGCCCTGCGGCGGGTCGAGGTGGATGTCGGAGAGGTGCAGCACGCGCAGCGGCGGGGCGTCGGGCCGACGGAGGAGGCCCGGCAGCCGGACCTCCCGCAGCCGGTACCAGTCGCGCTCGACGAACGTGCCGTAGGCGACGCAGGCCGCGCCCGCCAGCCCGAGGCCGACAGCGGCACGCGTCAGGCCGGCCACGTCAGCCGCCACCGCCGCTGCCGCCCGCACCGCCACTGTTGCCCGGTGGGTCACGAGTGGGTTCGGGACTGGGTTCCGGGCTCGGCTCGGGGCTCGGCGTCGGCTCCGGGTCCTTGTCCTTCTTCGGCTCGACGTAGCGACCGACCTGGATCACCACGATCACGCCCTCGTCCGGCGCGAGCTCCGTCCCGCCGGTCGGCGACTGCTGCAGGACGAGCTGGTCCTCCTCCTGCTTGTCCGTGTCCTTGAAGATGACCCGGACGCCGTAGCCGGCCTCGTTGAGGATCCGGGTCGCCTCGGGCAGGGGCTGGCTCACGACGTTGGGGACGAGCGGGATCGCACCCAGGCCGTTGCTCACCGTCAGGACGACGAGGTTGCCGCGCGCGACGCCGGCACCGGGCTCGGGCGTCTGGCCGAGGATCGTCCCTGCCGGCTGCCAGGCCTCGATCTCCTCGATGTGGAGGTTCAGGCCGGCTTCCTCGACGATGGCCTCGGCCTCCTCGACGGACGTGACCTGCGTGATGTCCGGCACGGTTGCGCCGGGCACGCTGCCCGGCCCGGGCCAGCCCTCGGGCTCGAAGCGCTGGACGGCGTCCTCCATGTAGTCCTTCCACATGGGCGCCGGGATCGTGCCGCCGAAGACGCGTCGGTAGAAGTTCCCGCTGACCGTGACGTTCTGCATCAGCTTGCGCTCGACGCAGGCCCGGGTGCGCTTGCCGGTCTCGGGGTTCTCGGCGACCTCGAAGCACTGGTTGTCGACCTGCTCGCAACGGTCGGGGTTGACGTCGCAGTCGTAGCGGACGATCCCGTTCTCGTAGCCGACCCAGGACGCGGTGGCGAGCTGGCGCACGTAGCCGACGAACCACGCGTCGACGTAGTCGTTGGTGGTTCCGGTCTTCCCGCGCGTGGCCCAGCGGCCGAGGTTCGCGATGGGGGCCGTCCCGCCGCCGGTCACCGGGCCCTGCATGATGTCGACCACGCGACGGGCGATCGACTCGTCGAGGACCTGCTCGCAGTCGCGGGTGTGCTCGTAGAGGACGTTGCCGTCACGGTCCTCGATGCGCGTGATGGCGTAGGGCGCGCAGTACTCGCCGAGGTTCGCGAGGGTCGCGTACGCCGTCGCCATCTCGAGCGGGTAGACCTCCACGGCACCCAGTGCCAGCGAGCAGTTGGCCGGCAGGGACGACGAGCGGATGCCGAGGCGCTGGGCGACGGGCGGGACCTTCTCGGGCCCGAGCTCGGCGATGAGCCGTGCGTGGTAGACGTTCGAGGAGCCCTTGACGCCCGAGTACATGTCCCGGATGCCGTTGCCGCCGGAGTTGTTGACCCGCCAGTCGCGGCCGTTGTCGCACTCCGGGATGGTCTGCGGGCCGGTTGCCTCGATCTCCCAGCCAGGGGGGATCCCGTTCTCGAGGGCCGCCGCGATGACGAAGGGCTTGAACGACGATCCGGGCTGACGGCCGACCCGCGTCGAGCCGACGTCTGCGGGCACCAGCGGGTTGAACTTCGTCTTGTCGCAGAGCATGCGGCCCTGGTCGTCGATCTCGACCGGCTCGGCGCACTCGCCGTGGGTCTTCGGCCCGATCGCCATCGTGACGATCGCACCGTCGCCCGGCACGACGCTGATGAGGCCGCCCATCGGGTCGGTCAGCGGCTCGGCCAGCGCGGTCGCGATGGCGTCCTCGGCCAGGGCCTGCAGCTCGGGGTCGATCGTGGTGTAGATGCGCAGGCCGCCCTGGAACACGGTGGCGATGCGCTCCTCGGGCGTCTCGCCCATGGCACGCAGTGCCTCGACCTGGGTGCCCAGCGCCTCGGCCGTGCTCTCGTTGACCAGGATGCGCTTGACCCAGTCGGCGAAGAACGGGCTGTCCGCCGATTCGCGGGGCTTGACGTTGATGACGAGCGCCTCGGCCTTCGCGCGGTCGCGCTCGTCCGCCGTGATGAAGCCGTGGAGGGCCATCTGGTCGAGGACGATGTTGCGACGCGTGACGGCGTTGTCCATCGACACCGTCGGGTTGTTCCGCTCCGGCGAGCGGATGACGCCGGCGATCATCGCCGCCTCACCCAGGCTCAGCTCGGAGATGTCCTTCGAGAAGTAGTGCTCGGCGGCGGTCGCGACGCCGTACACACCGTCACCGAAGTAGGTGCGGTTGAGGTAGCGCTCGAGGATCTCGTCCTTGGAGAGGCGCTGCTCGAGCTCGACGGCGTAGAGCGCCTCCTTGATCTTCCGCTCGAGTGAGCGGTCGTTGGTGAGGACGACGTTCTTCACGTACTGCTGGGTGATCGTGGACGCACCCTGCTCGATCCCACCGGCCTGGAGGTTGGTGAGGGCAGCGCGGACGATCGCGGTGTGGTTGATGCCGCGGTGCTCGTAGAAGTCCGCGTCCTCGGTCGCGATGACCGCGTTCTGCACGATGCGCGGGATGTCCCGCAGCGGGATGGAGACCCGCTCCTCCTCGTAGAAGATCTTCTCGAGCTCGGAGCCGTCCGCGGCGAAGATGATCGAGCGCTCCGGCGGCGCGTCGAACTCCTCGGGGAGCGGCGGCACGTCGAGGACGTCGTTCTGGACCATGTCGACGACGTCGGTCACCGCCAGCGCGGTCGGCAGGAACAGGCCCCCGACGAGCGCGCCCGTTCCGGCGACAACGACGACGAGGAGCACGAGTCGAGCGAGGATGCCGGCGATGCGGCGGCCGGCCTGCTCAGAACCCAAGGTTGATCTCCGACTGGCGGTGGGGGGAGGCGTACAACGACCCGCGCGGCTGGACGCTCCCGGCTCGCGCGGAGGATGCACGCGTGCAGACGTCGAGAGGGGACGTTGGCGGCGGGATCACGCGCGCATGGTCACGCCGAAGGATACCGCTGAAACGACCCCGGGTAAGGGGGTGCGAGCGGCCCCAGCACGGCCGAACGACCCCGGCCGTGGCGTGCGGCATGCGGCGGCAGGCAGGCCGCACTGTGCGCTCTGCAGCACGGATGACTAGTCATCAAGGGTCATCCACAACCCCTCCTCAGGGCTATGTCCGGCCTCTCGCGCCCTTCCGTAGGTTCATCCGCGGAGTGGGGGACCGGAGCGGAGCCGGGCGAGGAGGCCCACGTGGAACTCGAGTGGCAGGAGACCGCACGCTGTCGCGGTGTCGACCCGGAGCAGTTCTTCGTCCGGGGTTCTGCGCAGTCGCGCAAGGCGGTACGGCTCTGCGGGCGGTGTCCGGTCAAGGACCCGTGCCTGCAGTACGCCATCGACAACCACATCGACTACGGCATCTGGGGCGGACTCACCGAGCGGCAGCGCCGCGCGTTCGTCCGCCGTATGGCCTCCTGACGGCCCGCCGACGGGGGCTCGACGCGCACCCGAGGGTGCGCGTCGGTGTTCGTCGGCCCTGGTTGCCCCGACCGGTTCAGAGGTAGCCCGACGCGTTCGGCGGCGAGTCGGTCGGCTCCGGGGGGTGGGCCTGCTGCTGCTCCTCCTCAGGGACGGCGTGGAACGCACGTCCCCCGAAGGCCTCGCTGATCTGGTCGTCGAAGTGCGCGGCGGTCGAGGACACCGCCGCCACCGCCGCCTGCAGCTCGGGCGCGTCGAGCGTTGAGCCGAGCAGCGTGTGGCGCAGCCAGATGGCGCGGTTCTCCCCGTCGTAGGAGAACGAGCCGAACCCGAGCTGGTGGTTGAGCCCGAGCAGGAAGCCCGCGAGCTTGTCCGACAGGTCGAGGTCGACGTTGGTGATGGAGAAGACCCCGACCTGCGGCCCGATCGGGCTGTCGCTGACGGTCACGAAGACGCGCGCACTCTCGAACGTGAACGTGAAGTTGCCCCACGCGTCGACCTGGTAGCCGCCGAGGTAGGTGCGCAGGAGCTCCCCGACGTGGGGGCGGAGCGACTCGGCGTCGATGAAGATGCCGGTCCGCTTCGGTGGCTTGCGCATGTGCATCTGGGCCATCGCCATGCGCTCCGCGAGCTCGGTCACCTCGCTGGTGGCGTCCGCTGGATCGGGACGTGGTCCGGCCGCGCCGGGATCCGTGGGGTCCTCGGCCGGCCGCGGTCCGGCTTCGGCGCCCTCCTCGTCCTCGGCGGAGGCCTCGCCGGGCGGCGACTGCCAGGGCGGGTTGTCCGGGTCGGGCCCGGTGCGGAAGTCCGACGGCACGGCGCCGGGCAGCTTCGGGTCGATCGGGTCGTTCACGATGCCCCTCCTCGCGGTCGACCAGCGTAGACCCGGCGGGACGCCGGCCCCGGCCGATGGTGGGTGACGGTCCTCAGGCCGCACCGACCAGCGCGGACGAGATCCGGCTCAGGGTCTCGAGGTCGTGGACGTCCGAGCGCAGTAGCGGCACCTCGACCAGGGCACGCGGCTTGGCGCCGAAGAGCGCAGCGTTGACGTCTCGCCGTTCTCGCTCCGCGAGGCGCCGTGTCGCCGAGGCCACCTCGAGCAGCTCCAGGATGGCCGCACCGTGCTCGAGCTCGACGAGCTCGCCACGCTGTGCCTCGATCGCGTCCTCGGCGGGCAGGCCCACGAACAGCGGATCGATCCGGTTGACCACGACCCCGGCCGCGTGCAGGCCCTCCTGCTCGATCCGATCGAGGAAGAACTTCGCCTCGCGCAGTGGCGGCGGCTGCGGAGACGTCACGATCACGAACTGCGACGTCGGCTCCTGCAGGAGGTCGAGCACCTGCTCGGCGCGCTCCTTGAAGCCCTCGTACATCCCCTCGAAGTTGCGGAAGAACTCGCCCATGTCCTGCAGGAGCTCCATGCCGGTGACCCGGCCCGCGATCTTCATGAAGGCGCTGGCGCCCGCGTTGACGGCCTTGAGGTAGCCCTTGCCGGCGAGCATGCCCGGCTTGAGGAACAGCTTGAGCAGCGATCCCTCGAGGAACCCCGTCATGCGCTTCGGCGCGTCGAGGAAGTCGAGCGCGCTGCGGGTCGGCGGCGTGTCGACGATGAGGAGGTCCCACTCCCCGTCCTCGTGCAGTTCGTGCAGCTTCTCCATCGCCATGTACTCCTGCGTCCCGCTCAGCGTGGACGACAGGGTCTGGTAGATCCGGTTCGCCTTGATGACGTCGGCGGAGCGCTGCGACTTGGCGTGGCGCTCGATGAGGTGGTCGAAGGTCGACTGCATGTCGAGCATCATGGCGAACAGCTCGCCGTCGGCGTCCGGGACCACGACCTGGCGCGGCACGTTGTCGAGCGTGTCCAGGCCCATCGACTGCGCCAGCCGCCTCGCCGGATCGATGGTCAGGACGAGGGTGCGTCGCCCAGCACGCGCGCCCGCCACCCCGAGCGCGGCCGCGGTGGTCGTCTTGCCGACCCCACCGGCCCCCGTGGTCACGAGGATGTGCGCCGTCTCGACGACCCGTTCGAGGTCCTGCGTCCGCGCGTGGTCGAGGTCCTGCTCGGTCATCGTGAGACCCCCGGAAGCCGGAGGTGCTCGGCCCGCGGGCCGTCCTCGCCGACGTGCAGCGCGATGGCGTCCGCGAGCACGTCGAGGTCCGCCGCGTCGAACGTCGCCCCCGTCAGCAGCGGCAGCTCGATCAGCGGCAGGCCCGTCCGCTCGACCGCCTCGTCCCGCAGCTCGTCCTGCATCTCGATGCGCTCGCGGTGCGCGATGACCTGTTCCACCAGCTGGTCGGCGACGGCGCCTTCGAGCCCGAGCCCGGCCTTCTCGGCGGCCGTGCGGAGCCCGTCGGCACCGAGGCCGAGCAGCGCCTTCGCCTCGTCGACGTCGATCGTCTCGGGTCGCACCATGTTGGCGACGAGCGGGCCGACCCGGATGCCCGCCTCGGCCAGTGCCTGCGCGCCCTCCTCGGCCTCCGTCACGGGCATCTCCTCGAGCAGCGTGACGAGGATCGCCTGGGTCCGCTTCGGGTTGGTCAGCATCTCGACGATCTGCGCCGCCTGGCGCTTGATCGGCCCGACCCGCACGATCTCGGTCACCGCCTCGGGGGCCTGCAGGAACGGCAGTATCCGCCCCGTCGGCGGCGCGTCGAGGATGATCGTGTCGTACATCCGGCGCCCGTCGTCACGGCGCCGCGACTCGACCTCGTAGACCTTGCCGATCAGCAGGAGGTCCCGCAGTCCCGGTGCGACCGTCGTCACGAAGTCGATCGCGTGCGTCTTCTCCATGACCCACTGGACGCGCTTGAGGCCGTAGTACATCTCGAGGTACTCGTACACGGCGTCTGCCGGGTCGATCGCCGTTCCCCACAGGCCGGGCCGGAACTCCCGCTCCTCGTAGTCCCAGTCCTGCGTGCCGAACGCCAGCTTGAAGCCCTGGCGGCTCTCGACCTCGACGAGCAGCGTGCGGCGTCCGGAGTGGACGGCGGCGAGCGCCAGGGACGCCGCCACCGTCGTCTTCCCGACGCCGCCCTTGCCGGTCACGATGATCAGGTTCGACGACAGGAGTTCGTCGAACGAGGACGGCAGCGCGGGCGTGGACATCGACGGGGATGGTACGACGACGCCTACGCCGGCGGATGGGTCGGCACGGTCGGACGGACGCCATCCACGGGGATGATCGGGCTGCGCCCACTGGTCCGAGGCGGCGTCACGCCAACACGGCCACCAGGAGGAACGTCGCGACCATGAGCACGCCGGCGAGCGACTCGATGGCCATGCCCATCCCGAAGCGCTTCACGACGACCGCGGTCCTCCGCCCCGCGTCCGGGTGGCCCGCACCGGTGGTCCGCTCACCCAGGTAGAGGCCGAGGACCGCTCCCAGCAGGAAGCCCACGACCGGCACCACGAAGAAGCCGACGATGCCGAGCACGGCAGCCAGGAGTCGTGCGCGGGTCGAGACCGCGTCCTCGGAGGGTGCCCGTGCGGCCATCACGTACTTCGCCGCCGACCCCGCGACGAGCAGCGCGGTCAACACCACCATCGTCACCCACGCGTGGCCGCCCCAGCCGTCGACGAGCCACGCCCCGAGCGCGGCGACCCACACCACCGCCAGCCCGGGGATGACCGGCAGGATCGTCCCTGCCAGCCCGACGAGCATGACGGCCACGGCGAGGGCGATGGTCCAACCGTCCACGGTGTGCCCCTTGCACTCGAGCGCCCGTGCGGTCACAGTGACCGCGCACGGCCAC
>JBFHRB010000087.1:0-12286 GCA_041591915.1 Nitriliruptorales bacterium
CCCCGGCGAGATGTCGATCGACCGCTGGGCTGCGGGGTCGAGCGTCGCACTGAACCGGATGACCTCGACCGCAGCGTCCTTGAAGGCCTGGTCGGTCGCGGCATCGCCGAGGCGCGGCGGCGGGCCGGGGTCGATCGGCAAGCCGGCCGGGTCGGGCGCGATCGCGAACGGCATCACGACACCCCAGTGGGGATCGATGAACTCCTGGACGCCGTCATCGACCGGGATGCCGTTCTGCGACACCATGCGGGCGATCTGCAGGGGCTGCCACCGGTTGGGGTCCGCCATGGTCGTACCGGTCGCGTCCACGACCAGCGGGGGGTTGACCGGCGCGTAGTCCGGCGCCTCGTAGCCGCCCGCCTCGTTCGAACCGTCGGCGAGGCCGAACTCGAGGTACGCGGCCGCGATGCGGTTGCCGACGGCCTCCGGGGAGTCGCCGTCGGTCCCACGCTGGTCGGGGTCGAGGCAGAGCGCCGCCATCAGGGACCGGAACGCGGTGACCGACGCCTCGGCGCCGACGGACGGGAGGTACCGCGCCTCGAGGACCCCGAAGGCCGCGTGGCTCATGGCGACCTCACGGGCAGCAGCCGGATCGTCGGCGTCGTGCTTCTCGGTCACGAGGTGGCCCGTCGCGCTCGGGTCGTAGGCGGCCCACGCGTCCCACATCGCCGCGGACGAGTGGTAGAGGTTCCGCGCGTGCACGGTGGGGGCCGGGAGGTCCCGCCGGATCGCATCGAGCGTGACCTCGTTCCAGCGACGGGCCACGGACCAGTCGGGGTGGTCCACGGGCCCGGAGCACGCGTCGCCTCCGGCGCCGGCCCGCGGGAGCGACGCGAGCGCGATCGCGGCCAGGACGATGACGGCGGCGAGGGCCAGCCCCGAGCTCCCGCGCCGGGGCTCGACCCGGGCCGTCTCCAGCGGCAGATCAGTCATCCTCGCGTCCCCCATCGGCCGGGGCCGCGAAGGCTACGCTCGCGGTTCGCATGCTCGTTCGCCCGCCGGTGCCGCTCAGCCTCGTCATCGTCCTCGCGACGGGCCTCACCGCCTGTGGCGCCGACGGCGCGCCCGTCTCCGAGCCCGCTCGACATCCCCCCTCGTTCGTCGACGTCGCGCCCGACGTCGGGCTCGACTTCGCGCACGCAGCGTTCCACTTCGACGTCACCGGCGATCCGAGCTCGATGATGGGAGGGGGATTGTGCTGGATCGACTACGACGGCGACGGCTGGCTCGACCTCTTCGTGACCAACACCTGGACCGAGATCGAGTGGGGCCGCTGGTACTCGGGTGACGGCATCCCGACGAGCGCCCTCTACCGCAACGACGGTGGGACCTTCGCCGACGTCGGGGCAGATGCCGGTGTCGCGACCGAGCTCCGCGGCAATGGCTGCGTCGCCGCGGACCTCGACCTCGACGGCCACACCGACCTCTTCGTCACCTCTGACCGCGCGAACGCCCTGTTCTGGAACAACGGCGACGGAACGTTCACCGAAGGGGCGGCCTCGGCAGGCGTCGCCGCCGATGGCTGGCACAGCGCCGCCCTGGTCGGCGATCTCGACGGGGACGGCTGGCCGGACCTCTTCGTGGCGGGCTACGCCGACCTGAACACGCGGTTGCCGGAGGCCACGAAGGGCTTCCCGAACACCTACCGGCCGGTGCGCGACCTCCTGTACGTCAACGCTGGCCCCGGCGCCGATGGGAGGGTCACGTTCCGGGAGGTCGGGGAGGCGCTGGGCATCGACGTGCAGGGCGAGAGCATCCACGAGTACGGGCTCGGCGGTGCGATCGCCGACCTCGACGACGACGGCGACCTCGACCTGTACGTCGCCAACGACACCAACCCCAACCGCCTCTACGAGAACGTCGCGTGGCCGGGTGGGCGTGCGGCCGACCCGCTCGACCTCGGCTTCCGCCTCGAGGAGGTGGAGGGATCGGGCACCGACGACGACAACAGCGGGATGGGCGTGGCCGCGGGCGACTTCACGATGGACGGGCGCCTCGACCTGTTCGTCACCAACCTCGGCTCGCAGCGGCACTCCCTGTACGCCAACGCCGGACCCGCGCTGGCGTTCGCCGACGCCACCGCGACGCTCGCCGTCGGCGACCTCGGCGGCGACCTCACGGGCTGGGGCGCGACCTGGGTGGACATCGACCTCGACACCGACCTCGACCTCGTGGTGGCCAACGGTGCGGTCCCCGTCCTCGACCTGCTGGCCGACGCCGAGCCCATGCAGGTGCTGGCCAACCGCTCCGCCGACGGTGGCGGGGCCGTCCTCGAGGACGTCAGCGACGACGTCGGCCTCGACGCCATCGGCCCTCTCCTCGGACGCGGCACGGCGGTCGCCGACTTCGACAACGACGGTGACCCGGACATCGCCGTCAACTCGATCGCGTCGCCCTTGCGACTCCTGCGCAACGACGTCGGCGGGAGGTGGCTCACGGTGGCGCTCGACGGGTTCCACCCGGGCGCCCGCGTGACCGCCGTCCTCGACGACGGGACCGAGCTCGTCCGCACGATCCTCGCGGGGAGCAGCTACCTCTCGTCCGAGGACCCACGCGCCCTGTTCGGGCTGGGCGACGCCGCACGGGTCGCGGAGCTGCGGGTCCGGTGGCCGGGTGGCCAGGAGACGGTGCAGAGGGACGTGGCGGCGAACCGCCACGTCCGTGTCGAGCCCCCGTCCTGACTCGCGTCAGCGGATGCCGGACGCCGCCTGTCGGCGCTTGGCGAACGCGTCGGCGAGGACCGCAGCCAGCAGCACCGTCCCCGTGACGACGAACTTCACGCCCGAGTTCACGTTCTGCAGGTTCATCCCGTTGTCGACCGCGGCGATGACGAGCGCGCCCAGCAGGGCGCTGTTCACCTTGCCGCTGCCGCCGAACAGGCTCGTACCGCCGATGACCGCGGCCGCGATGACGTTCAGGAGCAGCGGACCGCCACCGGAGTTCGTCGCCACGGACTGCAACCGGGAGGCGATGACGATGCCGCCCGCGCCGGCCATCAGGCCACCGATGCCGAAGACCGCGATCTTGACCCGGTCGACGTTGATGCCGGCGCGGCGTGCCGCCTCCGGGTTGCCACCGACCGCATAGACGTGCCGGCCGAACCGTGTGCGGCCCGCGACGAACGTCCAGAACACGAGGAACGCCCCGAGGACGACCATGACGAACGGGACACCGCGATCCAGGTTGGCGTAGCCCACGGCGCCGAAGACCAGGAAGGCCATGCCGCCGAGTTGCATCGCGACGATCCCGACCGGCCGGGTGGGCAACCCCCCAACGCTGCGCCTTCGGTACTTCAGGAGCGAACTGCCGGCGTACGCCCCGACCGTGACGATCGCGAGGATCCATCCCCACGCGTCGGGCAGGAACGCGCCGGAGATGTCGCGGACGGTCTGGTCGGCGATCCGGATCGTGCCCGAGTCCGAGAACTCGAGCATGAGGATGAGCACCACGCCGTTGAGTCCGAGGTTGAACGCCAACGACACCACGAAGGACGGCACCCCGGCCTTCGTGATGATCACGCCCATCAGGAGGCCGATCGCGGTCGTCACCGCCAGTGCCACGAGGATGGCCAGCGGCCACGGCAGGCCCGGATTGTCCGGTCGGAGCAGGAGCGTCATGACGACGCCGCCCACGGCAGAGTTGAACGCGATCGCGAGGTCGATCTCCGCCAGCAGCAGGATGAAGACCACGCCGATGGCGATCGTCGCGAACGGCGCCATCTGCAGCAGCAGGTTCGTGAAGTTGCGCTCGTTGAGGTAGCGCGGGTCGAGGCTCGCGAAGATCACGACGATGACGATGAGGCCGATGATGATCGGGAGCGAACCCAGGCCACCGGACTGCACGCGCAGCCACCATGCCTGGAAGTACTCGCCGACCGTCGTGGGCTCGTGGGACTCCGCCGACGGGGCCTCGTCGGGCGCGGTGGTGGTCGAGTCGTCGCTCACTCCACGATCTCCTTCTCCATGCCCGGCACGAACTTCATCTCGCCCGCCGTGATCGAGTGCACGACGTCCTGCTGCGTGACGTCGGCGGTGTCGAAGAGGTCGACCGTCTGCCCCAGCCGGAGGCTCGTGATGCGGTCGGCCACCTCGAAGATGTCGTGGAGGTTGTGCGAGATGAGGACCACGCCGAGGTCCTGATCGGCCAGGCGCCGCACGAGGTCGAGGACCTGGCGCGTCTGGGCCACGCCGAGCGCAGCCGTCGGCTCGTCGAGGATGACGACCTTCGAGTTCCACATGACGGCCTTGGCGACCGCGATCGACTGTCGCTGTCCACCGGACAGCCCCGCGACGACCTGGCGCACGGAGCGCAGCGTCTTGACCTTCAGGCCGGTCAGCGTCTCCCTGGCGGCCTGCTCCATCGTCGCCTCGTTGAGGACGATGCCGTTCATCTGCTCGCGACCGAGGAACATGTTGGCCACGACGTCGAGGTTGTCGGCCAGCGCGAGGTCCTGGTAGACGATCTCGATGCCGAGGTCCGAGGCATCCTTGGGGCCGTGGAGCTTCACGGGCTTGCCCTCGAAGGTCACCTCCCCCTCGTCGAACGGGTAGATGCCCGCGATGCCCTTGATGAGGGTCGACTTCCCTGCCCCGTTGTCACCGACGAGGGCCATGACCTCTCCGCGGCGGACCTCGAAGTCCGCTCGGTAGAGGGCCTGGACGGCGCCGAACTTCTTCGACACGCCCTTGCACCTGAGGATGGGCTCGGTGGTCATGCTCGCTCCGAACGCTCGCTACGGGAAGCGGAGCGGGGACGCCGATCGCCGGCGTCCCCGCTCTGCATCACCTGTCCGTTCCTGCCCTAGCCGCAGACCTCGGCCAGTGCGTCCGCCATCGTGGCGTTCGCCTTGACGTCGTCCGTGCAGATCTCCTCGACGGTGCGGAACCCGTCGGCGATGACCGTCTCGGCGATGTTGTCGGCGGTGACGCCGATCGGCGTCAGCCCGAAGAACGGGATGTCGTTGGTTCCGTTGTTGATCATGGACGACGAGAACTCGAAGTCGCTCGTGACCGAGTCCAGGCTCTCACCGCGCGCGAGCGCCAGCGCCGCAGCCGCGGCGACGTAGGCCTCGTTCTTGATCGGCTTGTAGACGCTCATCTGCTGGCGACCGAGGAGCAGGTTCTGCATCCCGACGGCCGTGGCGTCCTGGCCGCTGATCGGGATCGTGCCCAGGCCGGCCTGCTCGACCGCCACCGCCGCGGAGTTGCCGAGGCCGTCGTTGGCCGCGAAGACCGCGTCGACGTCGTTGTCCGCGTCGACGAGGATCTGCTCCATGATCGTCAGCGCCTGCTGGTTGTCCCAGTCCGGGACGGCCTGGTCCGCGACGAGCTCCCACTCGCCGGCCGCGACCTTGGCCTCGACCGTCTCGTTGTAGCCCTGGCGGAAGAGCGTGGCGTTGTTGTCGGCCGGGCCACCGTTGAGCATCACGACCCGTGGGGTGCCCTCGAGGGCGTCGATGGCGGGCGTCATGATCTCGGCCATCGTGCGCCCGACCTGGACGTTGTCGAAGCTGACGTAGAGGTCAGCACCCGGGCCCTCGACCGTGAGCCGGTCGTAGTCGATGACCTTGGCGCCACTGCTGCGGACAGCGTCGATGACGGCCGCCCCGGAGCCCGAGTCGATGGCCACGAACAGGACGACGCTCGCGCCGTCCGAGACGGCCTGCTCGGCCTGGTTCAGCTGTGTCTGGGAGTCGCCCTCCGCGTTGACGATGGTGTAGTCCTCACCAGCCGTCAGGCCCGCGGCGTTGAACGCCTCCTCGAAGAAGCGGCGGTCGTCGTTCTCCCAGCGGTCGGACGTCGCCGAGTCTGGCAGCAGGACCCTGATCGGTCCCGTGTTGCCAGCCGCTCCCTCGCCTCCTCCGTCATCGCCACCGTCGTCGCCACCACAAGCGGTGGCGACGAGCGCCACGGCGACGAGCAGTGCCATGCGGATGAAGCCCTTGCCTGCCCTGATGCGAGCCATGTCTTGCCGTCCCTTCGTTGTACGACGCGTTCACGACCGCGGGGTCGAAGCGCGAGTCGGCACGCACCGGGTTGGTTGACGTGACTTCGGCGCCCTCGGCGTCCGCTGACACTAGCCCTGCCTTCCCCAAAACGGGACGACAAATCGGGCGGGGCAGGATTCCCGGGAAAGTCTCGGCAACCCCTGCGCGCCGGCATCCGACCAACACGGCGAGGCGGAGACCATCAGCCCTCGGAGAGGACCGAGCCGATCACCTCCATGTTGGCGATCGCGTCGTCGATCGGGACGGCCGGGCCGGTCCCGTCGAGCACGCCCCGTGCGAACAGCTCGGCCTGGATCGTGTACTGGTCGGACGGCGGGAACGTGACGGTCTCCGTGGCGGGCGCGAGGGGCGGGTCGCCGCCGCGAGTGAGGTGGATGCGGGTGTCGACGTCCGGCGGGATGTTGAAGGGGATCTCGATCTCGATGCGGCCGGACGTGCCGACGATCGAGACGCGCTGGTCGGGCTCCGCGCGGGTCGAGCAGGTGAAGGACGCCTGCCCGCCGCCGGGGAACTCCAGCACGGCGGACGCCAGGGTGTCGATGCCCATCACGGGGTCACGCGTCACCGCAGCGTGGACGCGCGACGGCTCGCTCGCGAACAGCAGCCGGGAGAGGTTGATGCCGTAGCAGCCGATGTCCATCACCGCCCCGCCGCCGTTCTCCACGCGGTTACGGATGTTGGAAGGATCGTCGTTGAAGTAGCTGAACCAGCTCTGCACGGCCCGCAGCTCGCCGATGCGACCGGCACGCACGAGTCGGACGGCCTCGACCCACGTCGGGTGGTGGCGGTACATGAAGGCCTCGGCGAGGACGATGCCGGCCGCATCGGCCGCGGCCGCCATCTCACGCGCCTGCTTGGCCGACATGGCGAGCGGCTTCTCGCACAGGACGTGCTTGCCGGCAGCCGCGGCCCGTATCGCCCACTCGGCGTGGAGGTCGTTGGGGAGCGGGATGTACACCGCATCCACCCCGGGGTCGTCGACGAGGGCCTGGTAGCTGCCGTGGCTGCGCGGGACGCCCAGGCCAGCCGCCACTCGTCGGGCGCGAGAGGCTTCGCGGGACGCGACCGCGACGACCTCGCAGTTCGGTGCCCGCTGCGTGCCGGGCACGACCTTGGTCCGCGCGATCTTCGCCGTCCCGAGGATGCCGAAGCGGACCTTGTCCATGAGGAGCACCACCCGTCGCGCCGCGTCGCCGGTCCGAGTATGCGCCGGGCGGGGCTGGCAGCGCATCGAGGGCCGGGAACGCGAACGGCCCCGCGGTGATCGCGAGGCCGCCGTGGTGGGCGAGAGAGGACTTGAACCTCCACCCCCTTGCGGGGACACGGACCTGAACCGTGCGCGTCTGCCTGTTCCGCCACTCGCCCGAGTGAGCGCGCGGAGCGTACCAACCGCCCTCAACGACGAGCCAACGGGTGCGTGCCGCGCCCGGCCGTTCGTACGGGGCGGGTACCGACCGTGCGTGGTTACAGTCGTACGGCCAGTGAGAACGAGGGCGGCGCGCGCGACACGGTCGCGACGTGCCGTTCGCCGCGTTCCACCGGCGGGAGTGGCGGCGGACCTCCTCGCCACGCGAAGCGACGGTTGGTCAGAAGCGATGGGCGTCCTCCAGGACTTCGAGCGCCGGCTCGAAGGAGCGGTCGAAGGCTTCTTCGCGCGTGCCTTCCGCTCGGGACTGCACCCCATCGAGCTCGCCAAGGCCCTGCAGCGCTACGCCGAGGACAACCAGCACGTCACGGGCCCCGCCATCGTGGTGCCCAACCACTACCGGCTCCGCCTCCACCCCGACGACCTCGAGCGCCTCGGCAGCTACGGCGGCCTGCAACAGGAGCTCGGCAACGTCGTGCTCGGCACCACGGCAGAGCGCGGATGGACCCTCCGAGGTGGCGCGCACATCGAGCTCGAGGCAGACGAGGCCGTGGCGTTCGGCCGCTACGAGCTCACGGGCCGCGTGGACCCCGACGTCCCCGTCGCCTCCCGCGCCGAGGTCCCCGTCTCCCCGCTCGAACCTGCCGTCGACGCGACGATCACGATCCCCTCGACCGGCGCCACCCTCACCCTCACCGGAGGCCGTGCCACGGTGGGGCGGCTCCCGTCCTGCGAGGTACTGCTCGACGACCCGACCGTCTCGCGCGAGCACGCGGCCTTCGTCCGCCGCGGCCAGAGCTGGTGGGTCCTCGACCTCGGCTCGACCAACGGCACCCGCGTGAACGGCGTCGACGCCGCCGAGCACCCGCTCTCGGACGGCGACGAGATCGAGTTCGGCGAGGTCACCGTCCTCTACCGGACGGGCACCTGATGTCCGTCGCCGTCCTGACCGTCCTCAAGCTGGCACTCCTCGCCCTGCTGTACCTGTTCCTGGCGCGCGTGCTCGCGACCATCCGGGCCGACGTCTACGGGGTCCAGAAGGCGCGCAAGGCCCCGCCGCCCCGGCCGGCGATCGCCGACGCCCAGCAGCCACGGCGCCCGCGCAAGGCCCCGCGTGAACTCGTGATCCACCCGCCCGACGGACGGCCCGCGACGCTCAAGCTCGCCGACGAGGCCATCACCCTGGGCCGCGCGGACACGGCGACCGTGATGGTCGACGACGCCTACGTCTCGGACCACCACACCGCCGTGCTGCCCGACGACGAGGGCTGGCTCGTCCGCGACCTCGGCTCCACCAACGGCACCTACCTCAACGGCGCCAAGGTCACCCAGCCGACCCCGCTGTCCGCCGGTGACCAGATCCGGATCGGCAAGACCCGGGTGGAGGTGCGCCGATGACGCGCTTCCAGGTCGCCTCCGCCAGCGACGTCGGTCGCGTTCGCGAGGCCAACGAGGACTCGCTCTGGGTCGGGGACTCGGTCTTCGCCGTCGCCGACGGGATGGGGGGACACGCCGCCGGCGAGGTCGCCTCGAGCACCGCGCTCGAGCCCGTCGAGCGCCTCGACGGGCGCGTCTACCCCGATGCCGAGCAGGCACTCAGCGCCCTGCGCGACGCCGTGCTCGAGGCCAACGTGACCGTCGCCAACATGGCCGCGGACGACCCCGACCTGCGGGGCATGGGCACCACCCTCACGGCCGCCATGCGAGAGGGGCGGCGCATCCACCTCGCGCACGTCGGAGACTCGCGCGCCTACCTCTACCGCGACGGCGAGTTCAGCCAGGTCACGACGGACCACACGCTCGTACAGCACCTGATCGACGAGGGCCAGATCAGCGAGGAGGAGGCCGCGACCCACCCCCAACGGTCGATCATCACCCGCGCCATCGGCGTCGGCCTGAGCGTCGACGTCGACACCTTCACACTCGACCTGCTCGACGGCGATCAGCTGCTGCTCTGCTCCGACGGCCTCACCGGCGTCGTCGACGACCGGACCATCGCCGAGGTGCTCGAGCACAGCGACGACGCGCACGCGGCGGTCGCGGAGCTCGTGCGCAGGGCCAACGACTCGGGCGGGCCCGACAACATCACGGTCGTCCTCGTCCGTGCGATGTCCGACGAGGAGGCGCGCCGTCGCACCGCCGTGCCCATCAGGTCGGCCGCGCCCACCGGTGGAGACGAGGGCTCCTGGGCCGACCGACTGAGCCGGTTCGGCGGCAGCGACCGTGCCCGTGAAGAGGAGCGCGAGCGCACCGGCCCGACCCGCGGCCAGCGCATCGGCGCGATCCTCGTGGCCGTCGTCCTCCTCCTCGGCATGTTCGGGGCGGGCGGCCGCTGGCTGCTCGGGCGCAGCTACTTCGTCTGGGTCGACGGCGAGGAGGTCGTGATCTACCGCGGCGTCCCGTCCACCGTCGGCCCGGTCGACCTGTACTGGGTCGCCGAGGACACGCCGTACACCCTCGACGAATTCCCGGAGTTCTTCCAGGACAGCCTGCGCGATGCCGTCCCCGCAACCGACCTCGCCGACGCCCGACGGATCGTCGAGAGCTCGCTCATCGACGAGGACGAGGACGAGGAGTCGGACCCCGATCGGAGCGGGTCCGGATCATGAGCACGACCGCGCCGACGTTGCCGCAGCGCGCAGCGGAGGCGCGCAGCGCCGAGCGCTCGCTCCTCAGCCTCGGCGTCACGA
Organism: Nitriliruptorales bacterium; assembly: GCA_041591915.1. GTDB lineage: Bacteria > Actinomycetota > Nitriliruptoria > Nitriliruptorales > Nitriliruptoraceae > JBFHRB01. The sequence goes on from JBFHRB010000087.1 coordinate 10,064, forward strand.
TCGTGCTCGCGGCCTACATCCTCCTCGGCCTCAGCACCGACGCCACGATCCCGCTCGCGACGCTCGTGTTCGGCGGGGCCCTGGCCATCCTCGCCGCGCTCGGGCACCTGACGATCCGCCGGTTCGTGCCCAACGCCGACCCGGTGCTGTTCCCGATCGCGTTCCTGCTCAACGGCCTCGGGCTCGTGCTCGTCCGACGGGTCGACCTCGCCGAGGGCAGCGCACTGGCCGTCGCCCAGACGACGTGGACCGTCGTCGGCATCGGGGCCTTCGCGGTGACGCTGCTGTTCCTGCGCGATCACCGTCGCCTCGCGCGCTACAGCTACACGCTCGGGCTCGTCACCATCCTGCTGCTGCTCCTGCCCCGTCTGCCCTTCATCGGCGCGGAGGTCAACGGCGCTCGGCTGTGGATCCGGGTCCTCGGCATGAGCTTCCAGCCGGGCGAGGTCGCCAAGATCACGCTCGTGGTCTTCCTGGCCGGCTACCTGGAGCGCAAGCGGGCGCTGCTGTCGGTTGCCACCCAGCGGCTCGGCCCCCTGCTGCTCCCGCCGCCCCGGCACCTGGGGCCGGTCCTGCTCGCCGGCCTCGCCGCGGTCGGCGTCCTCGTGCTGCAGCGCGACCTCGGGTCAGCCCTGCTCTTCCTCGGCATCTTCGTCGTGATGCTCTACGTCGCGACCGGGCGCATCGCCTACCCCCTCGTCGGGCTCGTCTCCTTCTCCGTGGGCGCTGTCCTCGCGTACCAGCTCTTCGCGCACGTGCGGGTCCGGTTCGCCGTCTGGCTCGACCCGTGGTCGGACATCAACGACACCGGCTACCAGATCGCGCAGGCCACCTTCGCGCTCGGCACGGGCGGCATGACCGGCACGGGCCTCGGGCTCGGCCGCCCGGACCGGATCCCGTTCGCCGCGACGGACTTCGTCTTCGCCGTCCTCGGTGAGGAGCTCGGACTTCTGGGCGCGACGGCCGTCCTGGTCGGCTTCGTGCTCCTCATCGCGCGCGGCTACAAGACCGCACTCGCTGCCGTCGACGAGGTCGGGAGCCTCCTCGCCGCCGGCCTCACCAGCATCCTCGCGCTCCAGGTCTTCATCATCGTGGGCGGCGTGACCCGCCTCGTCCCGCTCACCGGCATCACGCTGCCGTTCATGTCCTACGGCGGCTCGTCGCTGGTCGCGAACTACGTGCTGCTGGCCCTGCTCCTGGTCGTCTCGAACGACGCCCGCCGGGCGGGGAGGCCACCGAGATGACCCAGCAGATCCGCCGGACGGCGCTCGTGATGTTCGTGCTGTTCGCCGCGCTGTTCGTCAACCTCAACGTGGTGCAGTTGCTGCGCGCGTCGGAGCTCAGCTCCCACCCGTCGAACCCGCGACTGCTCGACGAGGAGTTCGGGATCCAGCGCGGCCCGATCGTCGTCGGCGACCAGCCCGTCGCCCGCAGCGTGCGCACCGAGGACGGCGCGTTCGAGTACCAGCGCGTCTACGACCAGGCCGACCTCTATTCCCACGTGACGGGGTTCTTCAGCCCGATCCTCACGCGGTCGGCGCTCGAGCAGGCGATGAACGACGAGCTCAACGGGACACCCACGGAGATCCTCGCGCAGAACCTCGCCGAGCTCTTCGCCGGTCGGGACCAGGCCGGCAACACGGTCGTGCTCACGATCGACCCGCGCGTGCAGGCCGAGGCGGCCCGGGCCCTCGGCGGGCGAACGGGCGCCGTCGTCGCCATCCGCCCCCGCACCGGCGCGATCCTCGCGGCGTACTCCTCGCCGACCTACGACGCCAACGTCCTGTCCTCGCACGACGGTCGCGCGGTCAACGAGGCGTGGGCCGCACTCAACGCCGACCCGAGCAAGCCGCTGCTGGACCGGACGATCCGCGAGTCCTTCGCGCCGGGATCGACCTTCAAGGTCATCGTGACCGCCGCAGCCCTGGAGCGCGGCATCGGGCCCGAGGAGTCGTTCGCCGACCCCGTCAACTTCGACGTGCCGGGCACGACCGCGGACATCGGCAACTACGGCGGTGGCGTCTGCAACGACGGGAGCACGATCACCCTCGAGGACGCCCTGCGCGTCTCCTGCAACACCACGTTCGCCCGCCTCGGGCTCGAGCTGGGAGCAGACCGGGTCATCGACATGGCTGAACGCTTCGGGTTCAACCGGCGCATCCCGTACCCCGTCGAGCCCGCCCGCAGCGTCATCCCGAAGGACCTCGACGAGCCGTCGCTCGC
>JBFHRB010000088.1:0-12084 GCA_041591915.1 Nitriliruptorales bacterium
CCCAGACCACCAGGCCGGCGAGGATCGCGAAGACGACGTGGAACCGCGCCGCAGAGCGTTGCATCGACGACAGGGGCTGACTCCGGGTCGCGGTCGGCGGGAACCCCATCCAACCAGAACCTGTGCAGCCGCTGGACCCCGGTCGCTCGCCTCACGGATGCTGCCGTCGTTCGGGATCGCGGCCCCGTCCTCGACGGGAACGCGACCACGACGCGTAAGAGCCGGTGCCCGACCCCCCGACGGGCACCGGCTCGTCGTCGTCGGTGCACGCCAGGTCGCCGCGCGTCTGGCTCAGCCCACCCGCGCGGGCTGCCTGGCCGTCGGCAACCGGAGCCGGAACACCACGCCGCCGCCCTCCGCGGGCTCGACGTCGACCTCGCCGCCGTGGGCCTCGGCGACCTGGCGGACGATCGACAGGCCCAGGCCGGATCCGGGCATGCCCCGGGCATCGGGAGCCCGGTAGAACCGGTCGAACACGTGTGGCAGGTCGTCCGGCGGGATGCCGCGGCCGTGGTCGCGGACGGCCACCTCGCCGGGCTGGACCGTGACCTCGATCGGGCCGTCGCGTCCCGCGTACTTGATCGCGTTCTCCACGAGGTTGCTGACCGCGCGCTCCAGCCGATCGGCCTGTCCCAGCACGGTGGTCGGCTCGGCGATCAGTTCGATGGTGGCATCGCGATCGAAGGTCCGGGCGCGCGCGACGACGAGCTCGACGAGCTCGTCGAGCCGCACCTCGGTCGGCTGGGTGACCGGGGCATCACCACGGGCGAGCTCCACGAGCGCGCCGACCAGGCGGCCGAACTCCTCGAGCTGCAGCGTCACGTCGGCGAGGAGGCGCCGGCGGTCCGCGGGATCGAGGGCCTCCTCCAGCTGCAGGACCTCGATGTTGGTCCGGAGGCTGGTGAGGGGCGTCCGCAGCTCGTGCGACGCGTCCGCGACGAGCTGCTGCTGCGCCCGCCGGGCCTGGTCAAGGCTCTCGAGCATCGCGTTGAAGCTCGTCGCCAGCCGGGCGAGCTCGTCCTGCCCCTCCACCTCGATGCGGTGGCTCAGGTCCTGCGTCCGGGTGACGTCCTCCGTCGTCTCGGTGAGGGCAGACACCGGTCGCATCAGCCGATCCGCGATGAACTGGCCGATGAGCCAGGCGAGGAGCACACCGGCGAGGCCACCGAAGGCGAGCTGGCGGGCGAGCGACGCGAGCGCCGCGTCCACCTCGTCGAGCGGGCGCGCGACCTGCGCGGCCACCCCGTCGCCCACGAGCAGCGTCAGCACGCGGACGCGATCCCCGTCGACGGTGACCGTCTCGAAGGACTGCGCCGACGTCCCCCGAGCGACGTCTCGGGCGACGTCCGTGATCGGGAGCTGCTCTGCCGAGCTCTGGCCGGTGACGACGACGACGTCGCCGTTGGCGTTGAAGAACTGCACGAACCCGGGCGCGCCGCCGAACCGGCCACCGCGGAGCAGGTCGGGGGCGCGGAACGGCCCTCGACTGTCGAAGGGGCTCACCACACCGCCCGGTCCCCGGCCGCGGTCCGGCTGCAGGAACGGCTCGGCGATCTGCAGCAGTGACTCGTCGACCTCGTCCCGCAGCGTCGAGCCCGTGGCCGCGAAGGCCGCCAGTGCCCCGAGCACGATGACGACGGCCACCGCAGCGGCCGTCATCACGGCGATGCGCGTCCGGAAGGTCATTCGCGGAGCTGGTAGCCGACGCCACGGACGGTCTGGATCAGCCGGGCCTCACCATCGGCCTCGAGCTTCTTGCGCAGGTAGCCCACGTAGACCTCGAGGCTGTTGCTCGACGTCTCGGACTCGTAGCCCCAGACGCGATCGATGATCACGTCGCGTGCGAGCACGACCCGCGGGTTCTCGAGGAAGAGCTCGAGCAGGAGGAACTCGGTCTTGGTCAGCGCGATCTCGCGCTGACCGCGGATGACCTCCATCGTGTCGCGGTCCAGCCGGAGGTCGGCGTACCGCAGGACGCGTGTGTCGAGCTCGCCCTGCGCGTCCTGGCCCGTCCGGCGCAGCAGCGCACGCAGCCGGGCCAGCAGCTCCTCGAGGGCGAAGGGCTTGACGAGATAGTCGTCCGCACCGACGTCGAGCCCGTCGACACGGTCCTCGATCGCGTCCCGGGCGGTCAGCATCAGGATCGGGCGGTCGTCGCCGTCCTGGCGCAGGCGACGGGCGACCCCGAAGCCGTCGACGCCAGGCATGTTCACGTCGAGGACGATGGCGTCGGGGTCGTGGAGCCCGACGGCATTCAGGGCATCGAGGCCGTGCTCCGCGACGACGACGTCGTAGCCGTTGACCCGCAGGGCACGGTCGAGCGACTCGCGGACGGCGCGGTCGTCATCGACGACGAGGACGGTTGGCACGGCGGCTCCTCAGATGCCTCGGTGACAGGATGCATCGTCGCCGGGCGGTCTGAGAACTTCCTGAGCGTCTGCCGTCGGTCAGCGTCGGCCCGGGCGCGGCCCGTGCTTGCCGCCGCGTGGGCCCGGCCAGTCGCCGGACTCGCGCAGTTCGAGCAGCGCGTCGGCCTGCTCCCGGGTCAGCTCACCAGCAGCGACCTTGTCCCCGAGCATCTCCTCGAACCGCTCCAGGCGCTCGGCCTCGAGGCGCTCGCGGACACGGCCCATGGCGGCCTCGAGCTCCTCGACCTCGATGCCCAGCTCCTCCGCGAGGAGCTCCTGCATCTCTGCTCGGCGGTCGAGGTGACCCGGGTGACGTTCCTTCTGCTCGGCGGTCTCGGCAGCCTCCGTCGCCTCGTCGGCCGGCGGCTCGGTGTCCTGCGCCAGGGCAGGGATCGCGAGCGCAGCGATCGCCGCGAGGACGATGAGGGGAGCGACGAACAGCGAGCGCTTCACGGCAGGCCTTTCGAGCAGGCGTCTCCAGGGTGGGCACCAGCATCCCGCGCGAACCTGAGAGCCACCTGAGAGGAAGCACCGATGGCATGCCGATGCGGGTGCACCCGCTCAGAGCAGGTGCACCCGCGGTGGTTGCGCGGCGTCGGGGACGGTCGGCTCAGGCGGAGGTGTCGTCCGCAGGCGGAGCCAGGTCACCCGACGGGCCGGGGCCGAACCCGCCACGCGGGCCGCCGTGGCCGCGGGGGCCGCCGCGTCGGCCGGGGCCGAAGCCCTCACCGCTCTCGGCCAGCGCCTTCAGGGCGTCGGCCTGCTCCTGCGTCAGTTCACCGGCCTCGACGCGGGCGTCGAGCCTCTCCTCGATCCGGGCGAGCCGCTCGGCCTCGAAGGCGGCCTTCTGCTCCTCCCGGACGGTGGTGATGGCCTCGGCGACGGTGTCGGCATCGAGCCCGAGCTCCTCGGCGAGCGCCTCGGCGAACGCGGCCTGGCGCTCCGCCCGGCGCTCCTCCTTGGTCTGTTCGGTCGACTCTGTGGTCGTGTCGCCGTCACCCTCGGTGGTCTGGGCGATCGCTGGAACGGCGAGGGCCCCGATCGACAGGGCGGCGGCCGCACCGAGCGATGCAACGGTCTTGGTGGTCCTCTTCATCGTCGTCTCCTGGTTTGGTCGGTTGGGAGGTGACGGAGAGGAATGTCGCCCCTGCGCCTGAGCAGGGCGTGAGAGCAGGCTGAGGCCCGCCTGAGAGTTCCCGATCAGGCGGGATGCGAGCCGATCCGCGGATCAGCGGCGGATCGCCGGGACCCGCGCGGGCCGCGTCATGCGACCGCGTCGCCGGTGTCAGGCGACCGCGTCGGCGACGTCAGGCGACCGGGAGGCGCGCGACCCAGGCGGCGACGACGGCACGCGAGTCGTCATCCGCGTCCGGCCTGGCCCAGTCCTCGAAGACGCGCTCGTCCTCGTCGACGTCGACGAACGGCAGGTGCAACACCGTGCCCGTCGCCGTCTGCAGCTTCTCCGCGGTCGAGCCTGGCAGGTGCTTCGACGGCCCGAGACCGACGCTCACGAAGCCGGCGGGGTTGCCCGGGACGGTCCAGACGGGGTTCGACGACGTGAGGATCATCCCGATGCGGTGCCCCTCGGGGACGGTGTAGTCCTCGGGGAAGAACGTGACGTCGGCCCGGATCCAGCCCTGCGCGTTCGGCGCGGTCTCCTCGAGTCCATCGCGGTAGTCGAGGTTCAGGAACCCGCGCTGGATGACCTTCATGCGGTCGTTCGGGTCGATGTCGACCAGGATCGGCGTCAGGGTCGCACCCACGGTCGCCAGGTAGTTGAAGTACCCCTCGAGGACCGCCGAGCCGGCGATGCGCACGTCACGCGTCAGCGGGGTGGTCGAGAAGTGCAGCGAGTAGTAGCCCTGGCCACCGAGCGTGTCGAGCTTCTGGCCGTCGTTGGACCACGGGTCGCGCGTCGCGACCTCCTCGCCGGTCAGGCCCGTGTCGAGCCAACCGGAGGTGATCCCGTACTCGCCGTCACGGCCTGCCAGCGGTCCCTCGAAGGCGTTGCTGTACGAGAGCTCGCCGACCTCGCCCGTGCCGGGGCCAGGCACCGTCACGCCTGCGGACTCCAGGTCCTGCTCGTAGGTGCGGTTGAGGAAGAAGGTGTGCGTCGTCGTGTCCTCGGGCGGCCACGAATCGGAGAACGTCACGCGGTGCTTGCCTCCGGTGGTCTCGCCCTCGGATCGGACCTTCGGCATCGCGTCGAGTGCGTCCCGGGCCTTGTCGCCCGCCTCGCCGTCAAGCAGGTAGGCCGAGAAGAACGTGTCCCGGACCTGCCCGTAGCCGGACACGTTGTGCCGACCCTGGCCCATCCAGAGGCGCAGGTCGAAGCCCTCGCCGTCGCCGTCGCCGTCCTCGTCATCCTCGTCCGCGGCGAACGGCGCGAGTGCCTCGTACAGGCGCGTCGCCTCGTACTGCTTGACGTTGTAGTCGTTCCAGCCGTGGACGATCAGCGTGTGCGTCGTCCAGCGGGCGGCGGCCTCCGGCGTGGCGTAGTCACGCTCCAGCCAGAAGTCGCCGTAGTCCGGGTTGCGGCTGTAGGCCTCGAGCGTGTGCTTGGCGGTGTTGCACCCTCGCTGTGCAGCCGCACCGGGCTGATCCGCGTGGACGGTGAGGCCGAAACCGAGGTCGAATGCCAGCGGGGTGAGGATGTCCTCGTCCGTCGGCGAGCTCGACTCGCCGTCGTCGGTCATCCGCATGCCCCACGCGTAGGCGTAGCCGTACCAGTGGCTGATGGCGGCGACGGGCACGATGGCCTTCAGCGGGGTCGTGCCGTCCTCGTCGATCGAGTTCGCGCGCTCGTCGCTCCACATCTCGGGAGGCGCCGCAGCGACCATCGTCGCGGTCGTGCCGTCGTAGCTGCCACCGGTCAGGCCGACGCGGCCGTTGGACCAGTCGAGGTGGTTGCCGTCGACGTCGGGGAGGTCACCGGCGAGGAAGCGGACCGCGTCGACCCCGGCCTTCATCTCGTCGAAGCCGCCGTAGTCCCAGCAGCCCGTGGAGCCGCGTGTGCCGAGCACGTCGATCGACGCCGAGGCGATGCCCGGGATCGTGGGGTTCGAGACGGCCGTTCCCGCCGACGTGACGTCACGCAGGCTGTTGTACGGGGACATCGTGCCCACGATCGCCTGGCCCTGGGCGTCGAACGCGCTGTCACGTCGGACCTCGACGCGGATCAGCTCCGTGGAGCCGCTGGGGAGCTCCGTCTCGACGTAGTGCACCGTCGTCTCGACGGCGGCGCTCGACGGGACGGCGGGCACGGCGACGAGCGACGTGACGAGGGCGAGCGCGAGGAGGAGGCGGAGCTTCATGGTCACCACGTGGGTCAGGGGCACGTGATGAGGACATTCGACGCCGAGAAACCGGGCTCCTGCCTGTCGCGGGACGGGTGCGCGCTACGCAGGCCCCGCTACGCAGGCCCCGCTACGCAGGCCCCGCTACGCAGGCCTGCTACGCGGGGACGACGAACGTCGACCGCGCGACGTGCGGGGGCAGCGTCGCCTCGCCCCGCACCCCGGCGATGCGGATGCCATCCCCGTCACCGCCGACCACTTCACCCGTCTTGCCGGGGATGAACCCCGCCTCGTCGAGCATGACCATGGCCTCGTCGTCGGTCTCGAGGACCTCGGCGATGCGCACGACCTCGACGCGACCCGGGCCGGCGTCACTGACGGCGACCGTCCCCGAGTGGTGCTTGACGTTCTTCGAACCGGGGATCGGCGAGCCGTGCGGGCACGAGCCGGGGTCGCCGAGGAGCTGGATGATCTTCTCCTCGACCTCGTCGGAGATGACGTGCTCCCACTTGCAGGCCTCGTGGTGCGCCTTCGACCACTCGACCCCGATGACGTCCACGAGGAGGCGCTCGGCCAGTCGATGCTTGCGGACGACGGAGATGCCCAGGTCGCGACCGGTCTGGGTCAGGCGGATCACCCGGTCCTCGCCGACCTCGAGGTAGCCCTGCTCCTCGAGCCGCCCGACGGTCTCCGAGACGGTGGGTGCGCTCAGGCCCAGCCGCTCGACCAGCCGCGCACGGAGTGGCTCGATCCCCTCCTCCTCCAGTTCGAGGATGGTCTCGAGGTACTCCTCGGTGGTGTCATGCAGGTCAGCCACGGTCGGCGGGCTCCGGTCGCGCTCGGGACGAAGGTGTTCGGTGCGCGCGCCGCAGGGCGGCCGGCACAGAGGTGAGGGTACCCTTACCTCACTCGCGACACCCGCCGAAACCCGGAGGCGAGCGCTGAGCGCGACCCCCACCACGTCCGAGAGCCCCGCCGGCGCCGACACCGCGCCGGCGCTGCGCTGCCGGGGGATCCGTCGCTCGTTCGGGGAGACCGTTGCCCTCGATGGCCTCGACCTGACGGTCCGCCCAGGCTCCGTCGTCGCCCTCCTCGGCCCATCCGGATGCGGGAAGACCACCGCCCTGCGCGTCATCGCGGGCCTCGAGGGACTCGACGCCGGCTGCGTCGAGATCGCCGGGCGCACCGTCGCCGAGGCGGGTCGCTCGGTGGCCCCGGAGGACCGCCGGGTCGGGCTCGTGTTCCAGGACTACGCACTCTTCCCGCACCTGAACGTCGAGCAGAACGTCGCCTACGGCCTGCGGGGGCTGGGTCGCGAGACGCGCCACGACCGGGTGACCGAGGCGCTGACGCTCGTGGGACTGCAGGGCCTGGGCCAGCGCTACCCCGACGAGCTCAGCGGCGGCCAGCAGCAGCGCGTCGCCCTCGCCCGCGCCCTCGCGCCACGACCCGCGCTCATCCTACTCGACGAGCCGTTCTCGAACCTCGACGCGACCCTGCGCGCCACGGTGCGGGCAGAGGTGCGTGAGATCCTGCGGCGCGCGGAGGCGACCGCGGTGTTCGTCACGCACGACCAGGAGGAAGCGCTGTCGACCGCGGACGAGGTCGCCGTCATGAAGGCCGGGCGGATCCACCAGGTCGCGAGTCCATCCGTGCTCTACCAACGCCCGGCCGATGCCTTCGTCGCGATGTTCGTCGGCGATGCCGACGTGCTGCCGGGTCGGCGCGCCAGCAACTTCTTCATCGAGACCTCGCTCGGGAGGCTCTCCACGACGGACGCGGTCACCACCAGCGACGTATCCGTCGTCATCCGGCCCGAGGCCGTCACCGTCCGTCCCTCGTCCCTGGGGACGGCCACCGTGCGCCACCTGCAGTACTTCGGGCACGACCAGCTGATCGAGCTCGAGCTCGCCGACGGCACGCTCGTCCGATCCCGGCAGGGACCCGACGTCCAGGTCGCCACGGGCGACCGGGTGGTCGCCGAGGTGTCCGGGTCCGTGGTGACGTTCCCCGCCTGATCGCGAGGACGCAGCGGCGCGCGTCGTCCGCACCCGGTCGACACCGAGTTGCAGACCCCTCGGCACATGTGGTTAGGCTTACCTCACTAAGGGCATCCTAAGTAGCCGCGCCCGGCGGCCGGCCCGCACCCACCACCGTGTCGAAGGGGACCAACCCATGCGCACCCGCCGCATCCTCAGCCTCCTCGCTGCCAGCGCCATCGCCCTCACGGCGTGCGCCGGCGGCACCGAGACCGCCGACGAGACCGACAGCACGGGCGAGACCGGAACGGACACGTCCACCGACGCCGGCCCCCTCGTCGTCTACTCCGGTCGCAGCGACTCGCTCATCGGCCCACTCGTCGAGCGCTACGAGCAGGAGACGGGTGTCGAGGTCGAGGTGAAGTACGACGACACCGCGAACCTCGCCCTGCTCCTCGCGACCGAGGGCGACGCCACACCTGCCGACGTCTTCCTCGCCCAGTCCCCCGGTGCGGTCGGCTTCGCGGCCGGCAAGGGGGTCCTCGGGACCCTCGACGCGGACACGCTGTCGCAGGTCGACGAGCGCTGGCGTGCCGCGGACGGCTCCTGGATCGGCGTGACGCTGCGGGTCCGGACCCTCGTCTACAACACCGACGAGGTGGACGCCGCCGACCTCCCGGCATCCGTCGACGACCTCACCGACGAGGCGTACCGCGGCCGCTTCGGCGTCGCCCCGACCAACGGTTCCTTCCAGGACTTCGTCACCGCCATGCGCCTGGAGCGCGGCGACGAGGCCACGCTCGAGTGGCTCGAGGGCATCGCCACCAACGAGCCGGGGATCTACCCCAAGAACTCCGCCATCGTCGACGCCGTCGCGCGTGGCGAGATCGAGATGGGGCTGGTGAACCACTACTACAACCTGCGCCACCTGGCGGAGAACCCCGAGGCGCCGAGCACGAACCACTTCTTCAGCAACGACATCGGCAGCTTCGCGATGGTGTCGACGGCCAGTGTCACCGCGACGTCCACGCACCCGCAGGCCCAGGCCTTCGTGGCGTGGCTGCTCGGCCAGGACGCACAGGAGTACTTCCGGTCGGAGACGTTCGAGTACCCGCTCTCCGGCGGCCTCCAGCCCGCGGAGGGCCTACCGTCGCTGGCGGACCTGCAACTTCCCGACATCAACGTGGCGGAGCTCGATGACCTCGAGACGACCACCGACCTGATCCGCGAGAGTGGCCTCACCAGCTGACATCGCCGACCCAGTCGCCGCCGGGCTGCCTGCCCGGCGGCTTCGGCGTGTCGGCGGTCCGCCGGCGTCGTTGCGGGTCGCCGCCCTCGCGGCGGGCCTCATGTTCGCCGCGCCCTTCGCCTACCTCGCCTGGCGCAACGCCGCAGATCTCGGCGGCTTCATCGACGCCCTCTCGACGAGCAGGACCCTCGCGCCACTGGCGCGCAGTCTCGCCCTGGCGACCACGGTCAGCCTGCTGACCGCGATCATCGGCACGGGCAGCGCCTGGCTGGTGCAGCGCACCGACCTGCCGGGCCGGCGACTGCTCCGGGTGGTCCTGCCGCTGCCCCTCGTCCTCCCGAGCTTCATCGGCGCCTTCGCCCTCATCGCCGCCCTCGCACCAGGCGGGCTGGCGGAGCAGCTCCTCTCCCCGCTCGGTGTCGGCGCTCCGGACATCCGCGGGTTCCTCGGTGCGACGCTCGTCCTCACGGTCCTCAGCTACCCGTACGTCTACCTGCCGGTCGCTGCACGCCTCACACAGCTCCCGCCGTCGCTCGAGGAGGCGGCGCGGCTGTTCGGTCGACGCCCGCTCGAGGTGTTCCGCGAGATCGTCCTCCCCCAGATCCGCTCCGCGATCCTGGCCGGCACGCTGCTCGTGTTCCTGTACGCGATCAGCGACTTCGGTGCGGTCACGCTGATGGGCTTCGAGACGCTCACGCCGGCGATCTACGCGACCCGCCTCTTCGACCAGACGACGTCCCTGGCGCTCAGCCTCCAGCTCGGGGTGCTGGCGTTGCTGGTGGTCGTGCTGGAGCGGATCGGGCTCGGCAGCAAGGAGGCCAGGACCGAGCGTGGGGCCGTCCCGCTGACCCTGCAACTGGGCCGCTGGAAGCCCTGGGCGATGACCGGCGTCTACGGCGTGCTGGCCGTCTCGCTCGCGCTCCCGGGCGCCGTCCTCGTGTACTGGGCCGTGCGCGGGATCGTGCGCGGATCGACCCGGGCGAGCGCCGTCGTCGCCGACCTGTCCTCCCTCGTCGAACCCGCGATCAACACCGCCGTCGTCTCCATCACCGCGGCCGTGGTCACGGTGGTCGTCGTCCTGCCGGTGGCGTTCCTGAGCGGCCGCTACCGCAGCCGGCTCGGACAGGCCGCCAACGCCTTCGTCGTCGCGGGCTTCGCCCTCCCGGGCCTCGCGCTCGCCCTGGCGCTGGTCGTCTGGGCGCTCAAGGCGCCCGGGCCCCTACGCGGGCTGTACCAGACGCAGACGCTGCTGGTCTTCGCGTACGTGATCCACTTCGGCGCGCAGGCGCTGAGGTCGGCTGAGGTCGCGGTCAACTCCGTCCCGCGCCGGCTCGGCGACGCCGCGCGGGTCCTCGGCGCGGCCCGTTGGCGGCGGTTGTTCACGGTCGAGTTGCCGCTGATGCTGCCGGGGCTGCTGGCTGGTGGCGGGCTGGTGCTGCTGTCGAGCATGAAGGAGCTGCCCGCGACGTTGCTCCTCGCCCCACCCGGCTTCGAGACGCTGGCGACGAAGATCTGGAACGCGACCGAGGATGCGTACCTCGCCGATGCATCCATCGCCTCGCTGGTCCTCATCGCCCTGTCGGGCGTCCTGACCTGGGTGCTGGTGGTGCGGCGGAGTGAGGGGCTGCGCTGACCGATACGGTCGCACCGTGCTTCCGACCGAGCCATACCTGAGCCAACACGCCCTCTGGCCCACCGAGGGTCGACACATCCTCGCCTGCCACGACGACGAGACCGTCGTCGTCTACCCGGCCTACCGCCCGGTGATCGGCGAGTACGCGGCGCGCCATCAACGCTTCGGCGGTGAGTTCAGCCTCTCGCGCATGAGTTGGATCAAGCCGAACTTCCTCTGGATGATGTACCGCTCGGGATGGGGGACGAAGGAGGGCCAGGAGGTCACCCTGGCGGTGCGCCTGAGGCGAGCCTTCTTCGACGAGATCCTGCGCACAGCCGTGCCGTCGAGCTTCGACGGGACATCGCACGGCTCCCGCGAAGCCTGGCGCGATGCCGTGCGATCGTCGGAGGTGCGCCTGCAGTGGGACCCCGACCACGATCCGACCGGACGCCGATCGGATCGACGAGCGATCCAGCTCGGACTGCGTGGCCGGACGTTGCGCCGCTACGCCGAGGAGGAGCCGCTCGAGATCCTCGACCTCAGCGGATTCGTCGCCGAGCAGCGCTCGAACGTCGGGGGCAGCCACGCCGGGCTGTCGACGCCGCGCGAGCGGGTGTACCGGCCCAAGGACCCAACGATCTCGCAGCGCCTGGGCCTCGACGTCACCTGACCGGTCAGGCCTCCTCGCGTGCGCGCGAGGGAGCGTCGTCGCGACGGGCCGGCCGACGCAGCGCATCGCGCAGGGCTGCCTCGCCCGTGTCGAGCTCGAGCACGCGTTCCGCCGTCGTCAGACGCTCACGCTCGAGAGCGGCAAGTTCGCGCTCGGCCTCGATCTCCTTCATCCGCAGCTCGTGCTTGTGGTCGAGCAGGTAGCGGCCGCCCCACGTCGCGCTCCCGACCGTCACCAACGCGGTGAGTGGCCACTGGACGGCCTGCAGCAGGTCGGGGACCGCATCGCCGAGGATGGCCACGAGCGGGATGGCCAGCGCAGCGAGCGGGATGGCGAGCGCCCAGTGCCAGGTCGAACGGCCATGGCCTGCTTGCTCGGGCTCGGCGCCCGGTGGCGGCAGGGGGAGATCCGGTCGCGCCATCTCAGCGTCCTGTGAACCTGGCCTTCCTGCGCTCCAGGAACGAGCGCACGCCCTCCTGAGCGTCCTCCGAGCCCATGGTCGGTGTCAACTGGGCGGCGAGGTGGTCGCGTGCTGCCGCCTCCCCCTGATCGCGGCCGATGCGTGCGTTCGCGAGCGTCACCTGCACGCCCCGTGGCGCCTGCTCCGCGATGAGGTGCGCGAGCTCCTTCGCTCGTTGCAGCTGCTGGCCTGAGGGCACGACCTCCTGCACGAGCCCGATCCGGTGTGCCTCCTCCGCGCCGAACTCCTCGGCGGTCAGCAGGAACCGCATCGCGTTGCCCCAGCCGAGGCGCTCGGGTGCGCGGAACGTCCCGCCACCGAACGGGAAGATGCCGCGCGCGATCTCGAGCTGCGCGAAGCGCACGTCGTCGGCGGCGACGACGATGTCCGCCGCGAGGGCCAGCTCG
>JBFHRB010000089.1:0-12075 GCA_041591915.1 Nitriliruptorales bacterium
AGCCCGATCGTCGCCTGGTGGGTCATACGGGCCAGCTGGCCGGCACCGACCATGCCCAGCACGGGCACGTGCTCGGGGGGTTCGTGCAACGGGGACCTCGCGGTGCGGCGGGAGCGCGAGGGTAGTTGGGGCCGGTGGCGACCCGACGTGACGCCGGCGTGGAACCTGCTCGGGGTATGGACGGGTCTCCGGCTCCGACCTAGGTTCCCCGAACCCGACAACAGTATGGAGAGACGGGATGAAGAGAAGGGTTGCGCTGCTCTTCCTGGTCTTCGCGCTCGTTGCCACCGCGTGTGCTGGTGACGACGGCGGAGACGGAGCTGACGGTGCCGACGGTGGCGATGGCACGACCGACACGACCGACACGACCGGGCCCTCGGACGGTGGCGATGGCGACGAAGTCTCCCTTCGCTGGCGGACGCGACCGGACAACGACGAGGAGGCCGGCGTCTACGCGTCGATCTCCGACAGCCTCAGTGCCGAGCTCGACGGGATCAGCCTGAGCTACGAGCCGGGTGGCCAGGAGACGGCTGGCTACCAGCAGAACCTGCTCACCGAGCTGTCGGCCGGGACGGCGCCCGACGTGTTCTGGCTCCCCGGTACCGACATCGCCGACTTCGGAACGCGCGGCGTGATCCTCGACCTGCGCGAGCTGGCCGATGCGAGCGGACACAACGACTCGGACTTCTACGAGGGTCCGATGTTCCACCTGACCTTCAACCCCGAGACCGGCAACAGCGGCGAGACCCTGTGGGGGTTGCCGCGTGACGTCTCGACGTTCGCCCTCTACCTGAACCTGGACCTGATCAACGAGGCTGGCGTGGACGATCCGCGCGACCTCGCCGCGGCCGGGAACTGGAACTGGGAGACGTTCACGGAGGTGGCCGATGGCATCGCCGCGCTCGGCGGTGGCATCACCGGCTACGGCCAGAGCTCGTGGTGGGGCCCGTACGGCTACTGGCTGAACGCCGCCGGTGGCGGGTTCTTCAACGACGACCGGACCGAGTGTGGCCTCGACAGCGCGGGCAGCATCGCCGGGCTGGAGTTCCTCGCGGACCTCTACTCGGGCGGCTCCGTGGTGCCATGGGGTGAGGACCCCGAGGCCCCGTTCCGTGCAGGCACCCTCGGCATGTTCCAGAACGGCCGCTGGGCGACGCCCGGCATCCGGACCGTGGACTTCGACTGGGACGTCGTGAAGCTGCCTGACGGCCCGGGTGGCCCCTCGAACTGGCTGTTCTGGGGTGCCTACGTCGTCAACGCCGACACGGACAACCCGGAGGCCGCGTGGCGGCTCGTCCAGGCTCTGACCACGGCCGAGACGCAGGCCACGATCTCGGAGCTCGGCGCCAACGTGCCCAGCCGGGTGAGCCAGGAGGCGCTCGACGCCTTCCTGACCTTCACCCCGCCCGAGAACAACCAGGCGTTCCTCGACGGCCTGTCGGAGAACCCCGCCACCGAGGGCCCACTGTGGGCCGGCTCATGGCCGGAGTACGTGTCGATCATGGACGCCGAGGTTGGCGCCGTGGTCACCGGGAGCAAGTCGATCGACGACTTCGAGGCCAACGCGTGCGGCCTGACGGCGTCGGCGTTCTCGAGTTGATCTGAACCGGCGGGGGCCGGGCCCCGGCCCCCGCCGTTCGATCGTCCTGGGGAGGCGAACGCCCATGTCGGCCGTGGATCTCGAACTCGACACGGACCCGCCTCGCTGGTTCGTGCCGCTACTGGCGTGGCAGGTCGTCCTCGCCGTCTCGGCAGCCGTGCTGACCGGCGCGGTCGCCTCTGGCACCGGTGTCGTGATCTCGGGCACGTTGCGCTGGGTGGCGGTGGCCTTCTTCGGCGCCGCCGCGCTGCTCGCCGTCCGGTCCGTTCCCTGGTTGCGCGCCCGCGACCATCGCGGGCGTCTCGGCGCGTTCCTGCTCAACCTCCTCCTGGCGACCATCGCCGCCTTCTTCACCCTGCAGTCGGTCAACTTCTTCAACGGGCTCGACGCCGTCGGGGAGACGTTCCCACGGGGCATGCCCTTCTTGCTCGTGGTCGGCGCCGGCTGGCTGGTCAGCGGTTCGGCGGAGCGCTTCCCGGACCACGAGCAGGCGATCCGCCGCGTCGCCCGCTGGACGATGGCGATCGGGTTCGGACTGCTGCTCATCGCGATCGGGCTGCTGCCGGGCCTGTTGACGTTCGCGCGCCGGATCGTCCAGCCGACGGCGCTGCTGTGGTTGCTCCTCACCGTCGCGGCCGTGATCGCCACGCGCGCTCTGTGGCGTGGTGAGACCAGCGCGCTGTTCGCCTCGACGAAGCAGCAGAACGAGGTGATGGACGGCCTGGCCTTCGTCGCTCCCAACGTGCTGGGCTTCGTGGCGTTCCTGGCCGGCCCCCTGGTCTTCTCGCTCCTCGTCTCCTTCACGGACTGGGACGGGTTGCAGGAGGCGACCTGGGTCGGATTGCAGAACTACACCGACCTGCTCAGCGATCCCTTCTTCCTCAAGGCCCTGCGCAACATCCTCGTGTTCGGGCTCGTCGCCGTCCCGCTCTCGGTCGGGCCGGCGCTCGGGCTCGCGGTGCTCCTCAACTCGAAGCTGCCGGGCATGAAGGTGTTCCGTGCCCTGTACTTCTTCCCGTCCGTTGCCGGCGTCGTCGGGGTGGCCCTCATCTGGAAGCAGCTGTACAACGCAACGGTCGGCTTCATCAACTACCTGTTGGTGCAGGTCTACGACGTGATCAACCTGCTCCCCGGCCTCGAACTCACCGCGCCGCAACCCCAGTGGCTGTCGAACTCGTCGACGGCACTCCTCTCGATGATCATCGTCTTCGTCTTCCAGACCACCGGCTTCAACACCGTGCTCTTCCTCGCCGGCCTGCAGGGCGTGCCACGGGACCTCTACGAGGCCGCGGACATCGACGGCGCCGGGCCGTGGGCGAAGCTGCGCAAGATCACGGTGCCGATGCTCGCGCCGACGACGGTCTTCGTCACCATCACGACCACGATCCTCGCGTTGCAGCTCTTCTCCGAGCCGTTCATCCTGATGGCTCCCCAACTGTCGCCCAACGGACCGAACAACGCGACGCTCACGCCGGTCATCTACCTGTATCAGAACGCGTTCGAGCGCTTCAACCAGGGCTACGCCTCGGCGATCGGTTGGGTGCTGTTCCTGATCATCTTCGCGATCACCCTCGTCTACTTCCGCAGCCAGCGGGATGAAGGGGTGCTGAGCCCATGAGCCAGACGACCGAGCCCGGGGTCAGCACGGACGCCATTGCGGCCGAGGTGCAGTCGGCGCGTCGCCGACGCATCGTCCGCACCATCGCCGGTCGGGTCGGCATCTACACCCTGCTCAGCGTCGTCGCGGTCATGATGGTCTTCCCCTTCTTCTACATGGCCGCGTCTGCCCTGAAGACCCCGGCCGACACGTTCCGCTACCCACCCAAGGTCCTGCCCCGACAGCCCATCGTGCAGGAGGTCGACGGCGAGGAGTTGGACGTCTACACCCTGCCGGTCGACGGAGAGGTCCGCGAGGTCGTCCTTGCCGAGTCGGGCATCGATGCGGGCGTGTTCGTGGACCCGGCGAGCCCCGACGACGAGGTGGCCTGGCCACTCGCGCTGGTCTCTGACACGGGCCGCACAGCGACGCTCGACGGCGAGGACGTCGGCGTCTACGCGGTGCCGGTCGACGGCGACGTCGTGGACCTCGCCCTCAAGCGCACGACGGTCGTCGGGCGATTCATCGTGCCAGACGATCCCTCGATCGAGACCTACGCCGTGGTGCGTACGGCGCCAGCGGCGGAGCAGGTGAGTGGGCGCCCCGAGAACTTCACGGAGGTCCTGCAGCGCCGCAGCCTGGACCGGGCGCTCACGAACACGATCCTCGTGACCGTGCTGGTCGTCGCGGGGATCCTGTTCACCTCGATCATGGGTGGCTTCGCCTTCGCGCGCCTGAACTTCCCCGGGCGGGACGCGATCTTCCTCGCCTACCTCGGATCGATCATGATCCCGTTCATCGTCGTGATCGTGCCGCTCTTCCAGCTCATGGTCGCCCTCGACTGGATCGACCACCTCGGCGTCCTCGTCTGGCCGTTCCTCTTCAACGCCTACGGCACGTTCCTCATGCGCCAGTTCTTCATCTCCATCCCCAAGGACCTGGAGGAGGCCGCGATGATCGACGGAGCGACGCGGTGGCGCATCCTCTGGACGATCTTCGTCCCGCTGTCGTGGCCGGCCATCGCGACGCTCGCGACGTTCTCCTTCCTGTACGCGTGGAACTCGTTCGTCTGGCCGTTCGTGGCCATCAACACCGCGAACGAGTCGGACTGGGTACTGACGATCGCGCTCCAGCAGCTGGGCGGCCAGTCCGTGGAGAGCCCGAACCTCATCTTCGCCGGCATCGTCATCGCGGTGATGCTGCCGATGCTCGTCTTCGTGATGGCGCAGCGCTACTTCGTCGAGAACG
This sequence comes from Nitriliruptorales bacterium, assembly GCA_041591915.1. Taxonomy (GTDB): domain Bacteria; phylum Actinomycetota; class Nitriliruptoria; order Nitriliruptorales; family Nitriliruptoraceae; genus JBFHRB01. The sequence goes on from JBFHRB010000089.1 coordinate 4,446, forward strand.
TGGCCACGTCGGGCATCAAGTGAGCGCGGCATGGTGATGGACGTCCCGCACCGCCGCCTCAACGCACTCACGGGCGAGTGGGTGCTCGTCTCCGCGGGGCGCACCGGCCGCCCCTGGCAGGGGAGCACCGAGGCGCCGCCCCCGCACGCTCGACCCGCGTTCGATCCGTCGTGCTACCTCTGCCCGGGCAACACCCGCGCGAACGGCGAGACCAACCCCGACTACGACTCGACGTTCGTGTTCACCAACGACTTCGCTGCGCTCCGACCAGGTGTCGCCGCGGAGGTCTTCGCATCGGGCCTCCTGCGGGCCGAGAGCCAGCCCGGCACCTGCCGGGTCATCTGCTACTCGCCCCGCCACGACCTCGACATGGCGCGGATGGCACCGGGCGAGATCCGGACCGTCGTCGACCTCTGGGCCGACCAGGTCGCCGACCTGTCGGCAGAGCACCGGTGGGTACAGGTCTTCGAGAACCGTGGCGCGGCCATGGGGGCGTCGAACCCGCATCCCCACGGCCAGATCTGGGCCGGTTCGGCGCTTCCGGGGGAGGCGTCGAAGGAGGATCGTCAGCAGCGCGGCCACACCGAGGAGCACGGATCGATCCTCCTGCTGGACTACCTCGAGCAGGAGGCGGGTGGCGAGCGCGTCATCGCCGAGGGCGAGCACTGGGTCGCGCTCGTGCCGTTCTGGGCGGTGTGGCCGTTCGAGATGCTGTTGGTCCCGCGGCGCCACGTCCGCACGCTCCCGGAGTTGTCGGACGCCGAGCGCAACGATCTCGCGGACCTGCTCGCGGACGTGCTCGGCCGGTACGACCGCGTGTTCGACCATCCGTTCCCGTACTCGATGGGCTGGCACGGAGCCCCGACCCCGGTCGACGAGCACGGCCACTGGCAGCTCCACGCGCACTTCTACCCGCCGCTGTTGCGGTCGGCGACCGTGCGCAAGTTCATGGTCGGCTACGAGCTCCTGTCGGAGGCGCAGCGCGACGTCACGGCCGAAGAGGTCGCTGCGAGGCTGCGCGCACTCGGCCGCAGCGGCTGACGGAGCAGCGGTCCGCGCCCGCGGGCCCGACCTCACGCTGGTCGCGTGGCGGACGGCGATCAGGTCGTGATGTCCACGGTTGACGGGCCACGGCGAGGCCCTTCGTTGCCGGGAGGGCCTCGCCGGTCGTGATCAGGTCAGGCGTCCGCCTCTGCGAGAGCCTTGAGTCGCTCGAGCTGGCCACGGAACTCGTGCTCGATCAGACGGGCGACCATCGGCTCGGTGACCTTGCCGAAGAACCCGCCCGACTCTCCCATCTCGGCATGGCACACGACGTGCGTGCCCTCGTCGGTGTCCTGCAGGACGTACTCCATCGTGTACGGGAACGGCGAGTCGATCGAGCGGATGACCAGGCGGTGGCCCACGTCGATCTCGACGACCTCGTCGGACGTCTCCATCTTCTTGCCGAGCATGCGCATCGTCTGGTGCCAGCGTGTGCCCTTCTCGACGGGCCCCTCCGGCGACTGTTCGATCGTCTCGAAGTTCGCGATCTGCTTGATCTTGTCCGACTCGCTCAGGTAGGGCCACACGGACTCCGGCGGCCGCCCGATCTCGATCGTCCTCGTGAACTGCTGCATCACTCCCTCCTCCAGCCCGCCCGCGAGTCGCAGGCGGGTCGACGGTCAGTTCCGCCCATCGGACGACGTGTCCGATCCGGCAAGGACGATCACACGCCGCGCGGTCCCGGTCGACAAGAGCCGAATGGCCCTCATCCCGGGAACCCGGCGTGTCGGCTCGGCCGCAGCGGCTGACGATCGCCCCTCAGGCGGGCGGCGAGGGCTGACCCGGGCGCCGGTCCGGCTGATCCACCGGCGTCGCGGGACCTCCGGCCCGACCACGACGCAGGTAGCGCTCGTTCACCTCGGTCACCGTCGCGAGCCCGGCGAGCGCAGGGAGTGTCAGGATCGCGATGGCCGAGCCGATCGACAGCCCGGCTGCCGCAAGGCCACCGATGGCGAGCGGGCTCAACAGGAACGCGACCCGCATCCCGCCGGTCATGGCCCCGAGCCCCGCGCCGCGCCGGCCCGGGAGTCGCGCCGCGTCGTCGTAGAGCCTCGGCATGAACGTCGCGACGCCGACGCCGGCGAGGACGAAGCCGGTGATCGCGGCCACGACGTTCGGCACGAGCGCGGCCAGGATCATCCCGGCCGTGGTGACGCTGATGCTCAGGCGGTGCAGGCGCACCCGGCCCAGCCGCGCCTGCAGCCAGTCACCACCGAAGCGCATCGTCGTCATGCCGACGGTGAAGGCCACGAACGCGAGGCTGCCGACCGCTCCGGCTGCTTCGAAGTCGTCGGTGAGTCGGAACGCCGCCCAGTCGCCGCCCGTCACCTCCGCGATGACGGCGAAACCGCCAGCGAGGACGATGAGCACGAACGGTGCGAGGCGGGTCGCACGTCGCGTTCCCGCTTCGTCCGCACGGCTCGTGGGCTCGTGGGCGCCTTCGTCCGTCGGGAGGAGGTTGCGCGTCACGAACAGCAGGGAGACGGCCATCACGACGGCGACGGCGACGAGGTGGCCGAACGGCGACACGCCGGCGGCGTTGGCGGCAACCGCCCCGAGTCCGCCCGCGAACGTGCCGAGGCTCCACAGTCCGTGGAGGCGGTTCATGACGGGGGCGTGTCGCCGCGCGCTGATCCACGACCCCTGCAGGTTCATCGAGATGTCCACGAGCGTGTCCACGAAGGCGTAGATCAGGATGCCGATGAGCCACACCGCTGGACTCCGGGCCGCACCCATGACGGGCAGCGTCGCCAGCATGCCGACGGCGCCGAAGCGCAGCACCCGACGCGTGGTGGCGGCGTGGATGATCCGGCCGGCGACCATGCTGCCGACGAGGCCGGTGAGCGCGGCAAGGGTCAGCAGCAGGCCGAAGCCGTCGACGCCGACGCCGATGCGGTCGCGGATCTGGGGGGCGCGTGCGATGAAGGACGCGGTCATCGCGCCGTTCACGAAGAACTGGCCCGCCGTCGCCGCGAGCGCGCGCCGGTCCCGGGGGCCGAGCCTCGCGGGAGGCCCTTCGCGCCCCCGGTCAGGAGCGGCGGCGGTCACGATCGGGCTCCGGCTCGAGGGGGTGGGACGGTACGCGCCAACCCGTCGGCGTGCCGCCGTCCGGAGGACGCTGGCCGACCTACCCTCGGCCGCCGGATGAGCGGAGGTCGTGTCCGTGGCGCATGGACGCCTCGCGCTGCTGCGCGGCATCAACGTCGGCGGCCGGAACATCGTCTCCATGGCCGACCTGCGTGCCGCCTTCGACGACGAGGGGTTCGCGGGCGTCCGGACCTACATCCAGTCGGGCAACGTCGTGTTCTCCGACCAGCGACCGACGCCGCAGCTGGAGGCAGACGTCGAAGCGATGCTCGACCGCCGACTCGGCGTCCCCGTGATGGTCGTCGCGCTCACCGCGCAGGACCTCCGCTGCGTCGTCGATGAGGCTCCGTCAGGATTCGGCGAGGAACCCGACGACTTCAAGTACGACGTCATGTTCCTCAAGCACCCGATGACGGCAGCTGAGGTCATGGACGTGCTCGACCCCCGCGAGGGCGTCGACGCAGCCTGGCCCGGCAACGGCGTCGTCTACTTCTCGCGTCGCAGCGACAGCCTCACGCGCAGCCGGATGAGCAAGGTCGCGTCCACCGAGGCCTACGCGCGGATGACCGTGCGCAACTGGCGTACCACCACGAAGCTGCTGCAGATGCTCGAGGAGGGCTGAGTCGTGGCGCTCGTGTACGACTTCACCTCGCCGCTGTGGAAGTGGGAGGGCGAGGCGGCCTGGCACTTCATCACGGTGCCGGAGCCCGTGTCGGACGAGATCGAGTTCGTCACCACGGGGCGCCGTGGCGGCTTCGGCTCGGTCCGCGTCGAGGTCACGGTCGGGGCGACGACGTGGCGCACCTCGTTGTTCCCGGACAGCAAGCGCGGCGCCTACGTCCTGCCGGTGAAGAAGCAGGTCCGCGACGGGGAGGGCCTCGCGATCGACGACGACGTGGCCGTGAGCCTCGCGATCATCGAGGACTGACCAACTCCTGTTGCGAGGGCCACGCGGGGTCTACCGTGCGCAGACGCGGCTGTCCTCGCGGCTCAGAGAGGGGCGACGGATGCCCAAGGACGAGGGTCCCCGCCTCCTCTCGGGTGGCAACCCGCAGATCCCGAAGGGGCACGGCGACGAGGTCGTGCAGTCCTACATCGCCGCCATGCCCGGCTGGAAGCGTGGCATCGGAGAGTGGCTGGATGCGCTCGTCGACGAGGTGGTCCCCGACGCGCACAAGGCCGTGAAGTGGAACAACCCGCTCTACGGCATCGAGGACCGGGTCTGGTTCTTCACCTATCGCTGCTTCACGAAGTACGTGAAGGTTGCGTTCTTCAGCACCGAGCCGCTCGACCCCCTCCCGCCGATCGACGCCGCGGACCCCAACACGCGGTACTTCCACATCTTCGAGGACGACCAGCTCGACGAGGCCCAGCTCCGCGACTGGATCTCACAGGCGGCAGCGAGCCCCGGCTGGCTCGAGTAGCCGGGTCCGGGCCCAGGGTCGCCCGCGCTGGCCGCCTACGTGTCGAGGTCGGCGGCGCGACGGATGAGCTCGACGAACGCCGACTCGTCGAGGTCGTCACCCTCGTGGAGGTCGAGCGCTCGGCGGGCGTTGCCGCCGAGGCTCGCGTTGAACACGCGCGCGGGGTCCTCGAGTGATGCGCCCCTGGGGAAGGTGAGCTTCACCTTGTCCCTGTAGACCTCGCCCGTGCAGATGATCCCGCCGGCTTCCCAGACCGGGACGCCGGCCGGGTTGCTGGGCTTGCGCCACTTGATCGCCTCGCTGACCTCGGGGACGGCCTCGTGGATGAGCCGCCGAACGCGTGCGAGCGTCTCGCCGCGCCAGTCGCCCAGGGCTGCGATGTGCGCGTCGATCTCGGCCGCCGAGTCGAGGTCGTCCGTCATCGTGGCGTCGCTCAGTCCTCGGTGAGGTCGACCATCAGGTCCTCGGCCAGCCCCTCGAGCGACGAGGCGAGCTCCGCGCGTGTCGTCGCCTCGGGCAGCCGCACGGTGGCGGCCGCCCGGAACAGCGGCTCGGCGGCCATCGCCGAGGACTCGGTCCACGTCCGCAGGTCGATGATGCCGACGCCCATCGAGGCCAGCAGGTGGGACACCTCGTGCACGATCCCGGGCCGGTCGGCACCGACGACCTCGAACGTCACGACCGCCCCGTCGGGCGCGGTGCCGGCGTCGAGGCTGACGGCTCGCAGCGTGACCTCGAGGAGCCCGCGTTCCCGCAGGAGGGCCAGCGATTCCTCGAAGTCGTGCGCCCGGTCCGGCGGGAGGTGCACGAGGACCATGCCGGCGAACATCCCGGCGAGCTCGGTCATGTGGCTGCGTTCCCAGTTGCCGCCGTGCTCGGCGACGATCTCGGACAGCGCATCGACGAGTCCGGCGCGGTCGGCGCCGATGATCGACAGGACGTAGGACTGCATCTGCTGCACGCTAGCCCGGTCATGCGTTCGGGGCGTGGTCAGACGGCGACCCTCGGGACGCCCGCGAACATCGAGAGCTTGAGCCAGCTCGGGAAGGCCCGCCGCAGGGCCTCCGGTCCCTCGAGTGAGATGCTCCCGTCGCGCACGGCATCTGCCAGGGGGCGGTCGCCCATCCAGACGGCCGTGAGCGCGCGGAGGTCGGCCGTCACGGCCAGGTCGACCCCATGCCCGGGGTCGGCGTCGCACACGTCGGCCTCGTCGGCCGTCAGCACGAGCCACCAGTGGCGGATGTGTGCCTCGGCCGCGGGGAAGACGAACTCCACGACCGTTCGGCCGTCGGGGAGGGCGGCGTGGTCGATGTTGTAGTGCACGTCCCACAGCAGGACCTGGGGGTCCAGGTCGGCGTCGCCGAGATCGGCGGCCCAGCGCGTGCCCCAGACACCGATCGCCTCGACGATCGGGCGGAGCTCCCTGCCCGCCGGCGTGAGGCTGTAGACGACACGGTTGCCGTCCTCGCGCCGCTCGGCCAGCCCGTACCGCACGAGCATCTTGAGACGCTTGGTCAGCAGCGCGGACGAGATCTTGGGATTGCCGCTGCGGATCTCGTTGAAGTGCTGGCTCCCGCTGAGCAACTCGCGGACGATCAGGATCGTCCACCGCTCGTCGAGGAGTTCCATGGCCTTGGCGATCGGACAGAACTGGCTGTACTCGCTCACGAGCTCCTTGCCGTCCCGTCGAGCCTACTTCAGATGTTGAACTATCGGGCGTCCGTGTCCTGGGGGACGCTGGCACTGCTCGATCCGAGGCGGTGGGCGCAGTGGGCGTCGGCCGCGGCGCTGTGCCACGCACAGGGCCCGACGCGACCAAGGAGCCACCAGTGCCACTCTTCATGGATGTCCACAGCCTCGGGCAGGGGGTCACGCAGGAGGAGGCCGCAGCGGCCCACGCGAAGGACCTCGAGACGCAGGGGGCGCACGGCGTCAACTTCACGGACTACTGGGTCGACCACGAGAAGGGCAAGATCTTCTGCCTCGCCCAGGGCCCGAGTGCGGACGCGGTGCGGCGGGTCCACGCCGAGGGCCACGGCATGGTCGCCGACGAGATCTTCGAGGTCGGTCAGTACTCCTGACGTCGAGAGGAGCCGGTCATGTCGACCGAGCTTGACCCGTCGGCGAGCACCACTGCCGTGTACGACGCGGCTGCCGATGCGTTCGACCATCCGGTCCTCACGTTCTGGGAGTCCGCGGGTCGGGGGACCGTGGACGCCCTCGACCTGGGCCCGGGGATGGACGTCCTCGACGTCGCCTCGGGCTCGGGATCGTCCGCGCTGGCCGCCGCTGAGGCGGTGGGGCCGGGCGGGCGCGTGGTCGCGGCGGACCTCTCGGTGAAGCTCCTGGAGCTCGCGGCCCGCAAGGCCGCGGATCGCCAGCTGGACAACGTCGAGATCGTCGTGGGGGACATGACCGACCTCGGCTATCCCGACGAGTCGTTCCACGCCGTCGTCTGCGTGTTCGGGATCTTCTTCCTGCCGGACATGCCGAGCGGCGTGGCCGAGCTCTGGCGCATGGTCAGGCCTGGCGGCCAGCTGGCGATCACGACGTTCGGGCCCGGGGTCCTCGAGCCGATGTACGCGCACTTCTGGGAAGCCGTGGGCCGCGAGCGTCCCGACCTCGTGCAGCACCGGTACAACCCCTGGGACGACATCGACGGGCCGGAGCAGGTCAGGGACCTCTTCGCCGCCGGCGGCGTCCCCGAGCCGACCATCGTCCCGGCCAGCCACCCCACCGCCGTGGCGAGTCCGGACGACTGGTGGGCGATCGTGATGGGGACCGGGCTGCGCGGGACCATCGGCAAGCTGTCGCCCGAGGCGGCGGGTCGGGTCGAGCGTGCGAACGGCGACGTCGTCCGGGGGTTGGCGCCCCTGTCCGTCAGGGTCGACGTCCAGTACGCCATCGCCTCGAAGCCTGCCTGACGACGGCGCGGGTGAGGCCTGAGCGGGCAGCCCTAGGTCGCGCCCGCGACTGAGGCCTCGCGCCCGCGTCGGAGAGCGGACGAGGGGGTGATGGCCGGGCCGAGCCAACGGCGCAGGAAGGCCCGCAGCTGCGGGCCGGTCCGCGGCTCA
>JBFHRB010000090.1:0-11852 GCA_041591915.1 Nitriliruptorales bacterium
CCGACCGTTCGACCCGAGAGGTGCCCATGGCCGGACTCCGGACCGAGTACCCGTTCGTCCTCCCCAAGGGGTACGTCGACGGCGACGGTGTCGTGCACCGTGAGGGCCGCATGCGGCTCGCCACGGCACGGGACGAGCTCGAGCCGTTGTCCGACCCGAGGGTCGAGAACGCGGACGACCCCCGCCTCACGGTCATCGTGCTCTCGCGCGTCATCACACGGCTGGGCACGATCGAGCGGCTCAGTCCTCGCGACGTCGAGGACTTCTTCGCCGCCGACCTCGCCCACCTGCAGGACGTGTACAGCGCGATCAACTACGGCTCGGCCGAGGACATCGCGCGCGTGACCGGCGAGGCCGTGCCCACAGCCGGGCTCGAGGCGGAGGCGGCGCCGGCAGACGCGAACGCGTCGGACGGCGAGGGAGAGGACGCCGCGCCCCTGGAGAAGGAGAAGCCCCGCGGTCGGCGCGCCCGTATCGAGGAGGTCGGCAAGTCCAGGTCGAGACCGGGAGGCAGCGGATGACGCGCTACCCGGAGTCCGGGATCTGGGAGGAGGTCGCCTACCTGGCGTACCACCTGCACTGGCCCCTCGACGACCTGCTGGACCTGAGCCACCGGCACCGGGTTCGGCTCATACGACTGGTCGCGGGCGTCGACGGAAAGCGCACGACGAGGATCGGCGATGGCCAAGCGTGACGACAACTACCGGTCCAAGGCCGTCACGGCCGGGACCTTCATCGTCGAGGTCGACGGCGTCCGCATCGGCCGCTACTCGGAGGTGTCCGGACTCCAGGTCGAGGTCGAGATGGAGTCCTACAACGAAGGCGGCGTCAACGACTACGTGCACCACCTGCCCGGGCGCATGACCTGGCCCAACATCACCCTGCGCCGGGGCATCACCTACGACGACAAGCTCCTCAACTGGTTCCACAAGACCTCCGGGAAGAGCTTCGCGGCCAAGGGGAAGATCGAGCGCACGACGGCGGCCATCACGATGGTCAGCGGGAGCGGGAAGCGGCTGCGCGCCTGGGACCTCGTCGACGCCGTCCCCGTCCGGTGGTCAGGGCCCACGTTCGCGACGACGACGGCCGAGGTGCCTGTCGAGGAACTGGAGGTGGCCCACCATGGCTTCCGCGTCAAATCCTTCAAGTGAGGGCATCGCCCGCACGGCGCGGCGCCTGAGCGACCCGCGCAACGGCCACGCCTTCGGCGTGGCATCACGACGCATGTCGCGCAACGCCGAGGTCCAGGCCACCGGGCTGCAGCGACGCCTCCTCGGACGTGCCCCCGTCAGCGAACCGCCCTGGGGCGTGTGGCCGCAGGCCGCCTCCGACTCGCCGAGCGCGGCGATCGTCGAGCGCGAGCTCGGGCCCGCGATGGCCGCGTTCGCGCGCGAGCTCTGGCGCAAGCGGGGCGGCGACCGCCAGCCCCCGCCGCGCGGCCTGCCGCTGCTCGCTCGACGTGGCAGTGACACGGACATGGGCGAGGACACCGGACCCGGGGGGTTGGCCCGCCGGATGGTGCCCGTCGACGGCGGACAGCGGGGCGACATCCGGGCCCTGCTGGACGAGGCCGGCGTGCCGACGGGCCTCGACCTCGGAGGTGGCCTGTGAGCGCCAAGCGATCCAACCAGAAGGCCTTCCTCGAGACGGAGACCGGCAAGCGCATCCCGTGCCTGTTCAACCCCGAGAAGCTCCAGATCGGCCTGTCGACCAACTGGAAGGGCGAGGAGATCCCCGGCCAGGAGGCCCCGATCCTCAAGTACGGCGGCGGTGGTTCCGGCACGATCGACGTCGAGCTCTTCTTCGACACCACCGACGACGGCTCGCCCGTGACCAAGCACACCGACAAGCTCATCGACCTCCTCAAGGTCGACACGAGCATCAAGGGCTACAGCGAGGCCAAGCAGAACGGCCGGCCCCCCTGGGTGCGCTTCCACTGGGGGAAGTTCCACAGCTTCAAGTCGGTCCTCACCGATCTCGACCTGCAGTTCACCTACTTCGCTCCGGACGGCAAGCCGCTGCGTGCCACGGCCGGACTGACGCTCGTCCAGTACGAGCCCGAGGAGGACTGGCCGAAGCAGAACCCGACCTCGGGGACGCCGAAGCCTGCGCGGTCCCACCTCGTCCAGCCGGGCGAGACGCTCGATCGCATCGCCGCTCGGTACTACGACGACCCGACCAAGTGGCGACAGCTCGCCGAACTCAACGGGATCCGTGATCCGTTCGACGTCTCGGCCGGGATGCTCGTCGACGTGCCGGTGGAGGACTGACCGTGGTGACGCGGACCGCCCTGACGCCCACCGTCGAGATCGGTGGCAAGAAGGACGTCATCCCCGAGGGCAAGCTCCTGAGCGTCACCGTTCGGCAGGCGGTCGGCACCGCCGACGTCGCCGAGGTGCTCGTCGACGACGATGAGTTCGAGCTGTTCGACAAGGGAACCGTCGAGATCGGCAAGGACCTCGAGGTCAAGTTCCAGTCCTCCGACGCCAAGTTCGTCTCGGTCTTCAAGGGACCGATCACCTCCGTCGGGATCCGCGCGGACGCGGACAGCGGCGGGATCGCCCGACTCGCCATCCAGGCCCGCGACCGCACGCACCAGCTCGCCCTGGCGTCGGAGTTCACGACCTACCTCAAGCAGTCCGTCGGTGACGTGGTCAAGGCGATCGCGGGCCGGCACAGCCTGACGGCGAAGGTGTGGCCGGAGCTCCCAACGGTCAAGGAGGACTACCGCGTCCAGTGGACCACCGACCACGCGTTCCTGACGGAGCTGGCACGCCTCCACGGCTGCGAGTGGTACCTCGATGGCAAGGAGCTCCACTTCCGGCCTCGGCCCAAGAGCCCGAAGGGCCCGACGCTCAGGCGCAGTGACCAGTCGTTGCAGGAGTTCCGGGCCGAGTTCACGGGTGTGAACGTGCCGAAGAAGGTCGAGGTGCACGGCTTCGACCCGAAGACCCAGAAGGCCTACAAGGGGGCGGCGAAGCAGCAGGTCCTCGACGGCAAGGAGGGCGAGTCGGGCACGAGCGCCAAGTTCGTACATGACGGTTGGAAGGCCGGAGCCAAGGCGTTCGGCAAGCCGCTCGCGGTGGCGGACCACGCGACACGTGATGCCAAGGAGGCGGAGGCGGTCGCTTCGGGGCTCGCGCGCGAGATGGTCAGCGCCGGGCTCAACGTCCAGGGCATCGCCTGGGGCGAGCCCGAGATCAAGGCGGGGGAAGCGGTCGAGATCGAGGAGATGGGCACGCGCCTGAGTGGTACGTACTACGTCAGCCAGGTCGTCCACGAGTTCCGGCCGGAACAGGACCTGCGGACCCACTTCACCTGCGGACCGCAGCATGCACCCCCGCCACCGTGGCTGGCGACCGGCAACGGCAGCGGCACGGCCGACTGGGCGAGCCGAGGGCCCGTCACCGCGGTCGTCACCAACCTCCAGGACCCCGAGAAGCTCGGCCGGATCAAGGTCAAGTTCCCGTCCCTCGGCGACGTCGAGAGCGACTGGGCGTACGTCCTGACTCAGGGTGCGGGCACGGGGCGCGGCATCGACTTCCGCCCGCAGGTCAACGATGTCGTGCTCGTGCTCTTCGAGCGGGGTGACCCGCGCTTCCCGGTGGTGCTCGGGAGCCTGTGGACGAAGAAGGGCGATCACCCGACCGCGGGTATCAAGGAGGACAACGGATCGCTGGCAGACATGGCCGTCACCTCGCGTGCCGGGCATGCCCTGACGTTCTCGGACGGGGGCGCGAAGGCCAAGGCCGGGGACAAGGACCGGCGCATCACCCTGGCCTGCGGCGATGGTGAGACCTTCATCGAGCTGAACGAGGACAAGAAGAAGGGCGTGGTGATCGAGGCGCCCCAGGACGGCAACCTCACCCTTCGCGCGGGCATGAGTGAGCTCAAGCTCGATGACAAGGGGAACATCACCATCAAGACCAAGAAGGGCACGTTCACGATCGAGGCGCCGAAGCTCGTGAAGGTCGACAGCAAGCAGAAGGTGGAGGTCACGGCCGTGCAGGGCGTCAAGCTCGAGGCCAAGGCCGGGAAGTTCGAGGCAGCCGGACTCCAGGCCGAGGTCGCTGGCAAGACGACGCTCGACCTCAAGGGGCCGGCCAGCGTGAAGATCAACTGAGGGAGAGGTACGTGGCAGACCGTGGTGTTCCGTCGTTCGTCGGCAGCGGGCTGTCGTTCCCGCTGCGGATCGGGCCGAACGGATCGATCGGGTTGTCGCACGGCGTGGCCGACATCGAGAAGTCGATGCGGGTGATCCTGTCGACCGCCGTGGGGGAGCGGCCGATGCGACCGGAGTTCGGGTGCAGGATCTGGGACCTGCTGTTCGAACCCATCAACGCGAACACCATCGGGCTCATGGAGGACGCGGTGCGCCAGGCCCTGTCGCGGTGGGAGCCACGTGCGGAGGTCGACTCGGTCGACGTCACCCCCGACGAGTCCGGTCTGGGCGCGGTCAACATCGCCATCGGCTACCGCGTCCGGGCGAACAACGACCGCCGGAACCTGGTCCACCCGTTCTACCTGATCCCCGGCGAGGGCGACGAGGGAGTCGAGGCATGACGCTGCAGGTACCCAACCTCGATGACCGACGGTTCCAGGACCTCGTCGACGAGGCGAAGCGGATGATCCCGGGCCTCGTGCCCGAGTGGACCAACCACAACGTCGCCGACCCGGGCGTCGCCCTGATCGAACTCTTCGCGTGGATGAGCGAGCAGGTCATCTTCCGGCTCAACCAGGTCCCCGAGAAGCTCTACATCGAGTTCCTGAACCTTCTCGGGACCGCCCCGTTCCCGGCCTCGGCCGCGCGGGTACCGCTGACGTTCTGGCTTGCTGGCGTCCCCGACGGCCCCGTGACGATCCCCGCGGGGATCGAGGTCACGACCGAGCAGGGTGGCGTGGTCTTCGCGACGCTCGACGAGCTACGGATCGTGCAGCCCGAGCTGAAGGCGGCGATGACGTCCGTGGGCGAGGGCACGTACGTCGACGTCCTCCCCGAGCTCAACTACGACCGCGACTCGGTCGCGTGCTTCCAGTCGGAGCCGGTGGCGCCGGACGACGCCCTCAACCTCGGATTCGACGTCTCCCTCGCCGGCCAGATGCTCGACCTGACGGTCAGCACGGCGGGTCGTGGTGTCGGGGTCGACCCGGAGAACGCACCGATCGCCTGGGAGGCCTGGAGCGGCGAACACTGGCTCCGCGCCAAGGTCATCTCCGACACGACCGGAGGGCTGAACCGGGACGGGTCCGTGCAGATCGTGATCCCGGCGGCGCACGAGCCGCTCGTCCTCAGCGGCGAGCGCGCCTTCTGGGTCCGCGTGCGGCTGCTGCCGACGCGCCCCGGTGCGCCGACCTTCAGCACCTCACCGAGGATCGCGGACATCGCCGTGTCGTGTCGTGGCGGTTCGGTGGTGGCCGAGCACGCACGCACGATCGAGAACGAGCTCGCCGGCACGAGCGAGGGCACGGCCGGGCAGCGCTTCCTGCTCGAGAACCGCCCCGTCCTCCCGCGTGAGGACGGCGAGCACGTGGTCGTGACCCTCAGCGGCGTCGACGAGATCTGGACGGAGGTCGACGACTTCAGCGCCTCCGGCCCGACGGACCGCCACGTGCGCTTCGACAACGCCGCGGGCGCCATCGAGTTCGGACCGAGCATCCGATACCCGGACGGGACGACCGTCCAGCACGGGGCGATCCCGCACTTCGGCGCCCAGATCGGGGTCTCGCGATATCGCACCGGCGGCGGCGCCGTCGGCAACGTCGGCGCGGGGGCGCTCACGTTCCTGCGCACGGCCGTCGCCTACGTCGACGCGGTGTCCAACCTCGAGCCGGCCAGGGGCGGCGTGGACCCCGAGGCGGTCGACGAGGTCATGGAGCGCGGCCCGCGAAGCCTGCGTACGGGCCAGCGGGCAGTCACGCCCTCCGACTACGAGCAGCTCACCCTCGAGTCCACCCCGGCGGTGGCCCGGGCCCTGTGCATCCCGCCGCCCGACCCAGCGGAGCCCATCCGCGTGCTCGTCGTGCCATCGACGGACGCGCCCGCGGAGTCGCTCGTGCTCGACGACTTCGCACTGACCCCCGAGCTGTTCGCTGCCGTGTCGAACCACCTGGACGACCGACGCACCATCGGGGCGCGCCTGCGCGTGACGGCGCCGTACTACCAGGGCGTGAGTGTCGTCGCGCGCGTCCGAGCCATCGCTGGTCGGTCGCCCGTCGCCGTGAAGGACCGGGTGATGGCCGCGATCGCGCGCTACCTGAGTCCGCTCGAGGGAGGGCCGTCGGGAACCGGCTGGCCCTTCGGGGCAGAGCTCAACACGGCGGGTCTGACCGTCGTGCTGGAGGACGTTCCCGGTGTCAGCGCGGTCGATGAGCTGGTCCTGTTCGAGTTCGACCTCCGCAACCGGCAGCGGCTCGGTGACCCCGTCGACGCGATCGACCTCGAGGAGGGCGCGTTGTTCCTGAGCGGGCGGACACAGGTGGTGGTTCGGTGAGCGCCGTGCAGAGCCTGCAGCACGCCGCCGGCTACCCGCCGGGCTGGCTCGTCAGCCAACTTCCCGTCGGCATGCGGGACGACGACCTGCTGGTCCGCCTCACGACCATCTTCGAGCGCGTGGGGGCCACCCTCCGGGCCGGCGCGGACAGCGTCGAGCACGTCGCCGACACGACGGTGACGTCACCGCGGATGCTCACCTATCTCGGGAACTGGCTGGGCTACGACCTCCTCGACGACAACCTCCCGATCGAGCGCCAGCGCGACATCATCGCCGCACTCGGTGAGGCGCTGCCGCTGCGCGGAACGGCTCCGGGCCTGCAGCGCATGCTGGAGGCCGTGACCGGCGCGGAGGTGCGCATCGACGAACCCGGCTGCGTGCTCGACGACGAGGCACCGATGCCCGAGCCGGGTGGTGTGGCCGTTACGGTCGCGTCTTCAGGTCACCTCCGACCCCACGAGCTCGAGGCGTGGGTGCGCGACGAGGTCCCGGCACACCTGCCGGTGACCATCACGATCGACCCCGAGTTGGGAGGTGAGGCCAGATGAGCGACGAGGCCAAGCCGGACAGCCCGCTCTCGATCGACGAGCTCAAGACGCCCGACCTGGACCCCGACGACGTCGGCGAGGTCCCGATCCCGGAGCCGCTGGAACCCGAGTCCGAGGGCGAGCCGATGGCCACGGCCGAGGGCGAGGCCACGGCCGAGGGCGATGGCGGTTCCGATGGCGAGGCCGCCGAGGAGGCCGCCGAAGAAGCTGCCGATCAGGCCGCCGAGAAGGCCGTCGTCGGGACGGGCGAGCAGGAGGTCGACTGCCCAGGCTGTGGGCTCACGCTCGTCGGCGAGTCGCCGCGCCCGACCGCCGCCTGGTTCTGCCCCCGATGCGACTACCCGCTCTTCTGGGCGGCCGACGACCCACCGAAGCAGCCACCCTCGCGCAAGGCACGACGTCGCCTGCCCGGAACCGGCGGGCTCATCGTCCTGGGTGCCGAGCCGTGCTGGCACTGCGGCGAGATGCTCGAGCCCGACGACCGCGAGTGCGGTCGCTGTGCGGCCGTCGTCCCGAAGCCGCTCGCTCCGACCGTGCTGGTCCCGGAGCCGTACCCCGAGCCCGTTCCCGTCTCCGTCAGGCCCGTGACCTGGCCCTACATCGCCGCGGCGGCGTGCGCAGGCAGCTCCGTGGCCATCGTCCTCACCCTCTGGGCGACCGGATCGTTCTAGATGTTCGAAGAGATCGACCGCAGTCTCGAGCGCTGGCTCCGCGCTGAGGTCCCGCTGCCTCCGGGCGATGCGGAGATCAGCTTCGACCAGCCCGAGAAGACGTGGGACGCCAGACGCTCCACGCCTCTGGTCGACCTCTTCCTGTACTCGCTCAGCAAGTCCGCGTCGCGCGCCGAGACGGGTAGCCGCGTCGTGCCTGGGGAGAACGGTGGGCTGGCTCGCGTCCGCGTGGTGCCGGTCGTCGAGGCCCGCTACCTCGTGAGCGTCTGGGGGGGCGGGCCCGGCGTGGAGCACGAGCTGCTCGGGCGGGTCATGAACGTGCTCGCGGCCAACCGCGAGATCCCCGACGCGCACCTGTCCGACGCGCTCAGGGCCGCCCGGCCGGCGCCGTCGCTGTCGCTCGATCCGGACACGCAGACCTCGTTCACGCACCTGTGGTCCGGGCTCGGCGTGCCGCCCCGTCCGGCGATCCAGCTCCTGGTGTACGCGCCGACCGGCGTCGCGCGGCCCAACGACGTCCCCGACCCTCCGAGCGCCGTCCGCCTCGGCGTGGGGGAGCGTCCGCCCGCCGCCGCCTTCGCGCCCCGGCGTCGGGTCTTCGGGCGCGCCACGGCGGCCTCGGGCGAGGAGGAGGGGCAGCAGCGTGCCCGCGCCGTCGTCGACGACTCGGCGCGCACCAAGGACGGCCCGTCCAAGACCGTGCTCGACATCGGCCCGTCGTTCCGCCAGACCGGCGCGCCGGATGACTGAGCCCTCACGCCTCGACGTCCAGGGCCCGGCCGGTCCGCCACCGCCCCCGCCCGGCGTGATCGAGCCGAGGATCAGGGCGGACCTCGCCCAGTCGACGCTCGTCGTGCCGCCCGGTGAGGCCGCGGAGGCGGTCGTGCGCGTCACGAACAACTCCGAGGTGATCGAACGCATCAAGGTGCGGCTCCTCGGACTCATCGCCGAGTCCTCGCGGGTGAGCCCGCGGGAGCTCACCCTGTTCCCGGGTGAGTCCGGCGAGATCACCGTCGAACTGCACTTCCACGATCGACTGCCGCGCGGCACCCACCAGGGGATGTTCTCCGTGGTCGGGAGCTCCGGCTCGCTCGTGCCCGCCGAGCTCCCGCTCACCATCGAGGTGCCCCCGTCACCGGGCGTCCGCCTCGCGGCGGAGCCGCCCGTGCGTACCGCCGGCAAGAAGGCGCGCTTCGACCTCGACCTCGTCAACACCGGCAACACGCCGCTCGACCTGCAGGTCCGCGCCGCCGATGCCGATCGCGTGCTCTCGCTGCAGCTCGCCACCACCAAGCTGGGCCTTGCCGTCGAGCAGTCCGAGACGGTCGCGCTTGTCGCTCGCAAGCGCCGCCACTGGACCGGCGCACCGATCGAGCACATCATCACGATCGACGTCGAGGGCGACGACGTCGCCGAGTCGACCGAGGTCCGCTTCCGCCAGAAGGCGCGCCTCACCGCGGGCGTGATCACCCTGCTCACGCTGGCACTGATCCTGACGCTGTGGGCCCTGGCCATGTACTACGGCGTCCAGTTCGCCCTCGATCCGGCGGATCCCCAGAAGATCGTCCCGGCCTCGTTCAGCACGGGCGTCGGGCTGGCCGACCTCGACCCGGCGACGGCCGGAGGCGCGGTGAGCGGGGCGGTCCTCGCCTCGACCACGGCCCAGCCGGTCGCGCGCGTGATCGTCGAGGCGTTCGACCAACGCGGCAACCTCGTCGCGGCGACGGCGACGGGGGAGGACGGCGCGTTCGAGCTCGACAGCCTGCTGCCCGTCCGACATCGCCTGCGCATCCGTGCACCGGGCTTCGTCGAGCAGTGGTGGCAGGGGGCCGCCGACGCGCAGAGCGCCACGCCGGTGTTGGTGAGCGCGGCCGAACCGACGGAAGGGCTGAACGTCCTGCTCGTCGGCAACCCCGGAGCGCTCGGTGGCCAGGTGATCGCTGGTGACGGGGACCCTGTCCCGATCACCGTCGAGGTCGTGGCGCTCGACCTGCTCGAGGGCAGCGGCGCCCGGACGACCGTCTCGAACGAGCAGGGCATCTGGCGCATCGACGGACTCGTCGCCCCGGCCACCTACCGCGTCACCTACCGGGCACCGGGGTACGCGCCCGTCGAGCTGACCCAGCCCCTCGGAGGGGGCCAGGAGCTCGTGGTGAACACGGCCCGCCTCCCGGCGGCGGACGGGGCCATCAGTGGGTTCGTGCTCGACCGTGCCGGCGATCCCGTCGGCGGCGTCGCGGTGACGGCCCAGAGCGGCGACCTGGTCGTCGAGGCCACGACCCCGACCGCCGGCCTCGTCGGCTCGTTCACGCTGCCCGATCTCATCACACCGGGCACGTACCTCCTCAGCTTCGCGGCCGAGGGATTCGCGCCAGAGACCCGCGCGGTCAGGCTCGGTCCGGGCGAGACGGTGGAGGGCATCGAAGTCGTGCTCTCGCCGGCGCTCGGGATCGTCACCGGTCGAGCGCTGGACTCGGACGGGGTGCCGCTGGGTGCCGTGCGCGTCACCGTGTCGGGCGGCGGGACCCTGCTCGCGACCGAGACGCTGACCAGCGGCGACGTCGGCAGCTTCCGGGTCGCGGGCGTGCCACTGCCCGGCGTCTACGCCGTGACGTTCGAGGCGGAGGGGTACCGCTCCGAGACCGTGCAGGTGTCGCTGAGCAAGCTGTCGCCCGAGGCCCGGGCAGAGGCCCGTCTGCAGCCGGCGCTCGGCGCGATCGCTGGCCTCGTGGTCGATGACGCGACCGGACAGCCAGTCGGGGCCGTTCGGATCGAAGTGTCGGATGGCAACATCACCCGCACGACGACGACGGCCTCCGCGCCCGCCTCGGCAACGGGGCGGTTCCAGATCGGCCAGCTCCAACCGGGCAGCTACACCATCACCGCCACCGCGTCGGACGGGTCGACCGTGACCGTGCTGCGGACCGTCCGTGCCGGCGAGACCGCTGAGGTCGAGCTCCGCCTCAGGGGTTCGCCGTGAACGGCTCCTCCGGGACGACGTCCACCCGCGCGCTGGTCCGCGCGGACATCACCGAGCCCGACCAGCACGTCGCGCTCGGTGAGCCGGCCGTCTTCGAGGTCGAGATCACCAACCTCGACTCGGTCATCCGTTCGTACGACGTGGACGTCCTCGGCCTCGATCGCGCGAACGTCGTCGTCGAGCCGTCGGTCAACTACCTGTTCCCGGGCGAGCGCCAGCTCGTGACGGTGACCATCACCCTCCCCGCGGACCACCCGGCGGGTCGCCGAACGCTCGGCATCGAGATCAGTGATCGACGGCCGGATGGTCCTCCGCCGGCGGTCGTCGAGGTGACGGTCAGCACCCCGGGGCAGCCGAGCGTGGTCATCACGGCGGAGCCGGCATCGCAGGAGGTCGGCAAGACCGGGACGTTCCTCGTCCACCCCACCAACACCGGCAACACCCTCCTCGACATCGGCTTCGAGGCGCTGGATCCCGAGCGGCTGGTCACCACGACGTTCGACCCTCCGCAGGTCACCCTTCGGCCCGGTGAACAGGCCGTCGTCCGCGCGACGGCGGTCGGCAAGCGCCCCTTGGCCGGGACGCCGGCGATGCGCGTCCTCGAGGTCGGGGTCACCGGGGAGGACGTCCAGGCGGTCGCCACGGTCGTCCTGTTGCAGCGGCCCCGGATAAGCCGGATGCTCATCTCGCTCCTCGGGCTCCTGCTCGTCGTCACGTTGTTCGCCTTCGTCATCTCCCTCAGCTTCGGCCGGGTCGCCGAGCTCAGTGCGGAGAACGAGGCACTGGTCGCCCAGGGCCTCGGGCTCGATGACGAGACCGCCGGGAGAGGAGTGTCGGCTGCAGTGAGCGGCCAGGTCGCCTCGAGCACGGGCTCGCCCATCGACGGAGCGGCCGTCCGCCTGTTCACCGAGGACAACCTGCTCCGCCCGGTCCGCTCGACGGTGACCGACGAGGCCGGCGCGTACCGCTTCGGCGGCGTGGACGACGGGGTCTACCTCGTGCAGGCCGAGGCCGCCGGCTTCGGGCTGGTCTGGTTGCCCGGGGTCTTCGACATCGCTGAGGCCGACACCATCGAGGTCGCTGACGGCGCCTCGCTGAGTGACCTCGTGATCGTGCTCACCGGTCGACCCGGGTCGGTCTCGGGGCGCGTGCTCGGTGATGA
>JBFHRB010000091.1:0-11847 GCA_041591915.1 Nitriliruptorales bacterium
CGGACCTGTCGCTTCCCAACCTGCAACCGCACCCGGGGACTCCACGGCCACCACATCATCCACTGGGCCAACGGCGGCCCGACCGAACTGCACAACCTCGTCGCCCTGTGCGCCCACCACCACACGTTCGTGCACGAGCGCCGCTGGACCATCCACCACGATGGTCGTGGGCATGTGCGATTCGAACCGCCGATCGGATCGCCCGTGCCGTCAGTCGCCGCCATGCGCCCTGGCGCGTCGCGAGCTGTCGATCGTGCTTCCGCGGAAGCAGAGCTCCAGCCTCGCTGGGACGGACGCGTGCCGGACTACGACGAGTGCGTCAGCGTCCTGATGGACGCGATCGACCGGCTGGCACCACCCGACGAGTTGGTCGAGGCGGCCTGAGGCGCCTCAGCGCAGCAGCAGCCGGCTGGCGACCTCGAGGTCGTCGGTCATCTGCTTCGTGCTGGAGCGGCCACTGAGCCACGCGAGGATGGACGACATCCAGACCTGCTCGATCACGCGGGCGATCGCGAGGTCCTCGGCCGTCGTCTCGGCATCGGCACCGCCGTGGATCGCGCTGACGATGATGCGCGACACCTGGGCGCTCACGGCGTCCACCTCGGTCGCCGCCGAGGCATCGGCGGACATGAGGCTGCGGGTCAAGGCATCGGTGAGCTGCGGTTCGAGCTGCAGGGTCCTCGTCGCACGGCTGAGCACGTTGATGACCCGGTCGGCGGGAGAATCCCCACCCGGCGGGTTCTTCTCGAGTCGGTCGGCGAGTGCCGTCAGCTGGTCGAGCATCGACGTGACGAGCAGGTGCACCTTGGACGGGAAGTAGCGGTACAGCGTCCCGAGTGCGACCTCTGCCCGGTCGGCCACGTCACGCATCTGGACGGCCTCGTAGCCACCCTTCGCGGCGAGCTGCAGCGCCGCGTCGAGCATCCGCTGGCGGCGCTCGAGCTGTGACGGCGACAGTTCGCTGTCGACGCCGTTGACGGTCGCGGTGGTGTCACCGTTGGCCATCGATGCCTCGTCTCAGAACTGGAACACGTTCTAGCACAGACTAGAACACGTTCTATAGTGGTGTCGCCTGTCTGCCACGGGGTGGCCGGGCACGAGTCGAGGGGAGAGCGGGATGTCGATCGGCGTCACCGAGGAACACGCGGCGTTGGCGGAGTCGGTCCGGCGCTGGGCTGCCAAGCACGCGCCGATGGAGGGTACGCGGGAGGTCGTCGAGGCCGACACGCCGCAGCGGCCGGGGTTCTGGAACGACCTCGCCGCGCAGGGCCTGCTCGCCATGCACCTGCCGGAGGCCGTCGGCGGCGCCGGCGCGGGCCACGTCGAGCTCGCGATCGCGCTGGAGGAGACGGCCGCGGCATTGGTCCCGGGGCCGTTCCTGCCGAGCGCCCTGCTGAGCGAGTGCCTCCTCGCGGTCGTCGACTCACCCGCCGCGAAGGAGCTCCTGCCGGGACTCGCCGAGGGATCGGTCGTCGGCGCGGTCGCGCTCGCACCGGACCTCGCGCTCGCCGCTGACGGGACCGTCTCCGGTACCGCGACGCCGGTCCTCGGCGCGTCGCTGGCCGACGTGCTGCTGCTCGGCGCGACCGCGGACGACGGGACCGTGACCTGGTTCCTCGTCGACGCCGCCGATGTCACGACCACGCTGCTCGGCTCGTTCGATGCCACGCGCCGCGCCGCGTCGGTCGAGGTCGCCGGCCTCACCCCGGCCCCCGATCGCATCCTGACCGGCCTCTCGGCCGAGCGCGTGACCGAGATCGCCGCGGCGCTGTTCGCCGCCGAGGCCGCGGGCATCGCCGCGTGGACGCTCGACACGGCGACCGAGTACGCGAAGGTCCGCGAGCAGTTCGGTCGGCCCATCGGCTACTTCCAGGCCGTCAAGCACGCCTGCGCCGACATGCTGGTGCGTACGGAGCAGGCGCGGGCCGCGGCCTGGGACGCCGCGGTCGCACTCGACGAGGACGACCAGCGCCCCCTTGCCTCGGCGGTTGCCGCAGCCGTCGCCGTCGACGCGGCGGTCACCAACGCCAAGGAGTGCATCCAGATCCTCGGTGGCATCGGCTTCACGTGGGAGCACGACGCCCACCTCTACCTCAAGCGGGCGCTGTCGCTGCGCCAGCTCCTCGGGGGTACGCAGCGGTTCCGCGCCCAGGCGGCAGAGCTCGCCCTCGGCGGGGCGCGCCGCGAGCTCGAGCTCGAGCTCCCCGGCGACGACGCCGCGCCCGTCCGTGAGGAGGTCCGGGCCTTCATCGCAGGCCTCGACGGCAAGGACGAGCAGACCCAGGTCCGCGAGGTCGCCGACGCCGGCTACGCGATGCCCCACTGGCCCAAGCCGTGGGGGAGGGAGGCCGGCCCCGTCGAGCAGCTCGTCATCGAGCAGGAGTTCGCGGCGGCGAACGTGCCGACCGCGAAGCTCCTCATCGGCGGCTGGATCCTCCCGTCGATCATCCACCACGGCACCCCCGAGCAGCACGAGCGCTGGGTCCGGCCGACGCTGCACGGCGAGATCGTGTGGTGCCAGATGTTCTCCGAGCCCAACGCCGGCTCCGACCTCGCGGCACTGCAGACCAAGGCCACGCGGGACGACGAGCGTGGTGGGTGGGTACTGAACGGGCAGAAGGTGTGGACCTCGCTCGCCCAGCGCGCCCACTGGGGCCTCGCCCTGGCCCGCACGAACCCCGACGCCCCCAAGCACGACGGCATCACGGCGTTCGTGATCGACATGCAGAACACCGAGGGCCTCGACATCCGGCCCCTGCGTGAGATCACCGGCGCGGCGCTGTTCAACGAGATCTTCTTCAACGATGTCTTCGTGCCCGACGACTGCGTCGTCGGCCCGGTCGATGGCGGCTGGAAGGTCGGCCGCACGACGCTCGCCAACGAGCGCGTCGCGATGTCGAGCGGCTCGTCGATGGGCCTGAGCGTCGAGGGCGTCCTCGCCGCCGTGAACGAGCACGTCGAGGAGCCGGACGCGCTGCTGCTCGACGAGGTCGGCCACCTCGTCGCCGAAGGCCAGGTCCTGAGCCTGCTCGGCCTGCGGACCACGCTCCGCCAGCTCTCGGGCACGGACCCGGGGGCCGCGTCGAGCGTGCGCAAGCTCAACGGCGTGGACAACACGATGGCCGCCGCCGAGCTCGTCCTCGACCTGCTCGGCCCGGCTGGCGCCACCACCGAGGGCCCGGCGCAGCAGGCCACCTACATGATGCTGCAGACCAGGTGCCTGTCCATCGCCGGTGGGACGACCGCCGTGCAGAAGAACGTCATCTCGGAGCGGCTCCTCGGGCTGCCCCGCGACGACGCCAAGTAGGAGCCGCACCCACGCCGAGGAGGCGCGACCGATGACCGGAGACCTCAAGCTCGGACTCGCCCTCGGCTACTGGGGGCGCACCAAGCCCGACAACTTCCTCGAGCTCGCGCAGGAGGCGGAGCGCCTCGGGTTCGACTCGGTCTGGACCGCCGAGGCCTACGGCTCCGACGCCGTCTCACCGCTGGCGTGGGTGGGCGCGCACACGAAGCGGGTCCGGCTCGGCACGGGCCTGATCCAGCTGTCGGCCCGCACGCCGGCCTCGACCGCGATGACCGCCGTCACGATGGACATCCTCAGCGAGGGCCGGTTCATCCTCGGCCTCGGGGTGAGCGGCCCACAGGTCGTCGAGGGCTGGTACGGCCAGCCGTTCCCCAAGCCCCTCGCACGCACGCGGGAGTACGTCGGGATCATCCGTGACATCTGGGAGCGTGAGGCGCCGCTGACCAACGACGGCGAGCACTACCCGCTGCCGTACCCGGGCGGGGCCGGCCTCGGCAAGGCCCTCAAGATCACCACGCACCCGGTGCGCAAGGACATCCCGATCATGCTCGGGGCGGAGGGACCGAAGAACGTCGCGCTGTCGGCCGAGATCGCCGACGGGTGGCTGCCGATCTTCTACTCGCCCGAGCGCGGACCGGACATGTACGCCGAGTCGCTGAAGGATGCTCCCGACGACTTCGAGATCGTCTGCCCGGTCACGGTCGTCGTGAACGACGACGTCGCGCAGGGCCTCGAGTTCATCAAGTGGACGATGGCGCTCTACATCGGCGGCATGGGCGCCAAGGACGCGAACTTCCACAAGGACGTCATCGGCCGGATGGGCTTCGGCGAGGACGCGGCCAAGGTCCAGGAGCTCTACCTCGACGGGCGCAAGGAGGAGGCGATGCGCGCCGTCCCCGACGCGCTCGTCGACGAGATCTCGCTGGTCGGCTCGCCCGAGCGGATCAAGGCGAGGCTGCAGCGCTGGATCGACTCCCCGGTCACGACACTGCTGGCCGGGACCCGTGATCCGCGGGCGCTGCAGGTCCTGGCCGACGCGCTGGGCTAGCCGCGAGGAACCCGTCCGAACGACCAGCCCGGCGGGCCGCGCGCTCCGAACGTGAGGTGACCGATCCCCTCACCACGGAGCCGGAACATCAGCCCGGAACGCCTCGCCTCTCGCATCGCCGAGATGACCCACTACGAGGTCCTCGGCGTCGACGCGCTCGCCCCGCAGTCCCTCGTGGACAAGGCCGCCCGACGCTCGCTGCGCGGCCTGCACGACGCCGTCCACCACGGTCCCGTGCACGAGCGGCGTGTCCGGTTCATGGCCCTGCTGCGCGTCCACGAGGCGTACCTCGCCCTGCGTGAGCCGAACCGCCGCCGGACCTACGACGCCTGGTTGGGCTACGACATCGCCGATCCACTGGGCTCCACCATCGTCCCGCGCCACTCGTCCGTGGCCTGCCCGATCTGCGGGCGGACGGTCCGCTTCGACGACGGCGCCGGGCTCACCATCGGCGATGGCGCGGCCCCGCGACCGAGCCTCGAGGGGCGGGTTGCCTAGCCACCTTGGCAGGTGTCCGAGTCCAGCCGGAGCTCACCGGCGTCGTCACCCTCTTCGATCACCATGGTGCCGGCCAGGTCGCACCCGCCCGACGTCGGCGCGAGGCCGAACACCTCGTACCGTCCCGCCTGGAGGTCGAGCCGCACGACCCCGTCCTCGTCCACGACACCCGTCCACTCGTCGGTGACCGTCGTCTCCTGGCGCACCTCCTCGCGGCACTCGCGACCGGGCTGTGCGCTCATCGCTTCGGCCTGATCACGCGCACGCCGCAGGGCTTCCGAGCACGACGGTGCGGACACGCTCACCGGCGAGTCGAGGATGTCGACCACGAACACGCGGTACGGCTCGCCGGGCTCGCGACGCTGCGCCGTCACCTGCAGCCCGGCTGGGTCACGCCCGTCCGCCACGGACACCGTCACCGCGACGCGACGCTCGCGGGCGGAGTCCGGCGCCCCGGGCGAACACGCACCGGACAGCGCGACCAACGCCAGGCACCCGGCGAGTACGCGCACCTAGGCGCTCGTCGATGCCGCCGCGCGCAGCGACCGGTAGAGGAGCTGCGGGTCGCCGAGCCGCCGACGGAGCTGCCGCTCGAGCCCGGCGATCGGGTACAGGTTCTGTGGGGCGCGCGGGTCCTTGTGGGCCTCGGAAGCGAAGCGCACGAGGGCCCTCGCGGAGACGTCCGCCATCCGACGCGCCTCGTCGAGGCTGAGGTCGGCGGAGGCCTCGCAGCGCACGACACCGGCCCAGGGGTGCCCCTCGCCTCCGGGAAGGCGCAGGTACCACGCGTACCGGGACCAGCCGGTCTGGGTGACGAACAGGGGCGTCCGCTCGCCCGGGCGGAGCCGCGCGACCACCTCGTCACCCATCTTGGTGAGGTAGCGGACGCGGTGCGTCTTGATCATCCCGATGGCGCCCGGCACGTTCTGCCGGCCGCTCAGGGGCCCGTCGACGACGACGAGGTCGGCCGGATCCGAGCGCCGGGCGAGGTCGATCTCCAGCTGGCCCATGCGGTCCTGCACACCGATGACGAGGTCGTTCACGTCGTCGGAGGCGACCGCGCGGGCCGGGTAGGTGGCCGAGCGGGTCTCGATGTCGGCCGCACCGGCGAGCGTGAACAGGCCCCGCTGGACCTCGCAGAGGTCCACGCGCGCAGTCGCGTTGCAGCGGACGGTGCCCGCGGCGTAGCTGGCGCAGATCCCGAGTGAGGTCGTGCCGTCGGGGAACGTGACCCAGATGCGCGCGTCAACGCGCCGCACCCCGTCGATGAACACGACCTCGTGCGGCGTCGGCGTCGTCGGTGACGGGGTGACCGGGGACCAGTCGGCGATGGGGACCTCGACGTTCATGTCGACGGTCGCGCTGGACTCGAACGGCGCCGACTCGATCGGCGCCCCGTACTCGGGGGACCAGGACTCGACCGCGAACCGCATGTCCGGCCCCCTACGCCACGTGCCGCGTGACGCGCGAGGTCGTGGACTCCTTGGTGACCTCGAAGCGGACCGGGATCCGCTCGGCGAGATCGCGGACGTGGGTCACGATGCCGACCATCCGGCGCGACCCCAGCTCCTCGATCGCGGAGGCGACGACGTCGAGGGTGTCCGGGTCGAGCGTGCCGAACCCCTCGTCCAGGAAGAGGGCGTCGAGGCGGGCCCCGCCGTTGGCGGCCATGTCGGCGACGCGCTCGGAGAGCGCCAGCGCCAGCGACAGCGAGGCGAGGAAGGTCTCGCCGCCCGACAGGGTCTTCGCGTTGCGCTTCTCGCCGGCGTTGCGGTGGTCGATGACCAGGAAGTTGTTGTTGCTGTCGAGGTCGAGGGTGTAGGCACCGTTGGACAGGTCGCTCAGCAGGCCCGATGCGCCCTGCACGAGGCCTCCCAGCGCCCGGGTCATCAGCCACTTCTCGAACTTGTTGGCCTTGAGGTGCTCGCCGAGCTCCTTGGCGACGCGGCTGGTCCTGGTCGCCGCGTCGACGCGGTCGCGGAGCTCGGCCGCGCGCTCGCGTGCCTGCTCCAGCGCCTTGACCTGCTGCTCGGCGTGGGCGATCGCCTGCACGACGTCGTCCCGCGGATCCTGGGCCACGGCCGGTACGCCGGCCTCCGTGGCAGCCGCGCGTAGCTCCTCCTGGATGCGCCTGCCGGTCTCGAGGGCGGTCTCGGCCCGTTCGCTCGCCGCCTTGGCGGCATCCCGGTGCGCCGGCACCTGCACGGCGGCCCACTCGGCGAGCGCGTCCCATGCCGCGACGAGGTCCTCGCGATCGGGCTGGGGTGGGTCGAGGGCAGCCACCTGCATGCGGGCCTGGTCGAGCCGCGACCACGCAGCCTTGCGCTCGTCGTCGAGGGCCGAGGAGGCCGACCGGGCGGCGCTGACCTGCTGTCGGGCTGACCGCTCGGCCCGGCGAGCCTCCTCCGCGGCGGCCTCTGCGGCGACGATCGCGTCGAGCTGCGCCTGCAGGTCCGCGAGGGGTGGCGCGCCCACGAGCAGCGCGTCGATCCTGGACCGGCGCTCCTCCAGCGTGGTCAGCCGGGACTCGATCTCGGTCCGCGCCTCGGCGGCGGCCCGGGCTGACCGGGTCGTGGCCTGCAGGTGTTGCTCGGCCTGCTGGACCGCCCGCTCGGCCTCGGCGAGGTCGTCGGGCACCTCGACGTCGAGCGGCGACTCGATGGCCCGGTCGCAGACGGGGCAGTCGTCGCCCACCTCGAGGTGGCGGGCGAGCTCCCTGGCGGTGTGGCGCTGGCGGAGGGCGTCGAGTGCCGACCGCGCCGCCGTCAGGGCGGCCTCCGCCGCCTCGGCCTCGGCGTCCGCGCCGGTGACGGCCGTCCGCCGCACCTCGGCCTCGCGTTCCAGCCGGGTCGATTCCTCCGCGAGGGTGGCCCGCTCCTCAGCCGCGCGGATGCGCTGGGTGACCTCGTCCCGGGCGGGGAGCCCGCTCCGCTGCTGCTCGGCGGCGTCGGCTGCCGCCGCAGCCTCCGTTGCGGCGCGCTCGGCCGCGTCGACCGCATCGGCCGCCTCCCTGATCCGGCCGGCGAGCTCCTCGATCCCCGCCGGCACGCGGACCTCCTCGAGCAGCCCGACCCGCTCGAGGGCGGCCGTCTCCTCGCGGCGGGCCTCGGACCACTCGTCGCGCAACTCCTGGATCCTGGGTGCCTGCTCGTCACAGCGTGCGAGCAGGCCCCGCAGGGCGGTCTCGCGCCGGCGCCCGGCATCGAGGGCGGCGTCGCTGGCGTCGGGCATCCCGTCGAGTGCCTGCTGGGCGAGCGTGACCTCCTGGTCGGCGAGGAGCTTGCGCTCGCGGGCCATCCGCCCGACGTCCCGGTAGACCTCGAGGTCGAGCAGGGCGACGATGAGGTCGTTGCGTTCCTTCGGCTTGGCGTGCAGGAACTCGGCGAACTCGCCCTGCGGCAGGACCACGCAGCGTGTGAAGTGCTGGAACGGCAGCCCGAGCAGCTTCTCGGCGGCAGCCGTGACCTCGTCGGCACCGCTCGCCAGGGTCGCGCCGTGCGACTCGAGCCGGGCCTCCTTGGTGGTGGCCTTGTTCTCGCCGGTGAGCCGGACGACGCGGACCGCGGTGTACGGCGTGCCGCCGACCTCGAAGTCGAGGCGCACACGCGCCTCGGTCTTGCCCTTGGAGACCACGGGGGCGACGAGCCTCCGGTCGTCGTAGCGCGGGATCGACCCGTACAGCGCGAAGGTCATCCCGTCGATCACGGTGGTCTTGCCGGCCCCGGTCGCCCCGCTCAGCACGAACAGGTCGACGTCGGTGAAGTCGACCTCCACGGCGTCGCGGAACGAGCCGAAGCCCGCGAGCTCAAGCCTGGTCGGACGCATACGCCTCCTCCAGGAGCTCGTGGAACAGCATCTGCAGGTCCGGGTCGTCGACGTTGCGCTCCGCGAGGTACTCGGCGAACAGCGCCTCGGGGGACTGGCGGAGCTGGTCGGTGTCCCAGGCCTCGGACGCCTGCTCGGCCTCGACCCCGGCGATGCGTACGTCGACGGCGTTCGGCAGGAGCTCGCGGACCTCGTCGGCGAGCCCCGCGCGGCCGGGTTCGTCCAGGACCACGCGGAGGTACGCGTCCCCGAGCGGCGCGGCCGCGGCCCGGACCTGCTCGAGCGTGCCGCGCAGCGTGCGCAGTGAGCGGCCGCCGCTGAGCCGGACCTTCTCGACGGTGGCCGGCGTGCCCGGTGCGGCGTCGACGACCAGGACGTGCTTGGGCTTCTCCTCCTCGCCGAAGTCGAGCTGCAGCGGCGAGCCCGAGTACCAGACCGGTGCCGCCGCCGGGATCTGCTGGGCCTCGTGCAGGTGGCCGAGCGCGACGTAGTGCGCCGAGGCGGGGAAGACGGTCGGCGGGACGTGGTAGTCGAAGACCGTGTGGGCGGTCCGTTCACCGCCACCCATGGCCCCGCCGACGACGGTGAGGTGCGCGAGGAGGATGTTGACCGTGTCGTCGCGGAAGCGCTGTGCCATCGCCTCGACGATCACCCGGCACCGGTCCGCGTACTTGCCCTGGTGCTCGTACCCGTCGCGTGCCATCAGGTCGTCGGCCTTGACGATCTTCCGCTGGGACAGGAACGGGATGAGCCCGATGATCGCCGTCTCGCCCGTGCGGGTGGTGAGCTCGATGGTTCCGCCGTCGTCGGGGCGGGCGAGCTCGGAGCCGAGGTGGACCTCGGCGAGCTCGAGCAGGGGACGGACCGCCGTCCAGCGACGCGGGTTGTCGTGGTTGCCCGCGATGAGCACGACCTGGGCGCCAGCCTCGACGAGGTCCAGCAGCGCCCGGTAGACGACCTTCTCGGCGTCGGGTGACGGGGCGGCCGTGTCGAACAGGTCGCCCGCGACCAGCGCGACGTCGACCTGCTCGCGCCGGGCGATGTCGACGATCTCGCCGAGGGCGTCCCGATGCTCGCCCAGGCGGGACCGCCCCCTGATGGTGCGCCCGACGTGCCAGTCCGAGGTGTGCAGCAGCTTCATGTCCGCAAGGTATCGACCGCCTGTGACACGCCGATGCAGGCGGCCCGACGTCGGCGCGGTGGCTCAGCCGGCGGCGGCGCGCACGCGGTCGTACACGTCCTCGGGCGTACCGCTGCCGTCGACCCGCACGAGCCTGCCCATGCCCTCGTACCGGGCGACGAGCGGGGCGGTCTCCTGGTCGTACACCTCGATGCGGTGGGCCAGGACCTCGGCCGTGTCGTCGTGGCGCTGGTAGAGCTCCTCGCCGCAGTCGTCGCAGGTGCCCTCCGTGGCCGGGGGGTGGAACTCGAGGTGGTAGACGTGGCCGTTCGCGCACACCCGACGGCCCGTCACGCGGCGCTCGAGCTCACCCGCGTCCACGTCGAGCAGGATGGCCACCTCGATGCGGTCCTCGGTCGGGCCCATGGCCTCCGCCTGCGGCATCGTCCGCGGGAAGCCGTCGAGGATGAAGCCGTTCACCGCATCGGGCTCGCCGAGCCGCTCCCGGATCAGGTCGACCACCAGCTCGTCGGGGACGAGATCGCCGGTGTTCAGCAGGCCGGCGACCTGCCGACCGAGGTCGCTGCCGGAGTCGACCGCCTTCCGGAGGAGGTCGCCGCTCGCGACGTGCGGGACGTCGATGTCGTGGGCGAGGCTCTCGGCATGGGTGCCCTTGCCGCTGGCGGGTGGCCCGAGCAACAGGATGCGGTGTCGCACGTCGCACCTCCGTGGGTGTGCTGCCACCGTAGGCCGGGCGAGCAGCGACGCGAACGGGGCGCGCGTACCGTCGCGGCAGGGCCGATCGGCCCGTGGAGGTCGTCGTGATCGAGATGCCGGGGCTCGGGCGAGCGCTCGACACGTTCACCGGGGTCGAGTTGGCCCTCACCGAGGAGCGCGCGAACGCGCTCGGCCGGATCGGCGACCGGCTCGAGCGCGCGATCCGTGCCTGGGAGGAGCTGCGCGACGACGAGGCGGCCTCCGAGGACGACCGCGACGAGGCGCTCTCCGAGGTCCGCGAGGCCCTGTGGATGCTGGTCGTGCAGCGCGAGTGCAGCGGGTTCCGTGGGGACAACCTGCGGCAGATCCGCGAGCACTACGACGTGCCGGAGGCCGCGATCAGGCGCTTCTGACCGTCGGTCAGAAGCGCGGTCGGAACTGGCTCAGCTTGCGCTGGAGCGCGTTCTCGAAGGTCCGGCCGGCCTCGCCCTTGATCCGCTGCTTCGCGCGTTGCTTGCGGCGGTTCTTCTTCTCCTGCTGCTCGGAGAGGCTCGGCGCCTGCGGCGCAGCCGGTGCCTCGGGCGCAGCCATCCCGCCGCCCGACTGCCCACCACCTGCCGACGGAGCGGCCTGGACCGTCCCGCCGTTGCCGTACGCGCCGAACTCGCCCTGCCCACCGAGCATCTGCCCGGCCGGCACGACGGTCGCTGCGACGAGCGTGTTGAAGTTGTCCTCGAGCGAGTCCACCAGCTCGTGGTGGAGCGCGATGCCGTGGCTCGCGAACGCGAGCGCCATCAGCGCGAGGGCCACCGGGATGGTCACGCGCATGGCCCCGGGTGCGTCGAGCCACGAACGGTTGACGGACTCGAAGACCTCGGCGATCGCCCAGGGGACCAGGGGGGACAGGGCGAAGACGATGGCGACGACGCCCGCGACCTTGAGGCTGCTGCGCGTCATGTCCCGCCTCCTGCCTCGCGGCTATCTTCGAGCCACGCTAGCACCGCCCCTCACACGGTGGGCGGGTGTGACCCAGCGACGCCCGGCCGGGTTGGCGCCCGGCGACGGCAGGTGAGGGAGGCTCGGTGAGCGAGGCGTTCCCCCTCGTCGTGGCCGCGGCGCTGGTCGTCGTGCTGCTCCTCGGCGTGGTCGTGGCCCGCCGTCGGTCGGGCCGACCTCGCCCCCTCCCGTCTCATGAGCCTGACCAGCACGTACCCCAGCCCGAGCCCGAGCCCGAGCCCGAGCCGGAACCGGAGCCCGAGCCGGAGCCCGAACCTGAGCCGGAGCCGGAGCCGGAGCCGGAGCCGGAGCCGGAGCCGGAGCCGGAGCCGGAGC
>JBFHRB010000092.1:0-11768 GCA_041591915.1 Nitriliruptorales bacterium
CTCGCGCTGGTCGACGACGACGGCCAGGTCCAGCACGCGCACTCGATCTCGGCCGGGCTCGACTACCCCGGGGTCGGCCCCGAGCACGCCTGGCTGCACACCGAGGGGCGTGGGACCTACGTCGCCGCCACCGACGGCCAGGCGCTGGAGGGTTTCCGACGGCTGAGCGAGCTCGAGGGCATCATCCCCGCCCTCGAGCCGGCGCATGCGATCGGCTGGTTGCTGCATCACGGCCGCGAGCACTTCGACGCGGACTCGCACGTGCTGCTGACGGTGTCGGGTCGCGGGGACAAGGACGTGGACGAGGTCGTGCGCCTCGCCGACTGGGACATCGACGGGGGCATCGAGTGACGTCACGCGTGGAGGCCGCCATCCGGGCGGCCAACGACGAGGGCCGTGCGGCGCTGATCATCTACCTCCCGGCCGGCTACCCGGACATGCCGTCGTCGCAGGCGTGCCTCGAGGCGGCCGCCGAGGCCGGCGCCGACGTGCTCGAGGTCGGCTTCCCGTTCTCGGACCCGATGATGGACGGCCCGATCATCCAGGCAGCATCGCAGCAGGCGCTGGACCACGGCTACTCGGTCGCCGACGACTTCGCGATGTGCAGGGAGCTGACGTCGGCCGTGGACATCCCGGCGCTCGTCATGACCTACTTCACGATCCCGGACACCAAGGGACTCGGTCGCTTCGCCGACGATGCGGTCGCCGCTGGACTCGCCGGTGCCATCCTGCCCGATCTCCCCGCGGACGAGGCCGGGTCGTGGGTGACCGAGGCCCGACGGGTCGGCCTCGACTCGGTCTTCCTGGCGTCGTCGGTCTCGACCGATGACCGCCTGACAGCGATCGGCGAGGTCTCGACGGGCTTCGTCTATGCGACGGCGATCCTCGGCGTCACCGGCGTGCGCGACACCGGCGCCGACGCCAGCGAGCTCGTCGCCCGCATCCGCAAGCACACCGACAGGCCGGTCAGCGTGGGCATCGGGGTGAGCAACGCGGAGCAGGCGTCGGCGGTCGCGGGATACGCGGACGGGGTGATCGTCGGCTCCGCCGTCGTTCGGGCGGCGGGTGCGGGCGACGCAGCCACGGCGCCACAGCGCGTCGCGGAGCTCGTCGCCGAGCTGCGCCGTGGGGTCGAGGCCCGGGGCACCTGATCGGCGTCTGCGCCGCCGCGCCGCCTGCTGAGCGCCGGGCCATTCAGTCGAGCAGGCCGACCCATTCCCCGAGCTCCGCGCGCGTGAGGGGACGGCCCAGCTTGCGGTGCTCGCGGACGATGGCCTCGACCAGGTCACGCATGCTGACGCCATCGCCGCGGTCCGCCGCCTGATAGGCCGCGCTTATCACCACGTTCGTGATCTCGGCGCCGGACAGCGTGAACTCCCTGGCGAGCTGGTCGACGTCGATGTCGTCCCCGCGCGGCACGCCCGAGCGCAGTTTCGCCTCCCACAGCGCCCGCCTGAGGGACTCATCAGGGGCCGGGAAGTCGATGATCGCGTCGAGGCGCCGCAGGAACGCCTCGTCGAGGTTCGAGGCGAGGTTCGAGGTCAGGATCGCGATCCCGTCGAACGTCTCCATCCGCTGGAGCAGGAACGCCACTTCCACGTTCGCGTGGCGGTCCTTCGAGTCGCTCACCGCCGACCGCTTCCCGAACAGCGCGTCGGCCTCGTCGAACAACAGGACGCCATTCACGTTGTCCGCCTCGTCGAAGATCCGGTTGAGGTTCTTCGACGTCTCCCCGATGTACTTGTCGACGACCGTGGACAGGTCAACGACGTACAGGTCGAGGCCGAGGTCGGCCGCCACGACCTCAGCGGCCAGGGTCTTCCCGGTCCCGGATGGGCCGGCGAACATCGCGCTCACGCCACGTCCGCTGGCCACGCCACGACCCATGCCCCAGTCCTCGAGCACGCGGTCGCGGTGGCGCCACCGGATCGGCAGCTCCCGGAGCTGGCGTTCGACCCGTGGCGGCAGGACGATGTCGTCCCAGCCGACGCGAGGTTCCACGCGTTGCGAGAGGCGCCGCAGGCCTGACGAGTTCTGGGCCCGGATCCCGCGGTGGAGATCGTGGGGCTCGAGGGCCCGGCCAGCCGCCTCCGCCTCCTGTCGGGCGGCCAGGGCCGCGCGGTGGATCTGCTGTGGGGTCAGGCGGAACGATGCCGTGCCGGCGATGGCGTCCAGCGTCTCGTCGCTGACGGGGCCCAGTGCCTCGCGCCACAGCCGCTCCAGCTCGCCCGCCGCCATCGGGGCCGCGTGCAGGCTGACCGGGACACGCGTCGACCAGGCCGGGTCCCAGGGTTCGCGGCCGTGGAGGACCACGACACGTGCCGCGCCGGCGATGGCACGCAGGGCCGCCGGGTCCTGGCGGCCGAGCCCGTCGACCGGTCCGATCACGAGCCCTGCGTCGGCCAGCGTCGCCTCCATCGCCAGGACCTGCGTCATGACCTCGATGGGATGCCCCGGGGCCAGCCGATCGAGGTCCAGGACGATCGACTCGTAGCCGAGTGACTCCAGCGCGGACGCTGCCTGGGAGGCGGCCCCCAGGCCATCCGGATCCTGCACGTGCACGAGGAGCTGCGAGCCTGGTTCAACGGCCTCGAGCGCGCGACGGATGTGGTTCGCCGTCGCCCCCTCGACCGGGAGTGCAGGCTCGAGCATCGACGCCAGGAGTGGGTCGATCCCGTCGTTGCCCAGGAGGTGGCTGACCGCACGGTCCGGCACGCGCACGGTGCGGGAGGGGAAGGGGCGCCCCTCGTCCATCACATCCACGAGTCCTGCGCGGCGGAGCGTCGCCTCCGGCTCGAGCACCCGTCGAACGCTCGCGTCCGCCACGGAGCCCCCGGCGACCGTGAGCGTCGTGGCGACGGTGGCGTGCGGTCTCGTGGCGTCGTCGTTGAGGTAGGCGTAGATCGACCCGATCCGCGCGTCCAGCGCGGGGGCGAGCGCGACCAGCAACACCTCCTCCTCCAACGGTGACAGGAGCAGCAGCCGCGAAAGGTCGCGGAAGCGCACGTCGTGGCCGTCGCGCTCCGCCTCGTCGGCTTCGTCGTCCAGCGCCCGGCGTGCGGCCGACGGCGCCGGTCCCCACAGCCGCTGCGTCCGCTGGAGGTCGGCCAGCACGTCGTCGACCTTGCTGTCCGACGCGGTGGCTCCGCTCGTGCCCGTGCGGGTCCCGCTGCGTTCGGCGCGTCGGGCGGCGACCTCTGCGTGGAGTCGGTCCTCGACGAGGCTGACCCGGCCACGGAGGTAGCGGCTGCTCGGGCTCGCCTGCAGCGGGCCGATGCCCACCGGGATGTCGGCCGGCCCGTCCGCAGCAGCGCTCTGACCAGTGACGGCAGCACCTCCGGGACTCCGCGGACGCCCATCGCGATCGTGGACGGCCGAGTCAACTCTAGGCAGGCGTGGACCGCCCGGGGCGGCTCGCAGGAAGGGGTCGCCCCGGCGGACACATGCCCGTAAGGTTGGGTCGAGCCGGCGATGCGCGGGATCGGTCAGCCGGTCGGTCCGCCGTCGTCGCACAGCAGGGGTTGCGGGATGCCCGAGCCGGCACAAGACAACGCGCCGAAGATCAGCGCACCGTTCACGCACGGGATGATGGGCCCCAAGGAGGACGCTGGGGCGCAGAAGGCGATCCTCGCGACGGTCCGCAAGCCGGAGGAGGAACCGCAGGAGGAGCAGGAGCAGGGCGACTGGCCGGCGCTGCCGAACATGTCGCTGGGCGACACCACGATCGAGGACGGCGAGACCGCCTTCGAACTGAAGATCGTGGAGGACTGGACGCCGACCATCTCCTTCAAGGAGGGACAGCAGAAGGTCAGCATCGACATCCCGGGCAAGATCACGATCCCGCCGCCCGACGGCCTGTCCATCAGCCCCGTGGACTTCCGCTACTACTTCGCGCCCGGTGTGGGCGTCCGGGCGGCCATCG
This sequence comes from Nitriliruptorales bacterium, assembly GCA_041591915.1. Classification (GTDB taxonomy): domain Bacteria; phylum Actinomycetota; class Nitriliruptoria; order Nitriliruptorales; family Nitriliruptoraceae; genus JBFHRB01. The sequence goes on from JBFHRB010000092.1 coordinate 3,923, forward strand.
AGGTCGGCGGCAAGCTGGAGCTCAGCGGGGGAAAGCTCGAGCTCGAACGCAACACCGGCCTCTCACGCCCCGACGGCGGCGACCAGGAGATACAGGTCTCCGCGTCGACCGCGATCGAGGGCGAGGTGAGCGTCGCGGTCAAGCTGATGATCGTCGCTGGTGTCCCGGTCGTGCTCGAGGCCTACGCGGGGGCGAGCGCGGGCATCGAGGCGAAGGCCGGGCTGACGCTGACCGGTACCGGGGCGATCGGGCTCCTGAGCGGCGAGGGGGCACAGCGTGCCCAGGTCACCGGTGGTGACCTTGGGCTCTCGCTGGTCGGCTCAGCGTCACTCGAGGCGGTCCTGAAACTGTTCGCCGGCCTGACGATCGTTGGCAAGGACAACGACCTCTGGGAGCTGACGATCGCGCAGAAGGAGCTGGCGAAGGCCGAGTTCGGCGCGCGCTACCTGGCCTCCTACGACCGTGGCGGCGGCGTGAGCGGCAAGGCCGAGCCGGCGCTCGACAGTGGCGAGTACACCGAGATCAGCTGGGCGCTGGGCGACTACCTGAAGGCCCGCAAGCTGGGCAAGGCCAAGGATGCGGCGCTGACGGCGACCCACGACCTGAAGGCGCTCGAGGACCTCGACGCGATGGGCGACCCGGGCAAGGGTGGGAACGCGGTCGGGCCGGCCCAGCTGGCCCGTGCCCAGGAGCGACGCAAGCAGATCGTGTCCGACATCCGCGCGGGCAAGAAGCAACTCACGACCGCCAACGGCGCCATCGCGCTGATCCGGGCGAAGCGCGAGGGCAAGAACAGCGAGCTCAAGCAGAAGTCGGAGCAGCTGCAGACGGTGCTCGGCGAGCTCAAGCAGGCCGAGACGGCGTTCGCTGGCATGAAGTGGACGCTCTTCAAGAACAGTGCGTACAAGGCGGCGAAGAAGCGGGTCAACGAGAAGAAGAACGAAGAGAAGCGACTGGCCAAGTCGATCGCCGCGCTCTCGGTCGAGCTGAAGCGCCTCGGCGGGGAGGAGGCCGAGGCCATCGACGCCTTCCTCACCGACATCGAGCACATGGGCATGGACGGCGCCCCGACGCTCGAGGAGCGACTGGAGCAGGCCAAGGAGTCGGGCGAGTCGACGCACAGCAAGAACTTCTCGCTCTTCGAGTCCGAGGCCAAGGCGCTGAGCGCCAAGAAGAACAAGGTCCGCGAGACCAAGATCGAGGCGGAGAAGGCGGCGAAGCGCCGGTACGAGAAGCTCCTGTCGGACTTCGACGCGAACAAGGACACGGTCAAGGCCAAGCACGACAGCTCCGTCGCCGCGGCGGAGTCGAACATGGACGCCAAGCTCGCGCAGGTCGAGGCTCTCACCAAGCAGCTCGCCGGGATCCCGTCGGATGACGACAACAAGAAGCGCCGAGCGAAGGTGCAGAAGAAGCTCGACGCGGCGACGGCCGCACACGACAAGGCGAAGGGCGAGTTCACGCGCCTCGCACGGTCGAACCCTGTCGTGATGATGCAGCTGCGGGTCGACGAGGCGAAGGCGCGCATGGATCAGGCCACCGCCGAGGTGAAGAAGGCGACCGAAGACCTTCAGAACAGCTCGCAGGAGGTCCTCGAGCTGCTGGCCCTGCTGAACGACCGGGACGAGGGCGAGCGCGAGGGCCGCAAGGAGATCGCGAAGGCCGCGTCGGCTCCCTAGTCCGCGAAGCGCCGGAGCGTCGATCCACGGGCGATGGCGAACACCGCCACGGCACCGTCGGAGACGGCTGCCTTGCCATCACGCACGACCACGAGGTCGTCGTGGTCGACGGGGAACACCCGCAGCGCCTCGTCCGGTCTCGCCACGAATCCAGCGCCCTCGCGCCGCATGATCTTCGCCCGCTCGAGGTCCTCGTCCGTGGCCGGAGCCGGCTCGAGCTCGGTGCCCGTCAGGCGGAGACAGTCGCCGCTCTCGGAGACGGCGATCACGTCCCTGCCGAGCGTGCCCAGCTCGCGAGCCCGCTCGTCGAAGGTGACCTCGGAGACGAGCTGGTCCCACCGCGCCCCGGCATGGCGCTGGACCACGCCGTCGACCCGGGCGGTCACGAGGTCTCCCGTGCCGTCCGCAGCCACGGTGAGGGCGACGACGGCGGGGAGGGAGAGGCGGTCCATCTCCTGACCGCTGGCGAGGTCGAGGACGCTGATGCCGAGGATGTCCGAGGCCAGGACCTGATCGTCGGACAGCATCGACATGCCGTAGTAGCCCCCGTCGATCTGTGGGAGCGCGAGTGCCGGCGTCACGCGCCCGACCTCGCCGCCGCTGCCGCCGTACCAGACCCCGTCGATGTCGACGTGCAGCGTCTCGATGGACACGTCGGGGACCGTCCCGACGTGCTCGGGCTCCGCGTCGAGGCCGGACGGGTACCGCAGCACCTGGCCGTTCCCCAGGGCGACGACGACGCCGTCGAAGGCGGAGCCGAGCGCGGTGACCGGTACGCCCGTCGGGCGCTGCTGCGTCGGCTGGCCGTCCGGCCCGAACTGCCGCAGGAGGGTCTCGACCCCGGAGCCGTCAGGGTCCGGGCCACTCGTCACGACCGAGGTGTCGAGGACCGCGACGTGCTGGAGCTCGCTGGGGACATGCTCGGCACGCCAGCGCTCGCGGCCGTCGGGTTCGAGCGCGATCAGGTCGCCTGAGACGAGCACGACCGCGAGCAGGTCGTCCGACGCGGCCAGGTGGGCGACGGGGACGTCGAACGAGGCCAGCGTCTCCACCGTGCCGTCCGCGCGGATGGACCGGAGCGCCCCGTCGAGGCAGCCGAGGACCGCCAGGTCACCGGCGACCGCCCCGGTCGTCGCAGGCGACTCATGGAGGCCGCGCATCGCGGCCGTGGCCCCCGTCGCCACGTCCATCGCGAAGGCAACGCCTCGCGTCCCGATCAGGCACTTCGTCGTGCCCGGGATGTGGAGCACGCACGACACGGCCGGCACGTGGGCCGGGGCGACCTCGCTGCGCCCGTCCTCGCCGCGCACGTACACGAAGCCATCGTCGGCGCCGGAGACGATCGACTTGCCGACGACGGCGATGCCCGAGACGCCACCCGAGTGGCCGATGTCCAGGACGATCCGGTCGCCGTCCTCGAGCGCCACGTACCGCATCGCATCCCCTTGTCCGGGCGACCGCGCGGGCGCCGCGTGCCGAACGTACGCGCTCAGGCGTCAGGCCTCCACCACCTCGTCGCTCCGCTGCGGTATCAACGGCAGCGACGGAGGTTCCGGCCTGGCACGTGCGTCGACGATCACGCCCACGAAACCCCCTGCGCTGCGCCGGGGGGACCGCATCGCCGTGGTTGCTCCCTCGTCGCCGGCCTTCCCGGACCAGCTGGACGCTGGCATCGCGCTGCTCGAGATGTGGGGGTTCGAGCCGGTCGAGGCGACCCACCTTCGCGACGAGGATGGCCATCTCGCGGGCGATGACCTGGCGAGGGCAGCCGACATGACGGCGGCCTTCCGCGACCCGACCGTCCGAGCCGTTTGGGCGGCCCGCGGCGGGTACGGGGCCGGCAGGATGGCTGATCTCGTCGACTGGCAGGCCCTGCGTGAGGACCCGAAGCTGCTGATCGGGTTCAGCGACATCACCGCGCTGCACGCCGCCGCGTGGCAGCGCACGCAGATCGTGACCCTGCACGGCCAGTTCGTCGGGCAGCTCGAGAAGGTCGCCGAGCACGACGACGCGGCGAGCCATCTGATCGAGCTGCTGACCGGGGGCGACGTCGCTTCGATCCCGGTCCCGCGCCACCACCCGTTGACCACGATCGAGGGTGGGGTCACCGAGGGACGATTGCTCGGCGGGAACCTGGCGCTGGTCGCGTCGCTGATCGGGACGGTCGACGAGCTGGACCTTCGCGACTCGATCCTGCTGCTGGAGGAGGTGGGTGAGCGTCCCTACCGCATCGATCGGATGCTGATCCAGCTCCTGCGGTCAGGCGCGCTGGACGAGGTGCGTGGCGTCGTGGTCGGCGAGCTCAGGGACTGCGAGCCGCCACCCAACCGCCCGTCGCTCAGCGCACTGGAGGTGCTTGACGAGGTCCTCGGGGCGCTCGGTGTCCCCGTGTTGTACGGGCTGCCGCTCGGCCACACCCCCTCCCAGCGGGCAGTTCCCCTCGGGGTGCGGGTCCGCCTCGACGCGGACGCGGGCACGCTCGCGCTGCTGGAGGCCCCGTTCAGCTAGCGGCCGGAGGCCTCACTCGGCCTCGTAGGTCCACACCGCGAGCCCGTCGCCGACGTTCGCGACATCCGCCCAGCTCGCCGGGTACGTCACGACCTCAGCCACGCCGTCGCTGACGAAGCGTCGTCCCGGCTCCTCGTCCAGCCAGGCGATCCACTTCTCGAACTCGGGGACGTAGGCCTGCACCCGCTGCACGGAGTAGGGGTCGTACTCGACGTGGTGCGGCGACCGCGTGGGCATGAAGCCCACCTCGAGTGCGATGTCGTGCTCGTAGGTGAACCCCTCCCACGTCCCGGTGATCGCCAGCTCGCGGTTCTCCGGCCAGATCCCCTGCGTGAGGGTGATCGAACGCACCCGGTAGTCGGACCCGACCACCTCGGCGAGCTCCTTCTCCGCCCGTGCCAGGTTGCGGACGACCTCGTCGTCGCTCATGTCCCGCAGGTTGTCGTGGTTGTAGGTGTGGTTGCTGAGGTCGAAGCCGTTCTCGACCAGGTAGCGCAGCTTGCGCTCGATCAGCTCGCGGTCGGTCTCGCGGAAGGGGACGGGCCAGTAGAACGCGAAGTGCGCGCGTGCGCGCCACGTGGGGTCCTCGGCCTCCATGGCCTGCAGGATCCCGACCGCGGAGTCGGGGTGGGGTGTCTCGCCGTCCTCGTCGAAGAAGAAGTGCTCCTTGTAGGAGTCGTCGAAGGTCAGGAGCACGGGGGACATGCCCGCCGGGATCGGGAACGTGCCGTCGATGAACTCGCCCACGGAGATGGGGCGGTAGCCGCGCTCGTACAGCTCGTCCAGCTGCGCGCGGAAGGTGTCGAGCGAGTTCTCCCAGCGGCCGTCGGCGTCCTGGATCTTGTGCCACTCCATCACCAGGACGCGGCCGAGCTCGTTGACGCCGAGCTCGGCGAGCTCGGCATCACTCAGGGCGATGGCCGGTTCGGGCGACGGCTCTGCCGCCGGTGTCGGGCTCGGTTCCGGTTCGGGCGAAGGGTCCGTCGCCGGGCTCGGCGTGGCAGCCGGCTCTGGGCTCGCGGCATCGGGTGCTCCAGCCGTCCCGGGGGCAGCGGCCGTGGAGCAGGCCGTGGCGAGTGCAGCTGCCGCCAGCACGGCGGCCAGGGTCCTAGGCGTCATCGGTGGTCGGGTCCGTCGGGTCGGGGGAGGGGGTGGCAGCGGGTTCCGGCTCGGGCGGGCTGGGGTCGTAGCCGGGCCACCGGACGGGGTCGGCCCCCGGGGCCGGGTCGGGATCGCGCTCCCGGAACAGCGGGACGTGGTCGGGGTCGGCACGGGACTCGGTCGTGCCCTCCAGCGCGGCTTCGGAGAACCGGTTCGAGGCGTTCCAGAGCAGCCACCCCTCGATGCCGTTCTCGTACACGGCCCGCTTCTGGTCCAGGACGCGCTGGGGGGAGTGGCCGCGCCCGAGCCACGACGGTGCGAAGTCCTCGATCCAGGGGCGGATCTTCGCGCGGAGACCCTGGGCGCGCGTCCGCGCCTCCTCCATCGCGCCGAAGACCGTGGCGTAGGGATGGTCGACGGGGTGGGGGAGCAGCCCGTAGTTCCCCGGGCTGTAGTGGGACGGGTAGACCATCGGGGAGACGTAGTCGAGCTCGGCCGCCAGCCGCTCGAACACCTGGCCCGTGCCGTCGCCGTCCCAGGTCCAGTTGTAGGTGGTGAGGCCGAAGATGTCGGCCGAGACGCGCGCGCCCTCACGATGGAGCTGGCGGCGCGCCTCGCTCAGGAAGCGGGTGATGACGTCGGGGTGGCGCCACTCCTCGCGGGGCCGGTCCTCCGGCACGCCGGGGAAGCTGAAGTGCAGCGACGGGCCGTCGCCGCCGTTGGGGAAGCGCACGTAGTCGAACTGGATCTCGGCGAAGCCCATGCGCGCGGCTTCCTTGCCGATGTCGATGCAGTACTGCCAGGCCTCGTCCCGGTAGGGGTTGAGCCAGTACTCGCCGTCGCGGCCCTGCCACGGCTCGCCCGTGCGCACGTCGATGACGGCGAGGTCCGGTCGTGCGAGGGCGACCTCGGAGTCCTTGAAGCACACGACCCGGGCGATCGGATAGCCGCCGACGTCGGTCAGCTCCTGGAGGCGTGGTCGGGGGTCGGCGTCCGGCTTCCACTCGCCCCCGCCGCCCTCGACGGCCAGCGGGACCTGCGACTGCCACGCGAGCTGCCCGCCGTCGTCCTTGACGTCGATGACGATCGCGTTGATCTCGGTGTCGCGGACGAGGTCGAGCATGTACTCCCATCGGCCGCCCCAGAACGAGTACATCGTCGAGTACACGCCACGGACGATCGGGACCTCCGGTGGGAGCGTGGGCCGAGCGGCGGCCATGGCCGCCTTGAGGTCGGCGTCGTCGTCGAGCACGGGACCGGCGGCGACGGCCCGCGGCGACGGTGATGGCGACGTGGCCGAGTCACTCGCCTCGGTCGGCTCGACCGGGGCGTCGTCCGTCCGGGTCGTCGCGCCCGGCGACGAGGTGGCACAGGCCGTGCCGACCATCACGAGCGCGGTGAGGAGGGCCACGACACGGGCGTGGGCGGTGCGGGTCATGCGTCTCCCGAGGGCTGCCGCGGGTCGGTCCGATCCATCCGTGGGCCGGGCCGGTGGCGAGGGACGCCGCGGCGAGAGCGGCGGACGGTACCAGCCGCACCGGGCGCCCCTCGCGCACCTGGAACGGACAACTCGGAACTCCTCGCGCGAGGTCCCGCGGGGGCGTGTCACAGGCCGGTGGTTGCCTGTTCCACGGGGCGGGACCGATGAGGAGCGGTCCCATGAGTGAGCAACGAGGTGACGCCGAGCGCGACCCGCGCAGGACATGGAGCGATGCCGAACTCGCCGCGGCTGTTGCCGCCGCGACGAGCCTCTACGGCGTGTTCGTCCACCTGGGCCTCAAGCCGGGGGGCACGCAATGGATACGGATGCGCCAGCACGTCGACCGACTTGGCCTCGACACGAGCCACTGGACCGTCAGGACGCCGACCCGGAAGCGCACGTGGTCGGACGCCGAGTTGGCCGATGCGGTGGCGCAGAACCGCTCGATCGCGGGGGTGCTGCGACAGTTGGGCCTGAAGGTGGCGAGTGGGAGCTACAAGACGGTCCAGCGCCGCATCGGCGAACTTGGGCTCGACGTGTCGCATCACACGGGGCAGGGCTGGACGAAGGGGCTCACGAACCCCATCCCGAATGCCGGGCGGCCGCTGGAGGCGATCCTCGTGCGGGACTCGCCGGTGCTCCACACGGCAACGATCAAGCGCCGCCTCTATCGAGCGGGTCTCAAGGAGCCGCGCTGCGAGATCTGTGGCATCACGGATTGGCGTGGAATGCCGCTCAGCTTCCACCTTGATCACATCAACGGCATCCGTACGGACAACCGGCTGGAGAACCTCCGCATCCTGTGCCCCAACTGCCACAGCCAGACCGACACGTGGTGCGCGCGGAACAGGGGCGCGTACGACGCCGAGTAACCTCTCATCGACCATGCCCCCGTGGTGGAATGGCAGACACTCGGGACTCAAAATCCCGTGCCCGCAAGGGCGTGTGGGTTCGAATCCCACCGGGGGTACGACGGAGGGCTCTGGTAGGTTGCGCCCTCCCGAAACGGGGAACCGCCGCCCCGGCCGGATGCGAGGACGATCACGGGCACCTCACGCGACGGCACGCGCATCCGCGA
>JBFHRB010000093.1:0-11741 GCA_041591915.1 Nitriliruptorales bacterium
GCAGGTTCATCCGCCAGGCCAAGGCGCGTCGCCGTGACTACACGGTCGACTGGGTCCACCTCAAGCTCAACGACCAGGCGCAGCGAACCGTCCTCTGCAAGGACCCGTTCCGGCACGAGGACGAGCGGGTCGACAAGCTGATCGCGAGCATGTGACACGCCCGCGCTGGCTGGCGAGGGGTCGATAGCCTGCCGCCGCCCCGACCCGCGCGGGGACGCAGGAGGCGTGGGCAGTCGGGCACCGGTGGAGGGTGGGATGCACAAGGCCGAGCGGCTGGTGAACCTGACCGTGGCGCTGCTCGAGGCGCGACGGCCGCTGACGTTCGCCGAGATCCGACGGTCCCTGCGCGCCTACGACCAGGGCGACGCCGAGTCCGCTCGGCGGATGTTCGAACGGGACAAGGACGACCTGCGCAAGCTCGGCGTCCCTGTCGAGACCCGCGCGCTGGACGCGTTCGAGACCGAGATCGGCTACATCGTCGACCGCGCGGCGTACGCCCTCCCCGACATCGACCTGACCGCTGCCGAGATCGCTGCACTCGCCGTCGCCCTCGAGATGACCGGCGAGCAACGCGCCCGCGTCGGACTGGCCAAGCTCGCGGCTCGAGCCCCCGACCCCGCGGTCATCGAGACGCCGCTCCCCGCGACCATCGACCTCGGCGCCGACCAGGTCGACGCGCTGGCGGACGCCCTGGTCGCGCGCCAGACGGTGCGGTTCCGTTACCGCCGAGCGGACGGGGACGAGCGCGAGCGGACCGTCGATCCCTACGCCGTCCTCAGCCGACGTGGGCACTGGTACGTCGTCGGGCGCGATCACGAGCGTGAGGACGTGCGGGCGTACCGCCTCGACCGCATCCGGTCGCGGGTCAAGGGGGTCGGCGAACCGGCCAGCTACGAGGTGCCGGACGACCTCGACGCCGTGGCCCACGTCCGAGGCCCCGATCAGGAGGTCACCGACGTCGACGTGGCCATCGCGCCGACGCACGCGTGGCAGGCACAGGCCCGTGGGGGAGAGGCCATCGGGGAGAGCGGTGGCTGGCCCGTGTACCGCCTGCACGGAGTGCCGCCCCGTCGCACCCTGAGCTGGGTGCTCTCTCTCGGGCGTCACGCCGAGGTCGTCGCTCCCGCGGAACTCAGGGATGCCGCGGACGCCCACCTCCGGTCACTGCTGGAGGCGGCGTCATGAGCGCGGTCGACGACGTCGCACGGATGCTCGCGCTCGTGCCGTGGCTCCTCGAACGGCCCGGGGCGACCGTCCAGGAGACGGCCGCGGTCTTCGGGGTGGCGGAGTCGAAGGTGCGCGAGGACCTGTACCACCTCGACTTCTGCGGACTCCCCGGGCTCGGCGGCGGGGACCTCTTCGACGTATCCATCGTCGCCGACCGGATCGTCGTCTCCATGGCCGACGAGCTGCGCGAGCCGCTGCGCCTGACGCCCGTCGAGGCGCTGCGCCTCGTGCTCATCGCCGAGGCGGTACGGGACGCCGTGGCGGGTGACCTGCCCGAGCTCGACGGTGCGATCGCGAAGTTGCGCGCGGCCGCGGACGTACCGCGCGGTGTATCGGTCGAGCTCGACGACACCGGCGCGCGCTGGCTCGTCCCGATCCGCCGGGCGATCGAGTCCGACCGGACGGTCACCTTTGCGTACCGAGGTCGGGCCGACGATGCGCCGCAGTCCCGCACGGTCGACCCCTGGGGCCTCACGGTCGCCGAGGGGTTCTGGTACGTGCAGGGGCATGACCACGGCGCGGGGGCACGCCGGACCTTCCGGCTCGACCGCGTCGCCGACCTCGAGGTCGGCGATCAGCCGCGCACGCACCCGACCGGGGTGGTCGAGGCGCCCCGGTACCGGCCCAGCGAGGGTGACGTCGAGGTGGTGCTGCGGGTCGAAGCGCGCGCCGCGTGGCTCGCGGAGGCGATCGACGTCGCCGAGGCCTCGCAGGAGGGTCCCGTGCTCGTCCTGCGCTTCAGCACCGACGCACTCTCCTGGGTCAGCTCGCTGGTGCTGACCGCCGGTGCGGGCGTGCGGGTCGAGCAGCCGACGGAGTTGCGCGAGCTGGTGGTCGCCGAGGCCCAGGCGGCGCTCAGCCGCTACGCGGGTTCGGCGGGCACCGAATCGTCGTCCTGATCCAGCGGCTCGGTCGGTAGGCGGAACCAGAAGCTCGAGCCCTTGCCGAGCGCCGACTTCACGCCGATGCGGCCACCGTGTGCCTCGACGAGCGTCTTGCAGATGTAGAGGCCGATGCCGGTGCCACCGTGGGCGCGCGTCGCTGTGCCGTCGACCTGGTGGAACCGCTTGAAGAGGTTGGGGAGATCGCCGCTGAAGATCCCCTGCCCCTCGTCGATGACGCGGACCTCCATCCAGCCGTCGTCCTCCTCGGCCTCGACCCGCACGACGCCGGCGGCGTCGCTGAACTTGACCGCGTTGTCCAGCAGGTGATGCATCACCTGCTCGAGCTTGGTCACGTCGACCAGCATCGTCGCGTCGTCGAGCTCGGCAGTCAGCTCGATCTCGCGACCCTGGTGCTCGATACGGGCTCGTTCGATGGTGGCCGTGAGCAGGTCGGCGAGGTCGGTCTTCTCGAGGTGCAGTGGCGGCCGGTGACGTTCGACGCGAGAGACGAGCAGCAGGTCCTCGATCAGACGCTCGAGCCGCTGGGCCTGCATGTGGATGTTGTCGAGGGCCTTGCTGCGGGCCTCGGCGCGCAGCTTGTCGCCGCGCTTGGCGAGCGTCCCCGCGTAGCCCTTGATGAGGGTCAGCGGGGTGCGCAGTTCGTGGCCGATGACGGCGACGAAGTCGGCCTTGACCTGTTCCATCTCCTTCTCGGCCGTGATGTCCTCGAGGGTGAGGATGCGGGCGCCCGACGGGCCGTGGCCGGGTCGCACCGGCGTCGCTCGGGCACGGTAGGTCTGTGGTGACGGCGTGAAGAGCGTGACCTCGAGCCGCCCGGGCTCGTCGGCGAGCAGCAGGTCCTCGAGCTCCTGCGAACGGAGCTTGCCGGCGAGCGATTGGCCGATCTCGAACTGCGGGTTCAGCGCGAAGATCTCGGCGGCGGCGGGATTGATGGCGTGCAGTCGCCCGCTCGAGTCCGCGATCACGACGGGGTCCGGGACCGAGCTCGCGAGGGAGGTGAGCTCGTCCTCCTTCGTCCGGACGCTGCGGAAGAGCAGGGCCTTGCCGAGTGCCAGGGCAGCGTGGTTCGTGTAGGTCGTGAGCAGGCGGAGCTGTGCATCGCTCGGGCCTGGTGCGGTGACGATCGAAACGAGCAGGCCGCGTGTCGTGCCGCCGGCGATCAGCGGCGCGATGACCGCGGCGCGGTCCGGCCCCTCGGCGAGCGAGGCGAGCGCGTTGTCGTTCTCGAGGTCGCTGACGAGCCGGACAGTGGTCGTGCGCAGCAGGTCCGCGAACCCCTCTCGACGAAGGCAGGCCATGACCCGGCCGCGGGCGATGTCGCGGTACAGCGTGACCTCGGGGCCGGGGCGGTCGTCGGGCAGCGCGCACACGAAGCCCGCGACCCCGCCGATCAGCTCCCCGGCGGCCTCGAGGATGCCTTCCGAGACCTCGTCGACCTCGAGGGCGCCCGAGAGTGCATGACTCGCCTCGAACAGGACGGCCATCTCGTCCCCGCGCACGCGGGCTGCCGCGTACAGCTGCGCGTTGTGCACGGCGGCTGCGGCGAACTCGCCGAAGAGCTCGGCGACGTTGAGGTCGTCGTCGCTGAAGTCGGAACGCCCCCCGCGGCCCTTCCTCAGAGAGACGTTCAGGACGCCTTCGACGGCACCGCGCGTCTTCAACGGGACACTGATCGCGCTGCGGAGGCCACTTCGCTGGTCGTCGGGGCTGCGGCTGTCGCGGTCCGCCTCGTCCTCGCCGATGACCAGCGGCGTCCCGCTCGAGGCGACGTAGCCGGCGATGCCGTCACCCAGGGGGACCCTGGTGCCTGACACGACCTCTGGCGGGAGTCCGCTCGACGCGCGGATTCGCAGGGCCTCTCGGTCCTCGTCGAAGAGCATGACGGAGCCGTCATGCGCCTCCAGCAGCCCGATCGCCTCGCGGAGGATCGTCGCGAGGGTCGACTCGAGATCGCCCGACTCGTTGACCGCACGGGCGGCCCCGACGAGTGCGGCCAGCGCATCACTCGACAGGCCGCTGACATCGGCCCCGTCCTGTTCTCGGCGTCGCCCGAAGACCAGCCGAAGAACCTCCTGTGCGTTGCTGTGAACGTACACCGGGGTCTCGGCATGTCGCGCCCCCCTCTGCAGCCTTGGCCGAACGGACGTTGCACACACCCTTGACGCGACATCACCCGCCCCCATACTGAAGGTGCTTGCAGAAGTACGCGCTACATATCCTCTTGCGAGCACCCCGCCCCACCAGGAGCATCCCTTGTCCCGCCCCGTCCAGACACCGGCCAGGATCGCGCTGGCCGCCACCGCCGCCGTCGCCGCCTTCGCCGTCGGAGGCACCGCCCTGATCGCCTCGACGGCCCGCCAGCACAGCGGCGAGGTCATCGCGGCGGGGCTCGGCGACGTCACGCCGTTGCCCGACCGTCCCGCGAGCGTCGACGGCCTCAACGCCTCCCTCAACGAGGCCCTGGCCCTGTCGCTCGCCGAATCCCCGGCCTTCTACGTCGGTGACGACGGCGAGATCATCAGCGTCGAGCGCGTCCGGGCGTACCTCGAGCGCAAGGGGTCGCCACTGGTGCCCTACGCCGAGGACTTCGTCGTCGCAGGCATCGACAACGATGTGGATCCCCGTGTCGTGATCGCGATCGCCGGTGCGGAGTCGACGTTCGGCAAGCGCCAGCTGGGCCACAACGCCTGGGGCTGGGGCGCCTCGACGACGGCCGCGATGAAGCGCTGGCCCGACTGGAGCACCTCCATCCACGAGTACACGGCCGCGCTGGGGGAGCGCTATGACACCGACAACGTCGACGAGGCCTTCGCCCGCCGCTACGTGCCCCCGAACTGGCGCTGGTGGCTGCGTACGGTGCGCGCCGTGATGGCGGAGGTCTGAGCCGAGCGGCCGGACTAGTCATTGCTGATAGTTCCGCGAATGGCCCGCCGTATCGGCTACAGGCGTGTGGCTCGCTTGCCGAGAGGTACATCAAGCGAGCACGAGGCAACCGCCATGACGCGCATCCGGGCCACCTGCCCCTCCTGCGGAGAGGTCGACCTGCGCCCCACGGACATCGAGCTGAAGGTCGTCCGTACCGGCGAGGGTGAGGTCTCCGAGGGCAGCCACTACCGCTTCGAGTGCCCCAGCTGCACCGAGCAGGTGAGCAAGCCCGCCGACGAGCGGATCGCGCGCCTCCTCGCCACCGGCGGTGTGGCCGTGTCCGTCGAGACCGAGCTCGACGTCGAGACGATCCAGGAGACGTTCGCAGAGCTCACGGCCCGCAACTTCCCCCACCCCGAGGACCCCGGCGACGGCCCGGCCTTCACGCCGGACGACCTCCTCGACTTCCACCAGCTCCTCGAATCCGATTCGTGGTTCGACGAGCTGAGCGCTACGACCGCCTGACCAGACCCTCTTCTCTCTCTCCTGGTCGACAGCCCCCGATACCATTCGGGGGCTGTCGCATACTCCGAGGCCTCGTTGGCAACGCCCGTGCTCGTCGTCGTGATCACCGTGGCGGTGCTCACGGTCATCATCGTCGCCGTGATGACGCTGTTCATGGTGCAGAGCATCAAACGGCTGAAGGCGTCCGTGAGCGAACTGCAGGAGCAGGTCCTGCCGTCGGTCGAGCGGCTGCAGGCCGAGACCGCCGTGGTCCAGCGCCAGCTCGAGCAGGTGAGCGAGGCCGCTCAGGAGATCTCGCCGAAGCGCTGAGGGCTCGGTGTCAACCGCTCCGGACCGGCTGTCGGCCGTCCAGGGGATCCGCCGGATAGACTCGCACGAGGACCCCTTCAGGAGGACGCCATGAACCTGCCCGGTGGCAGCGAATGGATCATCATCCTGCTCATCGTCGTCCTGCTGTTCGGCGCCAAGAAGATCCCTGAACTCATGTCTGGCCTGGGCAAGGGTGTCAAGGAATTCAAGAAGGCCACGTCCGAGGACGAGGACGCCGAGCCGGCCGAGGCCAAGCGCGACGACGCGGAGTAGCGAGCGACCGTGACCACGGCCGACACGGCCGGGGAGATGACGCTCTACGAGCATCTCTCCGAGCTCCGCATCCGCGTCACGCGAATCGCGTTGGCGCTGGTCGTCGGGACCATCGTCGGCTACATCGTCTTCCCGAGCCTGCTCGACTACCTCATCGGCCCGTACTGCGCGGTCCCCGAGGCCTACCGCGAGACGACCGGGGGGGAGTGCGCCCTCGTGGCGACCACCGCGCTCGAGCCCTTCTCGCTGCGGATCAAGACCTCCGTGGTCTTCGGCGCCTTCATCACGGGGCCGGTCATCTTCTGGCAGCTGTGGCGGTTCATCGCCCCTGGCCTGACCCGGCGGGAGAAGCGCCTCGCGGCTCCGTTCGTCTTCCTGAGCCAGTTGATGTTCGCGCTCGGCATCCTCTTCGCGAGCTACATCATCCCGCTGGGGCTCAACGTGCTGCTCAACATCGCTGGGCCGCGGGTGGAGATCCTCCTCGGGGCCGGCGCCTACCTGTCGTTCCTGCTGACCACATCGGTGGCGTTCGGGCTGGTGTTCGAGCTGCCGCTCGTGCTGGTCTTCATGTCGTTGCTCGGCATCGTGACGAGCCAGGGCCTGCGGCGCTTCCGGCCGTACGCGCTGGTGCTCAACGTGGTCCTCGCCGCGTTCATCACGCCCACGACCGACGCCATCACCCTCTTCGCGATGGCCGGCCCGATGGCCCTGTTCTACGAGGCGTCTATCGTCGGTGCCTGGTTCATCGAACGTTCCCGGAGGAAGCGAGCGTGACCGACACCCGAGGGCCTCGCCCCGGCAAGGTGCCACCCCACGTCAAGCAGCGGATCGAGGAACAGCAGGCCCGCCGCGAGAGGCGCTCCGCGCGCATGCAGCAGCTGCGGACACCGATGTACGTCGGTGCGGCACTGCTCCTGCTGCTGATCGGCTTCGGCATCGGCCGGGCGACGGAGCAGCCGTTCGCCTCGGTCGCCGAGGAGGTCCGGGCCGAGCTCCTCCCACTGGCGAACCAGGCCGACGCACTCTGGCGCAACGGCCTGGCCGACAAGCCGGCGGTCATCGATGCGATCGACGCCCTCAACCTCGTCGACGACACGTCGGACATCGACGCCTACTACGACGTGTGGCTGGCCGATCTCGACGCGATCCTCGTGGAGTTGCGCACGGCCGACGTGGCCCCCGAGGCCTACCCGCTCGTGGAGATGCTCGCCCACGCCGTCGAGATGAACCGCCACGCGATCGTCGTGCTCGGGGCCGCCGTCGCGCACGAGGGCAGCGCTCGAGCGGAGCTCCTGGCCGAGGTCCTCAACGTCAGGGTGCAGGCACAGCAGATCGCCGACGCGGCGCGCAACGCCCTGAGCGCATGGGAGACCGGACAGACGGCCGTGCCGGTGGGGATCCCCCAGCCCCCACCGTTGACGCGCCCCGACGCCGACCCGCCGGGTGCTGACGACCCGACGCCGGACGCCGACACCGCCGAGGCCGATGAGGCGGACGAGGTCGAGACCGAGACCGAGGGCGAGTGAGCGACCCAGCGGCCGACCGCATCGCCGAGTTCGAGGAGGGCTACGGCTTCCGCCTCGACCCGTTCCAGCGGGAGGCCATCGAGTCGCTCCTCGCCGGACGGAGCGTGCTCGTCGCCGCACCGACCGGGGCCGGCAAGACCGTCGTCGGCGAGTTCGCGTGCTGGCAGGCCCTGCGTGATGGCACGAAGACGTTCTACACGACGCCGATCAAGGCGCTGTCGAACCAGAAGTACCGCGACCTCTGTCGCAAGCACGGCGAGTCAAACGTCGGCCTGTTGACCGGGGACCGCTCCATCAACGGCGAGGCGCCGATCGTGGTCATGACGACCGAGATCGTCCGCAACATGCTCTACGAGCGCTCGTCCACGCTGACCGGCCTGCGCTACGTCGTGCTCGACGAGGTGCACTACCTCCAGGACCGCGAGCGGGGCGCCGTGTGGGAGGAGGTCATCATCCACCTTCCGGCCTCGGTCCAGCTCGCCTCGCTCTCGGCGACGGTCAGCAACGCGGAGGAGTTCGGCGAGTGGTTGGCCGAGGCGCGTGAGGGCTGTGACGTCGTCATCGAGGAGTCGCGTCCGGTCCCGCTGCGCCACCACTACTACCTCAACGATCGCATCTACCCGACCTTCGTCGCCGGGAAGAAGAAGGGCGCGTCCTCGGAACACCGGGAGCGGGCGGCGCAGGCGCTGGCCGGCGTTCCCAACCCCGACATCGTCATGCTCGAGCGTCGGGCACGGACGAAGAACCGTGTCACGAACAAGGGCCGGCGGGTGTCGGGCAGCGGGGTCAAGCTGCGCTACCCCGACCGCACCACCGTGGTCGACGAGCTGTACCGACGGAAGTGGCTGCCCGCGATCCTCTTCGTGTTCAGCCGCGCCGGCTGCGAGGACGCGGTGTCGCAGCTCGTGCGCGCGGGCCTGCGCCTGACCTCGAAGGAGGAGGCGGCCGAGATCGCCCAGATCGCAGACGAGCACACGGCGGAGATCCCCGACGCCGACCTCGCCGTGCTCGGGTTCGCGGCGTGGAGGGACGCGCTGATGCGCGGGGCCGCGGCGCACCACGCGGGGCTCGTTCCGGCCTTCAAGGAGGCGGTGGAGGTCTGCTTCCAGCGGGGGCTGCTCAAGGTGGTCGTCGCCACCGAGACCCTGGCGCTGGGGATCAACATGCCCGCCAAGACCGTGGTCATCGAGCGGCTCGAGAAGTGGAACGGCGAGCGCCACGTGCTCCTCACCCCCGGGCAGTACACGCAGCTGACGGGCCGTGCGGGGCGACGGGGCATCGACGACATCGGCCACGCGGTGGTGCTCTACCAGCGCAACATCGACTTCTCGAACGTCGCCGGGCTGGTCGGCACGCGTTCCTACCCGCTGACCTCGTCGTTCGCCCCCTCGTACAACATGGCCGTCAACCTCCTTCGCCACCGCTCCAGGCGGGAGTCCGAGACACTGCTCGGTGCCTCCTTCGCGCAGTTCCAGACGGATCGGTCGTTGGCCGGGACGGGGAAGCGCCTCGCGGAGCTCGAGGACGGCATGCGCGGGTACAGCCCGCACCTGCAGTGCCACCTCGGGGACTGGGAGTCGTACTGGGCACTCCGGAGCGAGCTGTCCTCGCTCGAGAAGGACAGCAAGCGGGCCCGTACGCGCGCGGCCGAGGACGCCATCGCATCGGGCATCGCGTCGCTCGTACCGGGGCAGGTCATCTACGTCGACGGGATGCCGCGCCGTGGTCTGCTGGCCGTTGTCGGGCTGCAGGTGACCAAGCGGGGGACGGTGCTCGCGCAGGTCGTGTCCGAGGACCGGGCGCTCTTCAAGCTCGGCCCGCGCGAACTCGACCACGCGCCCGTGGTCGCCGGCCGCATCAAGCTGCCGAGTCACGGCAACCCGCGTCAGCGCCAGTACCGCGACGAGGTCGGTGGACGCCTCCGCGGTGTCGACCCGCCTCCTCCGCCCGTCGTAAAGCGTGCCCGGGAGCCGGAGAAGGTGGAGCTCCCGCCGGAGGTCGACGTCCTCCGCACCCAGCTGCGGGCGCATCCCTGCCACGAGTGCCAGGAACGCGACGACCACGAGCGCTGGCAGTACCGCTACGACAAGCTCGCCAAGGAGGCGTCGCGCCTGAGACGTTCTCACGAGCGTCGGACGGGTTCGCTCGTCCGCCAGTTCGATCAGATCGTGCGCGTGCTCGAGGACCTCGGCTACCTCGCCGAGGACCAGCCGACCGAGGAAGGCCTGCAGCTCGCGCGCATCTACTCGGAGGCCGACCTGCTCGTCGCGGAGGCCCTGCGCCGCGGCTACCTCGAGGGCCTCACGGCCGGCGAGGTCGCCGGGTTCGCCGCCTTCATCGTCTACGTGCCCAGAGGCGGGGAGCTGACCCCGGACTTCGAGGTGCCCACCGCGCCACTCAAGCGGGCCCTGGGTGACGTGGTCAGCCTCGCCTCCGAGATCCGGGCGATGGAGAAGGTCTTCGGCCTCGATCCCTTCCGTGAGCTCGATGGCGGCTTCGTGGCGGCCGCCTACCGATGGGCGCAGGGAGCGGACCTCGACGACGCCCTCGGAGACCTCGAGCTCCCGGGGGGCGACTTCGTCCGCAACATCCGCCAGGTCGCCGACCTCGTGGGCCAGCTCCGCGACGTCGGCGACGCGGACCTGCGGGCGAACGCGAACACGGCGCTGGACCAGCTCCGCCGGGGGATCGTCGACGCGTAGGTGTCCGGGGCAGGGATGGGTCCCGTCGGCGTCGAAGTCCGCCGGTACGCATCCAGACCGGAGGACCGATGCGCCGCATCCTCATGCTCGTCACTGCCCTCGCCATGGCGCTCGCCATGGCGCCTGCTGCCGACACGGCGGTCGTCGACGCCGAGTTCACGCTGGCTCCGGGGGAGTCCGCAACGTTCGAGGGCCAGGTCGGCGGTGTCAACCCGCTGTACTACAACCTGCCACAGTCGGGCATGGGAGGGCACGGCACCTGCGCGAAGACGCCGGACATGTACTGCGAGCACGTCCTCGTGACGCTGGTGAACCCGGTGGCTGACGACGGCGACGACGCCACGGACCTCACGTCTGACGCCTACTTCGACGCGACCCTGGCGACGGACGCCGGCGACTACGACATCATCCTCTACGCGTCCGACGCGGACGGGACCATCGGGGACGAGCTCGGCAGCAGCGCCAGCTACCCGCTCGGCGACTTCGGCGAGGCGGTCTCCACCGTCATCACGACGAGCGAGAGCTCCGACACCGTCTACCTCCTGCTCCGGATCGTGCACTACGCGCCGGTCGACAACCCGACCGTCGACCTCTCGCTCACCCCCAGCATCTTCTGATCACGGGCACCCTGGGGCCTGACGACACACCGATCAGCCGCGTACCCGTGTGGGGCGCGGCTGATCTGGTCAGCCGGTTCTTCGTGTGAGCCGGACGGTGTCGGCGACGACGGTGACGGAGGCGTCGGTGGCGGTGTGTCGCCAGGTGCGGGTGCCATCGCGGTTGGGCGTGTGGGTCCACCGGCCTTCTGTCTTGGCGGTGTGATGCCGCCGGCAGACGGGGGCGAGGTTGGGGAGGTCGGTGCGGCCGCCGTGGCGCCACTCGTGGGCGTGGTCGAGATCGGCAGTGCGTGCGGGGCGTCGACAGCCGGGATGGATGCAGGTCGAATGCGGGACGCGTGAGGCGTCGCGGAGCCATCCGGGTGGGATGC
Organism: Nitriliruptorales bacterium; assembly: GCA_041591915.1. Classification (GTDB taxonomy): domain Bacteria; phylum Actinomycetota; class Nitriliruptoria; order Nitriliruptorales; family Nitriliruptoraceae; genus JBFHRB01. Next base: position 11,321 of record JBFHRB010000093.1, read on the forward strand.
GGGTCTGGCGTCCCACGCCGAGGACGTCGCCGTGGTCGTCCAGCACGATCAGCCGCAGCGCCGCCCCGTCGTCGTCGATGAGCCGCCGGGCGGCCTTGCCCGTGACGCGGAGGCGTCCGCCCGTGAGGGTGGTGAGCAGGTGCGCAGGGCGCCGGGCGAGGTCGAGCAGGGTCTCCAGGTCACAGGTGACCAGCACCTTCGGCTTCGCCTTGCGCGTCTGACGTTCGCCGCCAGTCGTTCCGGCGAGCCAGGCCTCGCACAGTGCGACGAGCCGGTCGGCACGCTGGCGGCCGAGCCGCTCGTGATTGCGACCACGCGACTCGTCATCGAGCGAGGGTTCGAGGCCGTCAGGGTCAGGGGTGAGAGCCTCGGCGATGGTCGCGAACCCCAGCGCGTCGAACTCGCCGTAGAGCTGCCCGCC
>JBFHRB010000094.1:0-11616 GCA_041591915.1 Nitriliruptorales bacterium
ACCGTCCAGGAACCCGTCGGTGCCGGGGGTGGGCAGCGTCACCTCGACGGGTCCGTTCTGGTCCACGCGTCCTGCGTGGATGTGCGCCGCGGTGGGCACGTCGTCTGGCCCGCCCAGCAGCGCCGCGCCCTCGATGCACACCGCGCGGGTGGAGGATGCGGTGTCGTCGACGCCGAACCACAGTTGCGCGAACCCGAGGCCGGACGGATCGCCCTGGCCGTAGGTCGGCGGCGAGCCGGGTGTCAGCTCGGCGTCGCCGGTCAGCAGGAACAGGGCGTCCTCGGCGAGCTGCCCCCGCATCGCGCCCGCCGGGTGGCCGGTCGTGTGGAGGTTGACGTAGTGGCCGCTCGGGTCGTCGAGGAGCGCGAGGCCCGTTGCCTCGTCCGTGTCGACGCAGCCGGACTCGCTGAACTCCGTCGCGGCCGGCACGGGGAGCGTGACGAGCGCTGGGCCGTTCTCGTCGACGTGGCCGCGGTGCAGGTGCGCCGCGCTGGCCGGCGAGGTCAGCCCGAACACCTCGAAGTCGAAGCACACGGACGCGCCGGTCGGATCGACCGTGAGGTCAACCGTGCCGAAGCCGTCGAGGTCGCCGGTGCCGCGGCCGGTCGCGTCGAGCTCGTACTCGCCTCCGAGCCGGATCCGGTGCGTCGGCTCGGTGTCACCGCGTAGCGCCCCGTCGGGGTGGTCCTGCGTGTGGAGGTTGACGTACAGGCCGGTCGAGCGATCGTCGAGCGCCTCGGAGAGTTCGGTGACCCCACCTCCGGCGACGTCGCCGTCCTTCAGGCAGCCGGCGACGAACCCGTTCGCCGCGGGCACGGCGAGAGGCGCCACGACCCCGCCGACGGTGCCGGGCTGGCCGACATGGATGTGCACGGCGGTCGCCGGCGAGCTGAGGCCACTGACGTCGATCGCGTAGCACACCGACCCGAGGAAGAACCGGACGGCACCGGAGGCCCCCGCGTCCCCACCCGTTGGCACCTGCCCGGGCTGCAGGTGCACGAGCACGTCGGGGCAGTTGCCCGCGAGGCGCGCCTCAGCCACGGTCGCCGGGGACAGCGCCGCCTCGCCGCCGGCCACGAGGACCTCAGCGAGACCGTCGCAGAGGTCCTGGAGCGCGAGGAAGGTCGTTCGCCCGAGGTCGCCCGGCGAGCTCGCGAGCAGCAGTCCGGCGCGGCTGTCCGCCGCGAGGGGTGCCAGCGCCAGCGCGTCGGGGAAGTCGCGACCCGTCGCGAGGGCGACCGTGGTGCTCGGCCAGTCGAGGACCTCGCGCGTCAGGCGATCGATCCCAGCGGCGGTTGCGGTGCGGTCGGCGCCGGCCACCCGGGCCACCTTGAGCCCGAGGCCCTCGATGGCCTCCCTGACGCCGTCGCTGACCGCGGCCGAGCCACCGACGATGATGACCTGCTGGATCCCGAGCGAGGAGTCGGTCAGGGCGCTGCGAGTGGCGGTGCTGAGCCTGTCCTGGTCGGTCAGCAGGATGGGCAGTCCGCCGCCATAGGCGAGCGGCCCGGCCGCGAGGGCGTCCGCGAACCCGAAGGCCGTCGCGACGATGGCCGTGCGCAGCGTCCCGGTACCGCCGGTCCGGTCCGGGGCCAGGCCTGCCTGGCCGCCGGCGCGCGCCACGAGGTACGCCGTCTCGTGGCGGCTGCTTCCGCCGATGCGGACGGGCGTGTAGCCACGGTTGCGCAGGTCCTGTTCCACACCGGCGCCGATCGCGGCTGTGCCTCCGAGCAGCCAGACCCGCTCGGCCTGAAGGGCCGCGAGCGCGTCGATCGTGACCTGGGGCAGCGACGCCGTGCGGGTGAGCAGCACGACGCCCTTCTTGCGCCCGGCGAGGAAGGCGCCCGCGAGGGCGTCCGGGAAGTTGTCGCCCCGGGCGAGGATCACGTCGGGGGCGGTCGTGGCCCTGGCCTGCGCGAGCAGGGCCGCGGTCGCGTAACGGTCGCTGCCACCGTGGCGAGTCGCGTCGGGGCTGAACGCGGGGAGGTCCCGCGCCTCGATGCTCGACGCGCTCGCCAGCCCCGGAAGCAGCGCCGCGAGGAGTGTCGCGGACAACAGCGTGAGCAGCGTGCGGCGCAAAGGGGCCCCCGGGTCCGACGTGCACGGGACCGTAGCCGCGACCCCTACGCTCCTGCTGATGATGCCGCGCACCCCGAGGGTCCTCGCCACCATCGCGCTCGCGGTGGCGATCACGTCGTGCGCGGGAGGCCAGTCGACGTCGCCGGCCGGGGTCTCGACCGGTCCAGCCCCCATCGCCCCGGACGCCCTGGGGCCGCTGACCGGCCTCGGCCCCTGCAACTACGACGCGGGCGAGCCGGTCGATGCCTCCGCAGTGGACGACCTGATCGTCCCCCCGTCGACGATCATCTCGCGTATCGAACCCAACGGCCCGCTGACCCAGGTGCAGGGCTACCTCGAGATGACGCCCGTGCAGCTTCGCGCCTGGTACCGCGACCACCCGGCCGTCGAGGAGCTGCAGAGCGAGGATGAGGGCTTCGAGTCCGAGATCCTCGTCGAGAGCGGCGAACACCGCCTGTTCGTCAAGGCCTCGGCCGTCTGCGAACAGGGATCGGTCTTCGTGGCCGTGATCGCCCCGACGTCGGAGCAGGGGGGCGTTCCGACCCCCGCTGGCGGCGGAGGCACTCCTTAGGTCGCGAGGTCCGTCGCCGACTGGTGGGACGGGACTCGGTCGAGGCCCACGCCAGTACATCCCACGGAAGGGAGACCGGCAATGGACATCTCGGTGACGTCACCGAACACCTCATCTCACAGCGTTGCTCCTTCTCAGGCACCCCCGCCAGCACCTGAGGTCGTCGAGGAGCCCCAGGCCGAGACACGTCTGCGCGGCCGCGAGCACGCGATCAACCAGGGGAACGGGAACAAGTACGGGCTGCGGCGACAGCTCGGCCTCCCCGATCCGCGCGACATCGCGACGCTCCAGCAGGAGGCCGGCGTGAGCCCGCCGTCCGACGAAGGAGCCGAGGGCGGCGACCCGGTCGTGGACGCGGTCGACGGCAGCGATGGCGCCGCCACACAGGAGGCGTCAGTCGAGGCGCCGGCCGTGGGTCCCACGGAGGTCGAGATGCCCGTCATCGGAGCCTTGAAGACCTACATCCCGCCGGAGAACCCCTTCCCGACGTACCTGCCTCCGCAGATGCCGGACCCGGGCGCACAGGACACGGATCCGCCGCACGAGCCCATCGAGGAGATGCAGGAGCAGTTCGCGGAGCTCGTTCAGGGCGAGTGATCAGCCCTCGTCGGTGAGGAAGTCGAGCATCCGCTCGACCGCTCCGACGAGGTCGCGGGTGAGGTCTGCGTAGGACGTCACCCGCTGGAGCACCCGTCGCCACAGCACCGCCGGCTCGGCGATCCCGAGGGCGTCGCACACGCCGGTCTTCCAGTCGACCCCTCGAGGGATGACCGGCCAGGCCTCGAGCCCGACGACGCCGGGTCGGACGCACGCCCAGACGTCCACTTCCGGATGCCCGACGATCAGCACGTTCGGGTCCTCGACCGTGGCGGCTATCCGCGACTCCTTGGAGCCGGGCACGAGGTGGTCCAGCAGGATCCCGAGCCGCCTGTCCGGCGCCGGGCCGAACTGCCGTACGGCCGAGGCGAGGTCGTCCGCCCCATGCAGCGGTTCGACGACGATGCCGAGTTCACGCAGGTCGTCACCCCACACGTGCTCGAGCAGCTCGGCATCGTGGACACCCTCGACCCAGATGCGGCTCGCGCGGGCGATCCGGGCGGGGCCCGACGGCCGGGCGACCGACCCCGAGGGCGTGACGGCCGCGGTCTCCGCCTCCGGGCTCGGGGGGCGGACGGTGGCGATCTGGCCGTCGACGCGGAACGCGCCCGACTCGAGGGGCAGCAGGCGTCGTCGCCCACGTCGGTCCTCGAGCAGCACGCCCCCCGCCTCGTAGCGGATCACCGCACCGACGAAGCCCGTCGCTCGATCCTCGAGCACGTCACCTGGCTCAGCGGCCACCTCGATCGGGGCCGCACGTTGGCGAGGGGCGAGGACGTCGCCGTCATAGTCGAACATCGGCCCGACGCTAGCCCTCGCCGTACGCCGCACCGAGCAGGCGCGGCGTCAGGAGGTACTGCAGCTGGCCTCGCCCCGGCGCCACGGCGCTCCAGTGGGGGACGAGGAGGTCGATGCCGGCGCACGCGGCCGTCGGCATGCGTGCGGTCGCACCGGTGAGCTGGGCGACGACCGTGGACCAGGTCGGCTCGTGGCCGACGACCATGACCCGCTCCGCCCGGTCGGCGGCCTCGCCCACGACGCCCAGGACCGCGTCGGCGTGGGGGAGGTAGAGGTCGTCACGCAGGACCAGTTCGACGTCCCAGGCGCCCGCCTCGATCGCGCGTTCGGCCGTCGTGCGGGCACGGACCGCGGTGGACGAGTAGACGACGTCGGGAACCTCACCGGCAGCTGCCAGGAAGCGCCCCATCGTGTCGGCACTCCGGCGGCCCCTCCCGTTGAGGGGGCGAGCGTGGTCGTTGCCGGCACCGGCGTTCCAGTCCGACTTGGTGTGTCGAAGCAGCTGCACGCGGCGCATCGGTGTCCTCCCGGGTCGGCTCGACGAGCCTACGCTGCAGCCCATGCGATTCATCGTCCGCCGTGGGGAGAGCCCGATCGCTCGGGCCGATCGAACACTGCTCGCGGCGATGGGGCTGCCGTCGGGGGGCGTGCTGAAGGTCGGCGAGACCCACGTCCAGGTGCGACCCGGGGACGTCTCGGACGCGAACGGGCTGGAGCTCGACGACGCGAGCATCCGCAACGCGAAGGTGTCTCCGGGAGCAGCCGTCGAGGCGAAGCGCGCACTGCTGTCGGGTACGGCGACCGTCGTGCTGCAGGGCGACACGCTCCCGGCGACGACCGCCGGCCTGGTCGCCGCGTTGCAGGGCCGACCGGTCACCACCGGCGATGACCTCGTGCTCGACCCGGCGCATCTCCCCGAGATCGAAGAGCCCATCGACGTCCACGTCGTCGCGGTCTCACCTCGCGGGGCTGCCCTGGTGGGGTCCGCGACGCGCTTCGTGGCCGAGCCCGACTTCGACCCCGACGACGCTGACGCCCCCGAGGTCGCCGGACGGCATCCGCCGCGCCAACATCCGCCTCCGCCAGCCCCGTCCATGCGTGGTCGCGGCGACGTCGTGCCCGCCCCGGCCCGACCCCGTCGTGCGGCATCGTCGCCCCCACCGGAGCGGGTGGCCGCTTCGACAGAGCGAGAGGTCGAGACCTCGCCACGCTCGCACCCGCTGCTGGCTGGCCTGGAGAACGAGCTCGACATGCTCACGGGGTGGTTCACGCTGCTGACGTCTCCGCGTGACCTGCCCAACTCGTGGGGACTCCCGCAGGTGGCGGGCGTGATCCTCGACGGCCCGCCGGGAGTCGGCAAGCGCCAGTTGGTCGCCGCGGCCGCGGATGCGGCCGGGGCGCGCCTCAAGCACGTCGAGGTCGACCAGGTCTACAAGCCGGAGAAGCTGCTCGACCTGTTGTCGGCCGCGGTCAAGACCGCGCCGACGCCCGCCGTCATCCACGTCGATCGTCTCGAGGCCGTCGCGGGGCAGGAGGGGCTCGAGTCACTGCGTCAGCACGTCGGGGCCATCCTGCGGTGGTTCCTCGACGCCGTCGCGGAGCGCCCGGCCACGGCGTGCGTGCTCGACATCTCGTCGAGCAGCCACCTCGACGAGGGGCTCCGCAGGTCGGCGCTGCTGCCGCGGACGCTGTCGATACCGCCACCGGACCTCGACCGGCGCCGCATCCTGTTCAGGCACGCGCTCGAACGGGTCCCGATGGAGGACGTGGACGTCGAGGCCCTCGCCGCGCGGTCGGCCGGTTTCAGCGGCACCGACATCGTCGCCGTCGTCGTGCACGCCTCGGCGATGGTGGCGGCCAACGGCGGGAAGGTGACCGGCGAGGCCCTGATGACGGCGCTGCGCGACACCCCGCCGTCCCTGGGGTCGGTGCCCGCCGGCGAGATCCCGTCGTTCGGCTTCGAGCGCGTCGCCGGGCTCGCGGAGGTCAAGCAGCGCCTGACCGAGGCGGTCATCTGGCCCATGACGGACCCGGAGCGCTTCTCGCGGATGGGGATCGACCCCCCGCGCGGGATCCTGCTCTACGGGCCCCCGGGGACCGGCAAGACCTTCGTCGTCAAGGCACTCGCGCACGAGGCAGGCGCGGCCTTCTTCGCGGTCAAGGGCGCCGAGCTGCTGGACAAGTACGTGGGCGAGTCCGAGCGTGGCGTCCGTGACGTGTTCGCGCGCGCGCGAGCGGCGGCCCCGTCGATCATCTTCTTCGACGAGATCGACGCCCTGGCACCGGTCCGCGGCTCGTCCACCACGTCGGTCACGGACTCGGTCGTGGCCGCCATGCTGACCGAGCTCGACGGCATGTCGGGTCGCGGTGACGTGGTCGTCATCGGTGCGACCAACCGCCCCGACCTCGTCGATCCGGCGCTGCAGCGGTCGGGGCGGTTCGAGGTGCACATCGAGCTCGGACTCCCCGATGTGGCGGGACGGCGGGCCTTGCTGGACATCACGGACGTGCCCTTCGGGGACGACGTCGACCTCGATGACCTCGCCGAGAAGTCGACCGGGCTGTCGTTCGCCGATCTGGCCGGCCTGCTCCGCGAGGCGGCCCTGGCCGCACTGAGGCGGGACGAGGCAGCCGCCACGGTCACGTGGGAGGACCTCGGGCCGGCCCTCGACCGGTTCCAGAGCCGGTTGGGCTGAACGCACAGGAGGCAGCGATGCAGACCAGAACGGCCCACCGGACCTGCCCGCTGTGCGAGGCCACGTGCGGGCTGGAACTGACGCTCGTCGACGACCGCATCACGCGCGTCCGGGGAGACGACGAGGACGTCTTCAGCCGCGGTTACATCTGTCCCAAGGGCGCGCTCTACGGCGAGCTCGAGCACGACCCGGACCGGCTCACGCGACCGCTCGTGAAGGTCGATGGGCGACATGTGGAGGTGAGCTGGGACGAGGCGTTCGAGCGCGTGGCAGAACTGCTCACCCCGATCCTCGAGTCCGACCGCAACGCCGTCGCCGCCTACGTCGGGAACCCGAACGTCCACAACGTCGCCGGGCAGTTCTACCTCCGGCCGCTGCTCAAGGCGCTGGGTACGAGGTCGATCTTCAGCGCGTCGACGGTCGACCAGATGCCCAAGCACATCTCCAGCGGCTACCTCTTCGGCAGCCCGGTGGCCATCCCGGTGCCGGACCTCGATCGCACCGACCACCTCCTCCTGCTGGGTGCCAACCCGCACATGAGCAACGGGAGCCTGTGCACGGCGCCCGACTTCCCGGGACGGTTGAGGGCCATCCGGGACGGCGGCGGCAAGGTGGTGGTCATCGACCCTCGTCGCACGCGGACCGCGGAGAAGGCGTCCGAGCACCACTTCATCCGGCCTGGTACGGACCCCTACCTCCTCCTCGCCATGGTGGCCACGCTCGATGCGGAGGGACTCGTCGACCTCGGCCACGTGGCCGGACGGGTCGACGGCCTCGACGTCGTGCTCGACGCTGCTCGCGTCTACACCCCGGAGCAGGTGGCGCCCACCTGCGGCATCCCGGCCGAAGAGATCCGTCGCCTGGCGCGCGAACTCGCGGCGGCCGAGCGAGGTGCCGTGTACGGGCGCATCGGGACGCACACGGTGCCCTTCGGCACGCTCGCCGCGTGGCTCGTCGACGTCCTCAACGTCATCACGGGCAACCTCGACCGGGCAGGCGGCGTGATGTGGCCCCTCGCGGCGCACGACCAGGCCTCCGGGCGCCCGAAGGAGTTCCGGACGGGTCGGTGGCACAGCCGCGTGCGAGGGCTGCCGGAGGTCCTGGGGGAGCTGCCGGTCGCGACGCTGGCCGACGAGATCCTCACCGAGGGTGACGGCCGCGTCCGAGCGCTGGTCACGGTTGCGGGCAACCCCGTGGTGTCGACACCCGATGCCGGGCGCCTCGACGAGGCGCTGCAGTCGCTGGATGTCATGGTCAGCGTGGACATCTACCTCAACGAGACGACGCGGCACGCCGACGTCATCCTCCCGTCCCCACCCGACCTCACCCGCCCCCACTACGACGGCGCCTTCTACCGCCTGGCGGTGCGCAACGTCGCCAACTACTCGCCGCCGGTGGTCGAACTCGCCGACGACGCGATGCCCGAGTGGGAGATCCTCGCGAAGCTGTCGCTGATCGCCCTGGGGCAGCCCACGTCGACGCCGCCGTCGGTCGCCGACGAGTTCGTCATCCGCCTCCTCGTCGAGGGCGGGTGCAAGGACCCGGAGGGGCCGATCGCCGGACGCGATCCGGACGACGTGCTCGCCCAGCTCGCGCCCCGAACCGGCCCGGATCGCGTCCTCGACTACCTGCTCCGCGTGGGTGCGTACGGAGACGGCTTCGGTCGGGACCCGGACGGCCTGACGCTCGACCGGCTGGCGGCACACGAGCACGGGCTGGACCTCGGCCCGCTGCAACCGCGCCTCGACGACGTGATCCGCCACCCGAGTGGGCAGGTCCACCTGGCGGCCGAGGTCTTCCTCGACGACCTCGAACGCCTGCGTGAGGCGCAGTCACGCTTCATGGACGCGTCGCACGTGCTCGTCGGTCGGCGACACGTCCGCAGCAACAACTCGTGGATGCACAACATCGCCGGGCTCAACGGGGGATCGAACCGCTGCACCCTGCACCTGCACCCCGAGGACGCGGCAGAACTGGGCGTCGACGACGGAGCGGTCGTGGAGGTCAGGTCTCGTGCCGGCGCGGTCGAGGCGCCCGTCGAGGTCACCGAGGACATCATGCGTGGCGTGGTGAGCCTGCCGCACGGGTGGGGCCACGATGTCGAGGGGGTCGGGCTGACGGTCGCACGCGACCGCCCGGGGGTGAACAGCAACGTCCTCACCGACGCGACCGACATCGACGTGCCCTCCGGCAATGCGGTCCTGAACGCCATCCCCGTGACCCTGGCGGCCGTGTGACCGGACACGACGTCCACGTCGACGAGGCCCTCGAGCGCCTGCTCGGTCGGGCCAGCGCGACGCCTGCGGCTGCGGTCGGGGTCGAGCGTGCCCTCGGACGCGTGCTCGCCAGGGACCTCCGCAGTGTCCGCACGCTCCCACCCACCGACGAGAGCGCGATGGACGGCTTCGCGCTGCGTGCGACCGATGTGGCCGGGGGTGGCGCCGTGCAGGTCGTCGGGGAGGCCCTGGCCGGTCGCGGCGGACCCGCGGCCATCGGCGTGGGCCAGGCCCTGTACGTGGCGACGGGCGCGCCCCTGCCCGACGGGGCCGATGCCGTCGTGCCGATCGAGTCGGTCGTCGAGGACGGACCCAGCCTCCGCGTCGTCGACGCCCCCGAGATCGGCGCCCACATCCGCCGGGCAGGCGAGGACGTTCGCGAGGGCGATCTGCTGCTGCGCGCGGGGGAGCGGCTCACGCTCGGCGGCGTGGCCGCGGCAACCGGCACGGGGTCGTCGACGGTGCACGTGCACCGTGCCCCGCGGGTCGCGATCCTCACCACGGGGGACGAGGTGGGTCGCTCCCGCCCCGACGCCCTCGGCCCCGCACTCGGCGCGGCCGTGCACGCGGCCGGTGGCCAGGTCGTCATCCTGCGCCACGTCACCGACCGAGCTCGAGCCGTCCGGCGGATCGTCGTGGCCGCCGCCGCGAGGGCCGACCTGCTGGTCACCACGGGTGGCGTGTCCGTGGGGCGCGCCGACGCCACCATCCGGGTGCTCGACAAGGTCGGCGAAGTGCTCGTGCGCGGCGTCGCGCTGCGACCAGGGCATCCGTTCACCGCGGCGCTGGTCGGCGATGCGCTCGTGACGGCGCTACCGGGGAACCCGGTCGCCGCGCTCGCCTGCTTCGACCTCTTCACGCGCCCACTCCTCGACCGCTTGCAGGGAGGGATCGGTGCGGTCCCGGCCGAGCGGGCCCGGCTGGCGTGCACCGTGCCGCGCAGGCCCGACGTCCATCAGCACCTCCGCGCTCGCCTCACGGCCGCTGCGGAAGGCCTCGTGGTGGACCCGAGCGGGCCTCGCGGGAGTGCGCGTCTCGGCACGCTGGCTGGAGCCGCGGCCTGGCTGCCGGTGCCACCCGGGGACGGCGCCCTCGCGCAGGGCGACCTCGTCGACGTGCGCCGCATGGCCGGGTCATGACCCGCGTCGGGGTGCTCCTGGGCGGGGGGCAGAGCCGGAGGATGGGGCGTGACAAGGCTTCGTTGCAGCGTCAGGACGGTACGACGCTGCTCGACGCGGGCATCACCTTCCTGCTCGGGGCCTGCGCGACCGTCCTCGTGGCCGATCGCGGCCGCCATCCGCTGCCTGCTGGAGCCGTCGCCGTGGACGATCCAGGGCAAGGGCCCCTGGTCGCGCTCGTTCGTGCCCTCCGCCTCGTGCGTGGGGACGACGTCGCGTGGGTCCTCGCCGTGGACCATGTCGCCCCGAGCGCAACCCTCTTCCACTCCCTCGAGGAGCGGCTCGAGATGGCGGACGTCTCGTTGGCGGAGCACGGTGGACTGCCACAACCGTTCCACGGGGTCTGGTCGGCCCGCTGCCACGCAGCGCTCGAACGACTGGTCGACAACGGGGAGCGCAGCGTCGTCCGCGCGCTCGGCGACCTCGACACCCGGTCGATCGCCGCGCGTGAGGCCGATGCCCTCGCCGGGGGTCCCGCGTGGGCCGAGGATGTCGACACGGCAACGGCTGCCGAACGACATGGCCTGGCGTAGGATGGGCGGACCAGGGAAAGGAGGTGGTCCGTTGAGTAGTAGCAGTCATACAGGGACCCTGGAGGTGACCGGCCGCTAGGACGGCCGCTGGACCACCTGGTGGAGATCCACCGTGTCACCACCGCGACGACCGTCGAGAGTTGGTCCCGCTCGACACACCAGTCCGTCGCGGACTCCAGTACGAATCACCCACAGCCCCGGCGCACGCCGGGGCTGTGGCGTCGAGGAGGGCAGCCGATGAGCGAGCGCATCCACGTCAACACCGAGGAACTCCGGGCGCGGCTGAGTGCCGAGCAGTTCGCCGTCACCCAGCAGGCCGCCACCGAACGGCCGTTCACCGGCGTCTACTGGGACCACAAGGAGGCCGGGACCTACCGCTGCGTCGTGTGCGAGACCGAGCTGTTCACGTCGGACACGAAGTACGACTCGGGGTGTGGGTGGCCGAGCTTCTGGGAGCCCGCGCTCGACGACGTGGTCGAGCGCAAGACCGACCTGAGCCACGGGATGGTCCGCACCGAGGTGCTGTGCAAGGCCTGTGGCGCGCATCTCGGGCACGTCTTCAAGGACGGCCCGCAGCCCACGGGACTGCGCTACTGCATCAACTCGGCCTCGCTCGACTTCGAGTCCGCCGGCGGTGACGCGCCCGTCGCGGGCTAGGCAGACACGACCTTCGAGGGCGCGTCCTGGTCGAGGCGGGTGCGCCAGGTGGTGTGTTGGGCCATGTCGGTGAGGAAGCTGGCGCGGGCGCGGCGTCCGGGGGCGTGGTCGTCGGTGTCGGTCCAGGGGATGCCGTCGAACTGGGTGGCGAAGTAGGCGCGGATGGCGGTGAGGGCTTCGCTGCGGATCTGGGAGATGCGGGCTTCGGTGACGCCGAGGTCGTCGGCGATG
>JBFHRB010000095.1:0-11595 GCA_041591915.1 Nitriliruptorales bacterium
AGCTTCTGCGAGCCGTGGCGGATCAGGGTCTTGCCGACGATGCCGACGTCCTTGCCGATGTAGGGCGCCCCGACCGCGGCGAGCTCCTCGTTGAGCAGGTACTCGAACTTGCCCGCTGACTGGCCGCGGCCCCCCTCCTCCTCCGGCCAGGAGAGGCCGAGCCAGCCTTGCTCGGCCATCTTCTTCATGAACTCCACGCGCTTGGGCGTGTCGACGAGCTGGGCCATGCCCTCGCGTCGGGGGTCCATCACGTCCGGGTCGTAGTTGTCCCGGATGAACTGGCGGACCTCCTCCTGGAAGGCCTGCTCCTCGTCCGTGTACTCGAAGTCCACGGTGGCTCCTCTGCCGCGCGCGTGCGTTTCTGACGGGTCGTCAGAAACCGTATCTGACGGGTCGTCAGGAACGCAACGGGGCGGGGCGCGGGGCCGGGTGGCGCGGGTGGGCTCCATCACTGTGTGGACCCGTGTTGCCGTGTGGACTTCGCATGGCCAAGAGGGAACGAGACGTCCACGCGGCAAGAGATGTCCACACAGTGATGGTCGAGGGGATCATCAACGCGCGAGCCCCGGCGCGAGGCCGGGGTTCTGAGCCTCGGGACTCCCCGGGGCGCCTCACCGCTTGCTGGCGAACTCCACGACCTCGGTGGCGACGATGCCGAGCTGCATGGCGGCGCGCTCGTCGATGACCTCGCCGTCGTCGTTGAAGATCTTGGCGGCCAGCGTGTTGATGCCCGCCCCCATCGGCGTGACCCAGCCACGGAGCGCGTGGGTGATGGTGCGGAGCTGCTCGATCGTCGTGACGACGCCCTGCCAGCCGTAGCCGGTCGAGATGACCCCGACCGCCTTGTTGGCGAAGTAGGGGTTGTCGTCCTTCGACATGTCCTCGGTGTAGTCGATGGCGTTCTTCACGAGGCCGCTGACGCCGCCGTGGTAGCCGGGCGAGGCGAGGAGGATCCCGTCGGCCCGCCGCAGCTCGGCGATCAGTCGCTGCGCGACCTCGGTGCGCTCGGGGTTCTCCGGCGCGTACAGCGGCAGCGACGCGAGCTCCTCACCGAAGAAGCCAGTGGTCGTCGCGCCGGCCTCCTCGGCCTTGGCGAGTGCGAAGCGCAGCGCCTTCTCGGTCGAGCTGAACGCGCGGGTCGTGCCGCCGATGCCGACGATGTGCGGTGCCATCAGGTGTCCCCCCTGGGGCGGTTCGGAACGATTGGTTCGGAGCGGGTTGTTCGGTCTAGGCGCCTGCGTCGCCCTCGACCTCGCCGAGGCGCAGGTCGTGGCCGAGCTTGTCGCGCTTGGTCTGCAGGTAGCGGAGGTTGTCCGGGTTGGGCAGCACCTCGTGGGCGATGCGCTGCGTCACGGCGATGCCGAAGTCGGCGAGCGCCTGCTCCTTCACCGGGTTGTTGGTGAGCAGCCGCACCGAGGCGATGTCGAGGTCGCGCAGGATCTGCCCGCCGGCCGTGTAGTCGCGGGCGTCGGCGGGGTGGCCGAGCTCGATGTTGGCGGTGACGGTGTCGTGGCCGTCGTCCTGGAGCTCGTACGCACGCAGCTTCTCGGCGAGCCCGATCCCGCGGCCCTCGTGCCCGCGCAGGTACACGACGACGCCCTCGCCCTCGGTGGCGATGAGGCGCAGCGCGTCGTCGAGCTGGGGGCCGCAGTCGCAGCGGCGCGAGCCCAGCAGGTCGCCGGTCAGGCACTCGGAGTGCAGGCGCACCAGGACGCCATCAGAGCCCTCCGGGTGGCCGGCGATGATCGCGACGTGCTCCTCGCCGGTGAGCCGGTCGAGGTAGGTCCGGGCGCGGAAGCGGCCGTAGGCCGTGGGGATGGTCGCCTCCGCGGTGGCCTCGACGTGCTGCTCGTGGCGCTTCCGGTACGCGATGAGGTCCGCGATCGTGACGAGGTGGAGGTCGTGCTCGGCGGCCACGTCGATGAGCTCGGGCAGCCGAGCCATGGTGCCGTCGTCGTTCATGATCTCGCAGATGACGCCGGCGGGCGCCAGGCCAGCGAGGCGCGCGAGGTCGACGGCCGCCTCGGTGTGGCCCTCGCGCTCGAGGACGCCGCCAGGGACCGCGCGCAGCGGGAAGACGTGGCCGGGGCGCCGGAACTCCGACGGGCGCGCCGTCGGGTCGACGGCGCGACGGATGCACTCCGCGCGGGCGTAGGCGGAGATGCCGGTGTTGCCGGGGCGTTCGACGTCGATCGAGACCGTGAAGTTGGTCTCGGCGTGGCCCTCGGAGCCGGGGATCATCGCCCCGATCTCGAGCTCGTCGAGGCGCTCCCCGGTCATCGGCAGGCAGAGCAGGCCGCGGCCGTGCGTCACCATGAAGTTGATCGCCTCAGGCGTGGCGAGGTCGGCCGCCATCACGAAGTCGCCCTCGTTCTCGCGGTCCTCGTCGTCGACGACGACGATCATCTCGCCCCGGCGGATGGCCGCGATCGCCTGCTCGATGGTGGAGAAGCCCTTGAGGGGGGTGGGACGCTCGGGCGAGCCCTCAGGGTGGGCGGCCACGGCCGGCTCGGACGCGACGACGTCCGGACGGGGGGCCTCGGCCACGTCGAGGTCGTCGACGAGGATCAGCGGGCCGGCCAGGCCCAACGGTTCCGGTGTCGACTCCGCCATGTGGTCCCCTCGTGGCAGCGATGTTCGGTATTTCGAACAGCTGGTCGTGATGTCGAACACAGGGTACGGTTCACGTCAGGCTGACGTCAACCTGCCGGGACGACGGGTGAAGGACCTCGTCTTGCGTTTCTGACGGGTCGTCAGGTTCGATGCAGCCACCTCGCCCGGCACACCTGCCGGCCGAGTGCACCGACACCCGCACGACGCAGGGGGACCGCGTTGACCTTCGACCCACTCGCCGCCTTCCGATGTGACGGCAAGGTGGCCGTCATCACCGGCGGCGCCTCCGGCATCGGCCGTGCCTCCGCCGAGGCGCTGAGCGCCGTCGGCGCCAAGGTCGTCGTCGCCGACGTGAACGAGGGCGGCGCCAAGGAGGTCGTCGACGAGATCGCCGCCAACGGCGGGACCGCGATCGCCCACGCCGTCGACATCACGGACAAGGCCGCCGTGACCGAGCTGGTCCAGCGCGCGGTCAGCGAGTTCGGGCGGCTCGACGTGATGGCCAACATCGCCGGGATCGCGTCCGAGTCGAAGGTGATCGACCTCAGCGAGGAGCAGCTGGACAAGGTCCTGGCGATCAACCTCAAGGGCACCATCTTCGGCTGCCAGGCTGCGCTCGTGCCGATGCTCGAGCAGGGTTCGGGCTCGATCATCAACGTCGCGTCCGCCTCGATCGACGTGGCCGCGCCTGGCTATGCCCCCTACGCCATGACGAAGGCCGCGATCGCCCAGCTCACCAAGACCATGGCCATCGAGTACGGCGCCGAGGGCATCCGCGTCAACACGATCTCCCCCGGCGCGACGATCACGCCGTTCACCTCGCGGCACAGCTACGACGAGGACGGCACGTTCAACCAGGAGAAGTACGACAAGTTCGTCGAGCGCATGAAGTGGATCAGCCCGCTGCGCATGGTCGGCGAGGCCGACGACCAGGCGATGATCGTGCTCTACCTCGCGTCCGATGCGAGCAAGTGGGCGACGGGCCAGGTCTGGCGCGTCAACGGCGGCCAGGCCATCGTCAGCTGAGGGGATCCCCATGTCCAAGGACTTCGACGTCATCAAGGCAGGCCTCGCGAAGGCCGTGCCGTTCAACACGACCCTCGGGCTCGAGGTCACCGAGCTCGGCGAGGGCACCGCGACGGTCCTGCTCCCCGACGACGAGCGGCTGCGCAATCACATCGGCAGCCAGCACGCCGGCGGGCTCTTCGCTGCGGCCGAGGCCGCGAGCGGCGCCGCCTTCCTCGGGGCGTTCGTCGAGCACATGGCCGGGATGCGCCCGCTCGTGACCAACGTCGAGATCGCCTACAAGCGCATCGCGCGCGGTGCCATCGAGGCGAGGGCGCAGTTCACCGACTCGGTCGAGCGGATCCTGAAGGACCTCGACGCCGAGGGCAAGGCCAAGTTCGACGTCGCGGTCAGCCTCGTCGACGGTGAGGGCACCGAGTGCGCGTCCGCGACGGCCCGCTGGGACGTCCGCAAGGGCTGAGCGCTAGCCGACGGGGACCGCCCCGCGCAGGGCCCCGGTCACTTCCTGCGCGGCTCTCACGAGGGCCTCGGCGTAGGTCGGGACCTCGGCGGCGGCGATCTGGCCGCGGAAGCCGATGAGGAAGAGGCCGAACGCGACCTCGCCGTGTGGGCCGAACACCGGGGCGCCGATCTGGCTGATCGCGTAGGTCTCGGCGCCCTCGAGCTCGGTGAGTGCGTACTCCCCGCCGGCGCGCCCACCCGCCGTCAACTCCTCGACGAGGCGCTGCTGCTCCTGGCCCGCCATCGCGATCGAGTAGCCGCGCCCCCGGACGGCCTCGAGGGCCTGGCGGTAGCGGTCACGGTCGGCAGCGGTGGCAGAGGGCCCGAGCTTGTCGAGCCAGCGCTCGATCGCCTCCTCGCCCGCCCACGCGACGAACACGGTGCCGAGGGGCGGCACGAGCGGGAGGCGCTGGCCCGGCTGGACGTTGATGCCGAGGGGACGCGGCGTGCCGGCGCGACCGAGGATGACGATCTCGTCGCCGATGGCGGTCGAGCCGATGACCTCGAGGTCGAACTGGCGGGCGAGCTCGTCCATCTGGCGCTGTGCCAGCCGAGCGACGGGGAAGGACGCGGTCGCAGCGTTGCCGATGGCGATGAGCGCCGGGCCGAGCGTGTAGGTCTTGTCGTCCTCGTCACGGACGAGGTAGCCGACGTCGGCGAGCGTGTTCAGCAGCGAGTGCGCGGTCGCCTTGTTGAGGTCGAGCTCGCGGCAGAGCTCGCTGAGCGAGTAGGCGCGCGTGGGGTCACCCGCGAGGTGGTTGAGCACCGCCACGGCACGGTCGATCGCGGGGGCACGCCGCGCCACTAGGCGACCACCCGGAGTCGCTGCGGCTTGGCCCCCGGCACGCGCTCGACGACGCCTTCGGCCTCGAGGTGGAGCTTGAGCGACATGACCCACCACGAGCTCTTGCCCCGGGCAGCAGTCTCGGGTGTGAGGTGCGGGTCGACCAGCGTGTAGAGGTCCTGCAACGCGACCCCCTCCTCCCCCGCGGGTGTGAGCACCTCGAGGATCGCCTGCTCGAACTCGGCGGCCAGCGCGGGGTCGACCCGTCCGCCCCTCTTGTTGGGATCGGGGTGGCGCAACTGGCGCTTCTCGCTCATCAGGCGTGGCTCTCCCGTCAGGCGTCGAGCATGGCACGCACCGCCGCCCCGATGCCGGAGGCCATGCGGGCGTGGCCCTCGTCGTCGGGGTGGATGCCGTCGCCGAGGTGCTCGGGCCCGATCAGGTCGAGGCCGCGCACGAGCGACAGGCGGGTGTCGCCGTCGGCGATGCGCTTGCTCGCGACCTCCTCCATCGCGGCCCGCAGGTCCCCCAGCGTCGCCCCCAGCCGGTTCGGCTTCGCCTCGGCGTCGGGGCGGATGACCGGCGACGCGACGACGATGGGCGTGTCGGGGTGGTCCTGGCGCAGGATCTCGAGGAACGCGTCGGTGTTGGCCCGCATCTGCTCGGCCGAGTGGGGCGTGCGCGTCCAGCAGTTGGTGCCGTGGCACACCGTGATGACGTCGGCCTCGACCCGGCCCACCTGTTCGGCGCTGGCGATCTCGCCCCGCGAGGCCCCGGCGTAGCCGAGGTTGGCGTGGTCGAGGCCGAAGTCACGCCCCGCCACCGCCGGCCAGGCGAGTGCTGGGGCCGAGGCGATCCACCCCTCTGCCACCGAGTCGCCGTAGACGACCCAGCGCGGCTGGTCGGGTGCCGGCTCGATGGAGCCGCGCCCGGCCTTGACTGACTCGACGGTCGGCTTCATGCCTACCGGGACGTAGATCACCGTGCGCGACCCCGGCCGCGCCGGGACCATGCACTGCTGCGACTCGCCGACGTAGGCCGGCGCCTCGCCGAGCAGCTCCCAGCCGCCGTCGCCCTCCGCCCACGACTGGAACGTGATGCCCGCGCCATCACCGCGGTAGCCGGTCTGGTCCGTCTGCGCCGAGTAGACGATCCGGACGAGATCCGCGTCGCCGACGAGCTCGAGCCTGACCCCCACCGGGATCGAGGCCATCAGCCAGGTGTCGCCCGGGATGCGCATGCGGTCGAGCGGTGCGGCGCGCGGGTACGGGACCCGCCGCGTACCGGGCCACAGGGCCCCGCGCACGTAGGGCTCGGGCTGCTCGGGGCGCTCGCCGCGGCCGGCCTCCGGGCCGCTCAGCAGGTGCGGTGCGGACTCGGAACTCACAGGGCCCCCTAGAACTCCATCGGGAACGGGAACTTGGCCGTCACGCCGCCGTCGACGACGAGCGTCTGGCCGTTCACGTAGCCGCTGAGGTCGCTCATCAGGAACAGCAGCGCCGCGGCGATGTCGGAGGTCTGGGCGACCCGTCGCAGCGGCGAGTTGTCCTCCTGCGTCTTCTTGAGGTCGTCGCCGAGCATCGCCGCGATCCGCGGCGTCCAGACGACCCCGGGCGCGACCGCGTTGACACGGATGCCCTTGGGGCCGAGCTCCACGGCGGCCGACCGAACGAGCGACATCAGCCCGGCCTTGGCCGCGCCGTACGCGGCGTGCAGTGGGGCGGACGAGATGCCGGAGACGGAGGCGACGAACGCCATCGAGCCCCCGCCCGACTGGCGCATCATCTTCGCGCCGAGCTGGGTGAGGTAGAAGGCGTGGCGCAGGACCATGCCCTGTGTCCACTCCCAGTCCTCGTCGGTCGTCGACGTGAGCGGCACGTACTTGGCCATGCCGATGATGTCGACGACGCCATCGACGCGGCCGAGGCGGGCCTCGGCGGTCTTGAGGACCTTCTCGATGTCGGCGCGCTCACGCGCGTCAGCGGCGATCGGGACGCCATCGATCTCGGAGGCGACGTGCTCGGCGGCGTCGGCGTCGTAGTCCATGCAGACGACACGCGCCCCCGCCTGGGCGAGGGCGTGCGACGTCTGGCGTCCGATGCCCTGGCCGGCCCCGGCCACGACGATCCCCCGATCGTCGAGCCGGAGCAGGTCCAGGTAGTCGGGGACCTCCGACCGATCGAGCTCACGCTCGGCCTGCGGAGGCTGCTCGCTCATGCCGGGGTCCCGGCCTTCTCGACCATCGTGACCGTCGACTCGCGGTCGGGGTCGATGACGGGCAGGACGTGCTTCCCGATGAGCTCGATCGACTTCATGATCGCGTTGTGGTCGAGGTCACCGAACTGCATGTAGCAGAGGAGGTGGTCGACGCCGAGCGACTCGTACAGCTTCATCTTCTCGATGCACTGGTCCGGGTCGCCCACGATGATCATGTCGTAGTCGTTGAACATCTTCGGGTTGAGGTCGCCGTCGGCGTGCTTCTTCATCAGCGGGAAGAGCTTGTCCTTCTCCTCCTGCGGGAAGTGCGGGAACTCCCACTCGAGCGTGAACTCGGCGAGGTGCTGGTACCACCACCACACCGCGTCCCAGACCCCGTTGACCTCGGCCTCGTCCATCGAGTCGGCGCAGTGCACCAGCGTGTACGCGGCGGCGCGGTTGTTGACCACGTCCGTCAGCGGCGTCTGGTTGGCCTGGGCCTCCTTGTAGGCCGCGATCCGCTGGGCCATGATCTGCGTCGGCTGCATGATCGCGAAGCTCAACAGGCCCATGCCGAGCTGGCCGGCCTTGGCCGCCGACGACGGCGACGTGGCGGCCATCCACGGCGGCGGGTGCGGACCCTGGACGGGCTTCGGCGTCACGTTCCGCTTCGGGAACTTGAGGTGCTCGGAGTCCTCTTCGTAGTACTGGGTCTTCCACATGCCGACGATCGAGCGGATCGCCGCCTCCCACTTCTCCTTCGAGCGGTCGATGTCGACGCCGAAGGCGGTCTGCTCCATCGGCGTGGACCGGCCGGTCCCCCACTCGACGCGGCCACCCGACAGCACGTCGACGGTCGCGACCTTCTCGGCCACGCGCATCGGCGGCGTGAACTCGTGCGGGGTCAGCGTGACGCCGAAGCCGAGCCGGATCTGCTCGGTCACCTGCGACAGCGCGCCGAGGACGGCCTCGGGGCAGCTGCAGTGGCTGCGGCCCTCACGGAAGTGGTGCTCCACGAACCACGCGCAGTTGAACCCGAGCGTGTCGGCGAGCCGCACCTGCTCGATGGCTTCCTTGTAGGCGCGCTGCTCGCGCTTGCGCTGGTTCTCCGGCCAGGGCTCGTCACCCCATGGCTTCGGAACGTCGATCTCGTAGAGGAGGTCGAGCTTCATCCCCCTGCACCTCTCGCTGTCGTGTACGTCCGATACCGGCGACCCGCGGCTCCCCTCGCAGGCGTTCGATATCACGAACGGCTGTTCGCTGAACGGAACGCTACCGAGACATCTGACGGAGTGTCAAGAACGCGCTCGCCCGGCCAGGGGCGTGCTAGCCGTGGCGGGCGGCGAGGGCGCGGCGGTCGAGCTTGTGCAGGCTCGTGCGCGGGAGGTCGGCGGCGAGCTCGAGGGCCTCGGGGAGCTCGTGCCGGGCGAGCAGGGGCCGTGCATGGGTGCGGAGGTCGTCGAGCGTGGGCGGGTCCGAGGGATCCCGTGGCACGACGACCGCGACGCCGACCTGGCCCATCAGCTCGTCGGGGCGTGGGACCACCGCCACGTCGAGCACGCCGGGGTGGGCGGACAGCGCGGCCTCCACGGTGGCGGGGTGGACGTTGTAGCCGCCACGGATGTAGACGTCGTCGCGGCGGCCCACGAGCCGCAGGCAACCAGCGTCGTCGATGAGCCCGAGGTCACCCATCCGGACCCACCCGTCGCGGAGCTCGCGGGCGGTGAGGTCCGGCGCGTTCCAGTACCCGCTCATCACCGCGTCGGATCGCAGCCAGACCTCGCCCTCCTCCCCCGGCGCGAGGTCCCCACCGTCGGTACCGCGGATCGCGACCTCGACCCCGTTGCGTGGACGCCCGACCGTGTGCAGTACCTCGTCGTCGGGGGCGTCGAGTGCAGTCAGCGTGCCGAGGGCTCCCGACTCCGTCGACGAGTACCGGACCGAGAAGGGCGCGCCGAACCGCTCCCGCGCCTCGGTGACCAGCGACGGCGACACCGGGCCCCCACCCGCCACGATCGCACGCACGTGCGACCAGTCATGGGCCTCGACGTCCTCGCGCAGGAGCAGGGAGACCTGGGCCGGGATGCCGCCGATCATCGGCATCCGCAGCCGCGCGAACGCCTCGAGGGCATCGGCCGCCCGCCACTTCGCGAGCAGGTGGATCGTGTTGCCGACGTCGAGGTACCACGCGAGCTTGGTCATGAACCCGACGTGCACGAGCTCGGTCGAGGCGAGCATCGGCACGCCGCCCGCCGACGGGTCCGCGGCATCCATCCGCTCGACGGCTCGCAGTTGCCGCCCCGTGAACCACGCGGCCTTCGGGGTACCGGTCGTGCCCGAGGTGAAGACGATCACGACGGGACGATCGTCGTCGGGTGCGACGCGCGGCGCCAGCGGCTCACCCCACAGGCCCGCGAGCACGCCTTCTGCGGACGAGGCGAGGCGAACGACCTCGACCGGCGCGTCGACGGGGAGGCCCACCTCGAGCCCCTCCGCCACGAGCACGATGGACGCCCCGACCACGTCGACGCACGCGGCCCGGTCGGCGGGCGCGAGTCGCGTGTTCACGCCCGCGGTGATCGCGCCGACCTTCGCCGCAGCCAGGTAGGCCGCGACGTACTCGACGCTCGACGGGATCAGGAGCCCGACGACGTCACCGAGACCGACCCCGCGCGCCGACAGGCCCGCGGCGATCCGGTCACTCAGCGCGTCGAGCCAGGCGTACGAGCACGTCCATCCGTCGGGCGAGACGAGGGCGGGGCGGTCGCCGTGGCGCCGCCCTGCCTCGCGAACCACCTCCGCCAGCATCGACGCGCCTCGCTGCCGCGCCTCAGTCCGCCGGGGGCTTGCGGCCCACGAGGCTCCAGTAGGTCATGCGGGCGAGCGACACGCGCGCCTCCTTCTCCCCCACGCCCCAGCCCGTCAGGCCGTCCAGGTGGGCGGCGACGTGGGCGAGCATCGAGATGATGACGGAGGCCTGCGCGTTCGGCTTGACGTCCTCGGGGTGGCGCTCCCTCGCCTGCATCTCCGCCACGACCTCACAGAGCGCGACGGTGACCGGGTTGAGGAGGGCGATGCGGGCCTCGCGGAAGCGACCGTCGCCCTCGGCGATGGCCAGGTCGATGACGCGGAGGACGTGGACGTGCGTCGTCCAGAAGTCGAGGAACGCGTCGATGAAGTCGAGTGTTGCCTCCCACCCGGCGCGCCCCGACCACGATGCCGACGAGATGAGGTCACCGAGGCGCTCGCCGTCCTCGTGCAGCCGGGCTGCGAGCACCAGCACCGCTGCCTCGACGTCCGCGAAGTACTGGTAGAAGGTCGCGGGCGAGGAGCCGACGTGCCGCGCGATCTCGACGACCGACAGCTCGCGGTAGCCGCGCGTCTGCAGCAGTTCGGCGGTCGCGTCGAGCAGGCGGTCACGGGTCTGTCGGCCGCGGCGACCCGGCACGCGGCCGTCGACGGCGCGGAGGTCCTCGTCCGTTTCCTGATGGGTCGTCATGTCCGGGAGCCTAACGGTCAGTGGTTGCCGGCCCAGGCACGCACGACCTCGTCGGTCGTGGTCATGGTCGCGAGCAGGGACAGGGTGTTGTCGATGACGGCGTCGGCGTACGCACGGGGTACGCCGGCGATCGCGTCACGTGGGAGGACGACGTCATAGGACGCGTTCACGGCGTCCATGACCAGGTTGGTGACCCCGACGTTCACGGACACGCCCACGATGACGAGCGTGCGCGCCCCGAGGTTGCGGAGGACCGGATCGAGGTCGGTCCCGCCCATGCCGCCGATGCCGTGGTAGCGCGTGAGGACGAGGTCCCGCGGGTCGTCGCCGACCTCGTCCACCAGCCGGACCACGTCGCTCCCCGGCCGGAAGACGACGCCCGACTTCCTCGCCGCGCCGAAGATGCGGCCGTTGTTGTTCGAGCCCATCTCGTCGTCTCGTCGGTGCACGATGCAGTGCACGACCGGCACGCCGGCGGCGCGAGCGGCGGTCGCGAGCCGACCGACGTTGGCGGGCAGGCCCACGTCTCGGGCCTCCTCCGACAGGGCCGGGAACACGGCGGGCTCGCCGATCACGCCGCGCATGCACTCGTGGGTCACGAGCGCCGTGCTCGCCGGGTCGAGCAGCTCCTCGAGCGAACGCCTCATGCGTCGACCTCCACGAACCGCTCGGCGAATCCCTCGAGGCCCGACACCGCCTCGCTCGACCGCTCCCACGGGACGACGATCAGCCGGTCCACGCCGGCCTTCTCCCAGGCGCGGACGTCGTCGTCGCCCTCGCAGGCCCCCATCACCGTCACCGTGAGCGAGGAGGGGTCGCGTCCCGCCTCGGACGTGAATCCGCGCAGCCGATCGACCTGTGCAGCGGCCGAGTCGGGCGTGTGCGCCATGCCGATCCAACCGTCGCCGAGGTGGGCGGCCCGTCGCAGGGCGGCCTCGGATTCGCCGCCGACGACGATGGGCGGGTGCGGCCGCTG
>JBFHRB010000096.1:0-11571 GCA_041591915.1 Nitriliruptorales bacterium
GGCCGTTCTGCCCTACCTGGTCTGGACGCGTGGCTGGGGCGTGCTGACGCACCTGCCGGCCGTCGCCGTCGGGATCGTGCTGCTGACCATCTTCGCGAGCGGCTTCTCGATGCTCCTCGCCGGCGCGAACGTCGGCCTTCGCGACCTGCAGGAGCTCATCGTCGTCGTCTTCCTCATCTGGTTCTACGCGACGCCCGTCATCTACCCGGTCCAGCTCGTGGCCGAGGCCGGCAAGACCAGCTCGATCGCGCAGTTCTTCACCCACGTCATCAACCTCAACCCGATGACGTGGTTCGTGAAGCTGTTCCGGGAGGCCCTCTACGGGGGCGTCACCACGGTCGAGGGGCCATCGGGCCAGTCGACGCTGCAGTCCACCGAGCCCCTCTTCAGCTCGCCCGAGCTCTTCCTCGCCGTCACCGGCGTCGCGCTGTCGGTGTTCGTCGTCGGCTACATGGCGTTCAACCACTTCGCCCGCACCTTCGCGAAGGAGGTCTGAGCGATGGTGCTCGAGCAGCTCCGTGAGCTGATGAAGCGGGACGCCGACCGGCCACCCATCATCGTCGACGGCGTCACCGAGACCTTCCGGCTGTACCACGAGCGCCCCGGCGGGCTGAAGGAGCGCCTCTACCGCTTCCGCCGGGCCAGCTACACGGACTTCAACGCCCTCGAGGACGTGACCTTCACCATCGACCGCGGCGAGACGGTCGGCATCATCGGGCCCAACGGCTCAGGCAAGTCGACCCTGCTGAAGGTCCTGGCGCGCATCCTCGAGCCGGACGAGGGGCGGGTCGAGATCAACGGCCGCGTCGCCTCCCTGCTCGAACTGGGGGCCGGCTTCCACGGCGACCTCACGGGCCGCGAGAACATCTACCTCAACGGCGCCATCCTCGGCCTGTCGCGAGCCGAGATCACCGAGCGCTTCGACGACATCGTCGAGTTCGCCGGCGTCCGGCCGTTCCTCGACACGCCGGTCCGCAACTACTCGTCGGGCATGTACGTGCGTCTCGGCTTCGCCATCGCCGTGCACGTGGACCCCGACATCCTGCTCGTCGACGAGGTGCTGTCGGTCGGCGACGTCCACTTCCAGGCCAAGTCGCTTGCCCGCGTGCGCGACTTCCAGGCCCGCGGGAAGACGATCGTGCTCGTGAGCCACGACCTCAACGCGATCGCCGAGTTCTGCGACCGCACCATCGTGCTCCGCGACGGCACCGTCCGCTTCGACGGGCCGGCGCAGGAGGGCATCGCCCTCTACTCGCAGCTCATGGAGTCGGCGGCCCCCGGTGAGGTGCGCCCCGCCGCGGCGAAGACCCCGGGGCTCGTCCGCGTCGTGGACGTCCAGCTCCTCGACACCACGGGCAAGCCCGCCCAGGTCATCGCGCCGTCGACGCCACTCGTGCTGCGGATCAAGGTCCGCGCGCGCGAGCCCATCGCGGTCTGCAGCGTCGGGGCTCGCATCTCCACGACGGACCGCCAGATCTACGAGGTGCACACCTCCTGGCAGGGGCTCGGGATCGGCCCCCTCGATGCCGGGCAGTCGGCCACCGTCGACTTCCGGTTCACGACGCACGTGCTCGCCGGGACGTACAACGTCGAGGCCGTCGTCACCAACGCCACCGGTCGCGAGCAGTTCGACCACCTCCCGGGTGCCCTCTCGTTCGAGATCGAGCCGGCCCCGGGGGCGACCGGCCTCGTCGACCTCCGTGCCGCCGCAGCCGTGGCGAGCGGTCCAGCCGTCAACCTCGACGCGGACCCGAGGTGGCGCGAGGAGGACATCACGCCCGAGCAGGCCCGCGAGCTCCACCCCGCGTCGGCGCCAGCGCCCGAGCAGCTCGAGTCGCCCGTCCCGGCCCACAGCACGGGTGAGCTCGACCTGCGACGCGGGCGCGAGTCCGGCCGCTGACCGGGTCGCCGGACGTGCGCGTCACCGCCGTCGTCGTCAACTGGAACAGCGCGGACCAGCTCAGCACCTGCCTCGATGCGCTGCTCGCGCAGGACCACCGCCCCTTCGACGTCATCGTCGTCGACAACGCGAGCAGCGACGGCTCGGCCGCCATCCTCGACCGGTACGAGCCGCGAGGCGTCCGCACGATCCGCAACGCGACCAACGACGGCTTCGCCGGCGCGGCCAACGCGGCGATCTCCGCGAGCACGTCGGATGCGGTGTTGATCTGCAACGTCGACATCGAGCCAGCCGACGACTACGTGTCACGCGCGGTGGAGGCGCTGGCTGCGGACGACCGGATCGGTGCCGTGCAGGGCAAGCTCCTGCGCACGGTGACCTCGCCGTCGGGCGAGCCGATCATCGACACCACGGGCCACGTCGCGTTCCGGACCCGGCTCTTCCGCAACCGGGGCGAGGGGGAGGTCGACCGCGGGCAGTGGGACACGCCCGACGAGGTCTTCGGCGTGTCGGGCGCGCTCGCGCTGTACCGCCGCGCCATGCTCGAGGACGTCGCTGTCGAGGGGGAGGTCTTCGACGAGGACCTGTTCGCGTTCTGGGAGGACGTGGACCTCGACTGGCGTGCCGCCATGCGGGGGTGGCGCGCGGTCTACGAGCCGCGCGCGGTGGCCCACCACGAGCGTGGCGGCGCCGGGCCCCGCCGCACCGCCCGCGTCGAGCAGCTGAACTTCCAGAACCGCCTGCTCACGCTCGTCAAGTGCGACAGCCCGACGGCCCTGCTCGCGGCATCGCCCGGGTTCCTGCTCACGACGGCCCTGAAGGCGCTCGAGCTGCTGGTCACCGTCCCGACGGCGTTCGTCGCGTCGTTCTCCGGCCTCCGCCTCGTCGGCTCGATGCGCCGCAAGCGGCGGCTGGTCCAGGCGAGCGCGACGGTGCCGACCGAGCAGGTCGTCGCGCGGTGGTTCGAGCCCTTCGACTACGGCCGCTGGGTGCGCACCTGGTGGCGCCGCATCCGCGGCGTGCCCCTCGGAGCCGGCTGAGGGCCGGGCCTAGCTGTCCTCGCCCTCGCCCTCGGCCGGCGCGTCACCCTCGGTCGAGCCCTCGCCGTCACCCTCGGTCTCGGTTTCGCCCTCGCCCTCGCCCTCGGCGTCGTCGGGCCGGTCGTCCACGAGGCGCATGACCTCGTTCGGGAACGGGCTGAGCGTCCGCTCCGGCGCGATCCCTCGGGTGCCGAAGAACCGCGCGACGAAGCCGTTGAACGCCGTCTCGTCGAAGCTGTCGCAGTCGAGGGCCACGCCCCAGGCACGGAGGGCGATCGGCTTGCCCGAGCTCATCGGGTTCTCGTAGACGGAGACGATGATCCCGCCGCCGGCGATGTTGGACTCGAAGCCGCTCGCGTTCAGCGAGTCGGCCCACGCCTCGAGCTCGTTGACCTGATCGCCGTCGAGCGCATCCGCCTGGAACCAGACCGCGATCGCGCCGTGCTCGAGGTTGTGCGTCACGGCCCGTTCGTCCGCCGGGCTGTTCGTGAAGGTCCCGACCGGGCCGGTCCGCGAGAAGTGCGGGCCCCCGGCCGGCGGACGCAGCGTGCTGCCGTAGATGGCGTCGGCTGCCGGCGCCTCACCGGGCTCGTAGTGCGTCCGCGGCTCGACCACGACGCCGTCC
Source organism: Nitriliruptorales bacterium (assembly GCA_041591915.1). Classification (GTDB taxonomy): domain Bacteria; phylum Actinomycetota; class Nitriliruptoria; order Nitriliruptorales; family Nitriliruptoraceae; genus JBFHRB01. The sequence continues at coordinate 3,566 of JBFHRB010000096.1, forward strand.
TGGCCCACGCAGCCGGCGGCCTCCTGCGCCGCCTCGACCTGGGTGGCCTGCAGGACGATCACGTCCTCGATCTCCTCCGGACGGTTGAAGATCGCGTTGGCCACGACCGCGAGGACGATCGCGGTGATCACGACACCGACGATCGTGTTCGTCGCACGCTTCTTCTTGGCGGCCCTGGCGGCCTCCTCCTCGGCGCGCTTGCGCTCCGCGCGGGCCTGCTCGCGACGTTCGGCCTTGGTCAGGCGCTCTTCCTCGGCCACCGGACACTCCTGCTCGTGGCGTGGATGTGGGGGCGGAGCGTAGTTGCTGCCACCGCACCCACCCGCCTCGGCGTGCGGCACCGTCGGGCGTGGCGGTCCGGGCTCACCCCTGCCCTGGGGGCAGGCCGTGTGCGCGCACGAGGACGTCGCGGGCCAGGGCGGCAGCCGAGTCGGCACCCACCCCCTCGGGCAGGCCGAGGTCCTCGCCCAACTGGACGCCGGTCGCCCGGAGGACGACGTCGCGGACCCGCACGATCGGTTCCGAGGTGGCCGGCAGGCGATCGTCGTCGACCGTCGCGAGTAGCGCGGCCTCGATCGCCGTGGGCCCGCCGTGCCGGAAGAGGTCCTCACCGGCCGGCCGCACGAGCCGTACCGCCCCATCTGCGCCCCCGCGCAGCACGTCGAGGCCTCGGATGACGACGACCGGCGTGCCCGACGCCTTGGTGCGAACGAGGTCCGCGGCCGCCGCGAGCTCGTCGGCGATCGCGGTCACCGTCACCTCGAGCTCGCGGCCGTGTCGATCCGTCCCGCCGCGCTCGTCGCGGAGCACCTCGATGCCGGCAGCGCCGATCGCGACCTCCGTCTGGCCCATCCGCCAGGGCCGTCCGAACGTGTCCGTGACGATCACGCCGATGTCGACGCCGACGGCGGAGAAGGCGGCGCGGAGCCGGGCCGCCGAGCCGTCCGGGTCCTCCGGCAGGAGGACGAGCTGGCCCTCGGCGACGTTGGATGCGTCGACGCCCCCGTTGGCGCACACGAACCCGTGCGGGGTCTCGGTGATGAGGACCCAGGGGGTGTCGGCCACGATCCGGGCCGCCTGCTGGCGCGCGAGCGCCCGTCGCGGATCGACGGCACCCACCGGCTCCGCCGGGACCGCGGCCACCGCCCCTTCGGCCTTGCTGACGACCTTCTGTGCCACGGCCAGGACGTCGCCGTCCCTCAGCTGCAGGTCGGCCCCTTCGGCCGCGGCGAGGATGAGCGCCGCCAGGTCGTCACCGGGCGCGACCTCCGGCAGGCCCGGCAGCGGTAGCAGCTCCACGCGGCTCATGGTGTCCCGGCGAGCCGCGCCGCGAGCCCGAGGACCGTCCGAGCGACCTCGGTCGCCACCTGCACGTCGTCGAGCATCGTGTCCGTGACCGCGACGCCGAGCCCCCGCTCGAGCAGGGCCGGTGCCTGGTCGGCGTCCGCGTCGTCGATCACCCAGCCGTCGAGGAAGTCGAGGTAGAGGTCGGCGACGCCGAGCGCCGAGACCTCGGTCCCCAGTGCCGGGAGCAGCCGGTGCGCCATCCCCCGGACGACGTCGCCCCCGACGATCGGCGAGACACCGACGACCGGCGCGGTCGCGTCGATCAGTGCCTCACGGATGCGCGGCACGCTGGTGATCGTGCCGATCGAGACGACGGGGTTCGACGGGCAGAGCAGGATGGCCTCGGCGGCGTCGAGGGCCTCGAGCACCCCGGGTGCGGGGCGTGCCCCCTCGGCGCCTGCGAGCCGGACGGACTCGACCTCGGGCTGGCCGCGCTCGCCGACCCAGTACTCCTGGAAGTGCAGGTCGCGGCCGTCCTTCGTGCCGATCCGGGTCTCGACGGGGTCGTCGGTCGCCGGCAGGAGTCGGAAGCCCAGGTCCCATGCGCGCGCGATGTCCGCGGTGACCTCGCTGAGGCGGTCGCCGGCGCGGAGCCGGCGTGTCCGGTACAGGTGCAGCGCGAGATCGCGATCGCCGAGCGTGAACCAGGTCTCGTCGGCGCCGTAGCGGCGGAGCTCCTCGGCGATGGTGAACGTCTCGTCCGCACGTCCCCACTGCTGCTCCGGATGGATGCCGCCGCCGAGCGTGTAGGTGATCGTGTCGAGGTCCGGGCTGACGTGGAGTCCGTGGAGCTCGATGTCGTCCCCGACATTGGCGATCACGACGAGCTCGCTCGGATCGACGGCGCGCACGAGCCCCCGGAGGAACCGCGCGGCCCCGATGCCCCCCGCCAGTACCGCGTACAAGCCCGCCTCGATGGTCCCCGCCGACCCTCGTCGGCCAGTTGAGGCTACTGCGCCGGGGCCGCGACCCCTCAGGAGCGGCCGGGCTGCGAGGCGAGGAAGCGGAGCACCTCCGACGTCGCGTCCCAACCATCCCGCGGCCACTGGTGGCCCACACCCTCGAGTGACACGAGCTCGACCGCCACACCACCGGCGCACCCGGGGAAGGCGGTCGTGGTGCCCCCGGGGAAGGGCGTGACCGTCGCATCGCCACAGCCGAGCGCAGCCGCGAACGCCGACGTGGTCTCCACCGCGCCCCGGGGGATCGGTCGCTCGGGTGGTGCCCGGAGGACGTCCTCGTAGGGGACGATGTCATCGTCGATGCCATGGACGTGCAGCAGCGCAACGGCGGGGGAGGGAGCGCAGTCGATCGCGTAGGTGGCGGCCACGGGGGCGATCGCGCTGACCACGTCGGGTGCCTGGCAGGCGAGGCGGTACGCCAGGAAGCCGCCGTTGCTGAAGCCCGTCGCCCAGACGCGACCCCGGTCGATCGGCAGGTCCTGCGCGAGTCGCTCCACGAGTGCGCGCACGTACGCGAGGTCGTCGACCCGGCCGAGCGCCGGCTGACAGCAGATCGCGCCGCCGTTCCACGAAAGGCCGACACCCTGCGGGAACACGACCACGACACCGTCCGCCGTCCCGGCTGGCCCGAGGCCGGTGGCGCGCTCGAAGCCGAGCGCCGTCCCGCCGAGCGGATGGAGGGCGAGCAGCACCGGATGTGCGGCGCCGAGCACGGGCACGTGGACACGTGCGGCGCGGCGGACGTCGTCGATCGAGAGCTCCAGCTCGTGCACGCCCGGCTCGGCCGGCACGGTCGCCGGGGCCTCGTCGGCGCCGGCGACGGGCGGCGCGATCGCCGGCGGCGGCGGTCCGGATCCGAGCGCCGGGGGCGCCGCCTCGGTCACCCCCGCCTCGGGTGCCCCGACCCCGCCACCCACCGCCGGCGCGACCCCTCCCGCGGTCGCGCAGGCGGACACCATCAGCGCCGCGATCATGAGCCGAACTCGCACCATCTGCCTCGCCGAGCGACGTCGCGGTCGGGGACACCGCGACCTGGACGTAGGATGACGCCCCGAAAGCACGCCCGCCACCCGGAGCGCAGGCACCCGTGACGGCGACCGCGGCGCCCGATGGCGCCACCCTCGATCGGCTGCTCCCGCGTGCGCTCAGGCGCGCGGAGGACGGCAAGCCGCTCGATCGTGACGAGCTGGCCGCCCTGCTGACGGCGAGGGGCGACGCGCTCGACCGCCTCCTCGTGGTCGCCTCCCGCGTCCGGGATGCCGGGCTCGAGGAGCGTGGGCTCGGGCGGATCGTCACGTACAGCCGCAAGGTGTTCATCCCCCTGACGCACCTGTGCCGTGACACCTGCGGCTACTGCACCTTCGCGTGGCCGCCCAGGGGTGACGTGCCGGCCTTCCTGACCCCCGATCAGGTCCTCGAGATCGCCCGACAGGGCCAGGCAGCCGGATGCAAGGAGGCGCTCTTCACCCTCGGCGACAAGCCAGAGGAGCGCTATCCGGCGGCCCGGGCCTGGCTCGACGCGCGGGGGTACGACTCGACGCTCGAGTACCTGCGTGCCGTCGCCATCCAGGTCATCGAGGAGACCGGGCTCCTGCCGCACCTCAACCCGGGCGTCATGTCCTGGACCGAGATGGCGACGCTCAAGCCCGTCGCGCCGTCCATGGGGATCATGCTCGAGACCACGTCGGAGCGGCTCCTCGACAAGGGCGAGGCACACCACAACAGCCCGGACAAGGTCCCGGCCGTCCGCCTTCGCACGATCGAGGACGCCGGGCGCCTCTCCATCCCCTTCACGTCCGGGCTGCTCATCGGCATCGGCGAGACACTCGTCGAGCGCGCCGACACGATCCTGGCGCTGCGCGACCTGCACCGGCGCTACGGGCACCTGCAGGAGCTGATCGTCCAGAACTTCCGGGCCAAGCCGGACACGGCGTTCCGGAGCCGGCCCGAGCCGACGTTCGAGGACCTGCTGGCGACCGTCGCGGTCACGCGGGTGGCGGTCGGGCCGAAGGTGCACGTGCAGGCGCCCCCCAACCTCTCCCCGGACCAGTACGAGGTGATCCTGCGTGCCGGGATCGACGACTGGGGCGGCGTCTCGCCGATCACGCCGGACCACGTGAATCCCGAGATGCCGTGGCCGCAGCTCGAGGAGCTCGGCCGACGCTCGGCCGCGGAGGGCTACGAGCTCGTCGAGCGTCTCTGCGTCTACCCCGAGTACGTGGGCCGTCCGGATCCGTGGTTGGCGGGTCGCATGCGTGGCCCGGTCGCCGCGGTCGCGACGCCCGAGGGCCTCGCCCGCCCCGGCCATCGACCCGAGCCGCAGCCCTGGCAGGACCCCGAGCTCGTCCACGTCGAGGCGACCGAGGCGATGGCTGCGGTCATCAGCGGCGACGAGGCGGCTGGCTCGGCGGCGGACGGCCGCAACGCACGATCCGCTGCCGCCGAGGACGAGCTTCACCGCGCCGTGTACGGCGACACCGAGTTCATCGCCGAGGGCATCGTCTCCCTGAACAGGCGCCGGGAGGAACCGGCCACCCGCAGGGCCATCCGTGCGGAGGTCGCCACCGTCCTGGCGAAGGCGCAGCGCGGCGTCGTCCTCGACGACGACGAGGCGCTCCTCCTGTTCGACACGTCCGGCCCCGAGCTCGAGGCGCTGGCGCAGGCTGCGGACGAGGTCCGCGCCGAGCGGGTCGGCGACGTCGTGACCTACGTCGTCAACCGCAACCTGAACTTCACCAACATCTGTTACACGGGCTGCCGCTTCTGCGCGTTCGCCCAGCGCCGCAACGACGTCGATGCCTACAACCTCTCGCTCGACCAGATCGCCGACCGCGTCGAGGAGGCGTGGAACGACGGTGCGACGGAGGTCTGCATGCAGGGCGGGATCCACCCCGACCTGCCCGGCGACTACTACTTCGACATCCTCGATGCCGTGCTCGGTCGGGTCCCCGACATGCACGTCCACGCGTTCAGCCCCATGGAGGTCGTCAACGGCGCGACCCGCCTCGGGATCTCGATCCGTGAGTGGCTCGTGGAGGCCAAGCGGCGCGGTCTCGGCTCGGTCCCGGGGACCGCGGCCGAGATCCTCGACGACGAGATCCGGTGGGTGCTGACGAAGGGCAAGCTGCCCGCCAGCGCCTGGATCGACGTGGTCACCACGGCCCACGACGTCGGCATCCCGACGACCTCCACGATGATGTACGGCCACGTCGACGAGCCTCGACACTGGGTCGCGCACATCAAGCTCCTGCGCTCGATCCAGGAGGACACCGGCGGCTTCACGGAGTTCGTCCCGCTGCCCTTCGTGCACAGCCAGGCACCCATCTACCTGGCCGGGGTGGCACGTCCGGGTCCGAGCTGGGAGGACAACCGGCGCGTGCACGCGGTGGCACGCCTGCTGCTGCAGGGGGCCATCGACAACGTCCAGCTCAGCTGGGTGAAGATGGGCCTGGAGCGGGCCGTCGAGCTCCTGCAGGGCGGCTGCAACGACCTCGGCGGCACGCTGATGGAGGAGACCATCAGCCGCATGGCGGGGTCCGAGCACGGCATCCGCCAGTCCCCGGAGGCACTGCGCGCCGTCGCGGTGGCGGCCGGGCGGACGCCGGCCGAGCGGACGACGACGTACTCGCGGATCGAGCCGCACGGGATCCGCCACCGCGTCGAGGTCGCCTGAGCGGCGATGCGGCCGGGCCTCCGGTGCCCGGCCGTTCGGCCCGCACCGGGCCACGTCGGGCCAGCCCGTCCGGGTCCCGTACGAAACCTGTTCAAAAGTCTGTACAGAACCTTGACAAAAGCTGTGCGGTCGGGCACCATCTGGCTATCGCTCAGGGAGATCCGGATGTCGACCACCACACGCCACGCCGACACCAGCACCGCGCACGCCTTCGAGGACATCCGTCGCCGGCTCGCGCCGACGCTCGACGTGGCCACCGAGGAGGAGCTGCTCGTCCGCGCGGCCACCGGGGACGAGGTGGCCTACTCCGAGCTCTACGACCGGATGTCGGGCCAGGTCTTCGGCGTCTGCCGGCGCGTCCTGCGCGACCGCGCTCTGGCCGAGGAGGTCGCGCAGGAGGTGCTCGTCGAGGTCTGGCAGAAGTCGGATCGCTTCGACCCCACCCGCGGAAGCGCGTCGGCGTTCATCACGACCCTCGCCCACCGTCGGGCCGTCGACCGCGTTCGGAGCGAGCAGGCGGCGCGCAATCGCGAGGACAAGGTGAGCCGTCGCGACCAGGAGCGCTCGTTCGACGTCGTCGCCGACGCCGTGGAGATCCGCCTCGACCACGAGCGCGTCCGCCGAGCCGTCGCCGGGCTGCCGGAGCGGCAGCGTGAAGCCGTCGAGCTCGCCTACTTCGGTGGCCACACGTACCGCCGCGTGGCGGAGATCCTGGGCATCCCGGAGGGCACGGCGAAGTCGCGGCTGCGCGACGCGATGGGTCGGCTGCGCACGGCGCTCGCCGAGGTCGCCTGACGCCGGCAGACCGAACCCGGTCCCGGCGCGTGGGTGAGTAGGCTGCCTCCCCGGAGTGGGGAGGCGGCGTGTCCGACCTGTGGGAAGGCGACGACAGCTCGGAAGGCCTGCGCGCGCGTCCGTCGGCGGCGTTCGAGGCCGCCGAGGGCGGCGTCGACGAGGTGCTCGAAGCCACGGGCGAGCTCGGCGAGCGTGTGGATGACCTGTTCAACAAGGCCGTCGAACGCCAGGTCGCCGAGCAGCGCAACCTCAACCGACTCGTCGGCGAGGTCGAGTCGGCCGTCGCCTCCGTGCGCAGCCGCATCGACGAGCTCCAGCGCCAGGTCGCACGCGACGTCGGCCCCACGTCCGACAAGCTGAACGCCCTCGACGCGGGCATCCGCAGCCTCCGCGAGACGCTCGCCGCACAGGGTGTCGCCATCCGGGCGGAACTGCAGGAAGCGGTCGCGGCGGTGCGCGAGGACTCCCGGTCGCGCAACGACCTGCTGACCGGCGAGGTCGGCGCGGTTCGCCAGCTCGAGGGGGAGCTCGAGCAGCGGATGGCCGGGCTCCGGGCTGCGGTCGAGACCGGCGTGGAGCGGCTCGACGCACGCCAGGGCAGCCTCGCGGAGGACCTCGCGCGCGTGTCCTCGCGCCTCACGGACGCGGCCGAGGCCGCCGAGGACACCCGCGAGTCGCTCGGTCCCGTCACCAACCGGCTCGAACAGGCCGTGGCGCTCCTCGAGGAGCAGCTCGCCGTCGCCCTGAAGGAGCACCGTTCCGCGGTGGACGAGCAGATCGGCCGCCTCGCGCAGACGATCGAGTCGCGGCTCGGGGAGCTCGGCGCGATCGTCGGGTCGCAGCTGCAGGCACAGGACCAGCGCTTCAGCTCCATCGACCAGATCGTGCAGCAGGCCGTCTCCCGTGCCGTCGAGGACCTCCGAGACCCCCTGACCTCGAGCGTGCGCGACGCGCTGTCGAGCGAGGCGCACGCCTCGCGCCTCGCGGTCGACGAGCAGCTCGCCTCCACGCGTGAGTCGCTCGAGTCCCAGCTGCGGACGAACCGGCAGGCGATCGACGAGAGGCTCGGCGACGTCCTGGCAGAGGTCCACTCGACCACGTCGACGCTCGCCGAGCGGCTCACGTCCCAACTGCTCGCCGTGACGGAGGGCAACGACGAACTGGGCGACGCGGTCCGCTCGGCCCTCTCGCAGGTGCGCAGCGACCTCGACCAGCAGCTCGCCAACCAC
>JBFHRB010000097.1:0-11557 GCA_041591915.1 Nitriliruptorales bacterium
GAACGGCGCCAGCGCCTCGTCCGCGCGGGCGGGCGGGCGGGGCAGGCCCGCGACCATCGCGGTCGATGCCGCACCGAGCAACCCGGCGCGCTGCAGGAAGGCGCGGCGATCCAACGACAGGCTCATTGCTTCCACTTCGACGGCGGGCAGACCCGCGGGGAAGCGTAGGGCGGCCGGCGCCGGATGCCCGGCAATCGGCCGCCCATGATCCCGCATCCGCCCGTTCGGGGCGGTGGCGGGGGTCGGGTCAGTCGGTCACGACGACCGTGTCGTCGTCCTCGTGGACCACCGTCGTGTCGTTGTCGTGGACGACCGTCTCGTCCCCGCGGTCCACGTCGACGTCACCATCGACGTCGACCGTGAAGAAGGTCCGGAACGCCTCGGCGAACGGGACGCCCTCGTGGACGATCGGTGTCTCCGCCCGGATGTCGAAGGACTCGTGGCCGCCGGCCTCGTCCTCGTACAGGGCGGCCCACAGGGTCACCTCGCCACCCAACTCGTGCTCGAGGATGACCGGTACGTCGAGGTGCGTGCCCTCGTCGAGCCAGACATGCCCGAGCACGGGCCCCGGATCGCCGCCCTCATCGATGTGGATCACGAGCCAGGCGCCGTCGCCGAGGACCGTCACCTCGGGGACGGACACGAGGTTGCCGTCGGTCTCCTGGTCCGCCGTGGTCAGGTGGGCCTTGACCTCACCGTCGCCCAGGACCTCGACATCGGCGATCGTTGCGGCCTCGACGTCGGCCTGCTCGTCGCCGCAGGCGACGGCTCCGACGGCGAGTCCCAGCACGGCGAGGCCGGCGATCCAACGGTTGGTGGTCGTGCGCATGTCGTCTACTCCTTCTCGGCACGCCGCATCGGGTGCGTGCGTCGTCGGAAGGAGCGTGGGGCCGGCGGGATGGGCGGATGCCCGAGAGGCACCGTCGCTCGGACAGGGGGCGGCGGTGAGCACCGACGAACGGGCCCGGCCGGACCCCGGCCATCCGGACGGGACGGCGCCGCGAACCCCTCGTGCCCTCGAGCGGGCCGGGAACCGGCGGCACCTCGGGCGCGTTCGATGTACCCCAGGGCCGTACCCGCGCACCGACCGCGGGACGGAGCCGTCCACAGCTACAGGTACCGTCCGACCGATGTTCCCTCGCGCCATCACCATCACCCGGATCCGCGGTGTGACCGTCCGCGTCGATCCGTCCTGGATCGTGATCGCGCTCCTCGTCATCTGGAGCTTCTACCGGCAGTTCGACGGGGGCCACGCGTCGACGACGGCCCTCGCGATGGCGGTCGCCACGGGCCTGCTGTTCTTCGTCTCCGTACTCGTGCACGAGCTGGCACATGCCTTCGAGGCACAGCATCGGGACATCACCGTGGCGGGCATCACGCTGTTCATGCTCGGTGGCGTCACTGAGACGCACCCGGAGGCGGAGCGGCCCCGCGACGAGTTCGTGATGGCCGCCGTGGGGCCCTACGCGAGCCTGGTCACCGCCGCCGTCTTCGGCCTGATCGCGACGGGTACGGACCTCTACCTCGCCGATCGCCTGGCCGTCGTGGCAGAGGTGGCCGGGACCCTGGGATGGATCAACCTCGGACTCGCCGTCTTCAACATGCTGCCCGCGAGCCCACTGGACGGGGGCCGAGTCCTGCGCTCCTTCGTCTGGGCCGTGACCCGGAACCGCGACCTCGCCATCCGGGTGACGGCGTGGCTCGGCATCAGCGCTGCGGCCGCCGGCATGGCATGGGCGCTCTGGTCCGTGAGCCAGGGCCGGATCGGCAACCTCTGGCTGGCGCTCATCGCCTGGTTCACCTTCAACGCGTCGCGTGCCGAGCTACGCAACGCGCAGGCGCGCCGCCAGCTCCGTGGCCGGACCGTCCAGTCGCTGCTGCCGCCGCCCGTGCCGGCGGTCCCACACGACCTGCCGCTCGAGCACGCGGGTATCCGCCTGGGCCAGCTTCCTCCCGAGTTCGCCGTCCCCGTCGAACGTGAGGGGCGCACGGTCGGGTTCGTGAGGCCGAGCGCCATCGAGGCGGTGGACCCGGCCGATCGGGTGTTCCGGATGGTCGAGGACGTGATCACGCCGATCCACGACCTGCCGCAGGTCGAGGCGGCGGCGCAGCTCCTCGATGTCGTCGAGCTGTTCCGCACGCACCCAGAGCTCCTGGTCGTCAGCCGGGGCGAGCCCGTCGCCGTCCTGTCCCTTCGGCAACTCGATGCCGCCCTGCGTGTCGCCGAGACCGGCGCCCCGGCATGAGAGTCGCGCTCTACATCGCGTCGGCGGTCCTGGTGCTCTGGGCATCGGTCACGGTGCCGATGCCACTCATCGAGAACAGCCCGGGCGGGACGTACTCCGTCCCCGAGATCCTCGAGATCGCGGACACGTCGACCACGCCCATCGAGGGCGAGCTCCGGCTGCTGACGGTGTACTTCCGCCAGCCGTCGCTCGCCGAGACGATCCGCGCCCGGCTGTCCGACGACCGCTCCCTCGAGCCGCGCGAGAGCTACCTCCCGCCCGACGTCGACATCGGCGAGTACCTGGAGGTCCAGCGCGACGCCTTCCGACGGGAGTTCGACCTCGCCGCCGCGATGGGTGCCCGAGCAGCGGGCATCGACGTGCAGGTCCGGGCCGGCCCGATGGTCATCGCGGCCAACCCGGACACCCCGGCCGAGGGACGCTTCGAGTACGGCGACATCATCACGGCCGTCGACGGCAAGCTGGTGCAGGACGTCGGCGAGCTACGAGACGCGCTGCCGGACGAGGCCGGCGTCGAGGTGGCCCTGACCGTGCTCCGGGACGGGGAGGAGGTCGAGGTGGTCATCGCCCCGGCGGACCTGCCGGACGCCGACCGTCCCGCCATCGGCGTCACCCTGGCCTCGGGCGCGGTCCCCTACCGCGTCGTCCACCCCGTGACCGTCGAGCTCACGGACCAGCGCGGCATCGGAGGGCCCTCCGCGGGGCTCATGATCGCGCTCACGGTGTACGACCTCCTCAGCGAGGAGGACCTGGTGGCTGGCCGCTTCATCGCCGGCACGGGAACGATCGACGTCCAGGGTCGGGTCGGAACGATCGGGGCTCTCCCGCAGAAGATCATCGGCGCGGTCCGGGACGGCGCCAAGATCATCCTCGTCCCGGCCGCTCAGGCGAACGTGGCGCTCGCGGTCGACGTCCCCGACGACGTCAGGATCATCCCGGTGGCCACCCTCGACGAGGCCATCGCCGCACTCCGGTCGCCGAGCAGCGCATCGCCAGCGGCGACGGCGCAGGGCTAGCCGGCCTCCTCGGGGCCGCCGGAACCACTCGGGCGACAGCGGGCCACGAAGTTGCCCAGCAGTCGCATCCCCGACGACGTCAGGATCGACTCGGGGTGGAACTGGACGCCCTCGACGTCGAGTTCGCGGTGGCGCAGCCACATGACCAGTCCGTCGGACGTCTCCGCCGTCACCTTCAGGACGTCCGGCAGGCTGTCGCGCTCGACCACGAGCGAGTGGTAGCGCGTGGCCTCGAACGGCACGGGGAGCTCGTGGAGCACGCCCTCGCGGCGGTGGTAGATCGGGCTCGTCTTCCCGTGCACGAGTTCCGGCGCACGCACGATGCGACCTCCGTAGACCTCGCCGATGCACTGGTGGCCGAGGCACACGCCGAGCAGGGGCCGATGGCCGGCCACCGCCCGGATCACGTCGTTCGAGAGGCCGGCATCCGACGGATCGCCCGGGCCCGGGCTGATCACGATGCCGTCGGGCAGGTCGGCCACGAGGTCGTCGACGGCGAACGCGTCGTTGCGGACGACCTCGACGGTCGCTCCGAGCTCGCCGAGCTCCTGGGCGATGTTGAAGGTGAAGGAGTCGTAGTTGTCGACGATCAGCACCGAGGGCATCAGGCCTCCTCGTGTTCGTCCGGGACCCTGTCGGCCCGGCCGACGTAGGTGAAGGACCCGTCGGGGCGCATGGTGCCGAGGTCTGGCGTGATGAGCCACTCCCCGACGCGCGCTGCCGTCCCACCGAGCCCCACCTGGGGTCCGGCAACGGCGATGTGGCCCACCTCGCCGGCAGGGAGGACACGTTGGTGGTCGTCGGGCGCGACGATCAACGCGACCGTGTCCGTGACCGGGAGCCCGATGCTCGAGGACCAGACCCGGCCGTAGATCGGGTTGGCGTGCGTGATGCCGCCGGCCTCGGTCAGCCCGTAGGCCTCACGGAGGCGGCCCCCGTCGGTGGCGGCCTCGAATGCCCGCACCACTGAGTCGCTGAGCGGAGCGCCGACGGAGAGACAGGCTCGCAGCGAGGTCAGGTCGCGCTTGGCGGCGCGATCGTCGGCGGCCAGGTCCGTGTAGGTCGACGGGGTGGCGTGCAGGAGCGTGGCCCCCTCGCCTTCGATCGCTCGCGCCACCTCGCCCACGTCGCTGCTCCTCGGGATGACCAGCGTCGCCGCCGCCAGGACCCCGCTCAGCATCGTCACGCTGAGCCCCAGCAGCCCCGCCAGGTCGGTGGCAACGACCATCCGTTCCTTGCCCGCGTGTACGTCCGGCACCCAGAGCCGTGACTGGAAGGCGCTCGCGAGGACGTTCGCGTGACTGAGCCGCACGGGCCGCGGCGGCGCGGTCGTGCCCGACGTGTAGGCAACGATGGCGATGTCCGCCGGGGTGACCGGGGAGGGCGCCACGGGGGCGTGGGAGGCCAGGAGCTCGTGGACGACGGGCACCTGCTGGTCCGCTCGCTGGCGCTGCCGGCGTCGGCGCAACCGGGCCCGGATGTCGTCGTCCCAGCCGTCCTGGGTCAGCGTGGCGAGGCCCCGCAGCCGCGGGAGCGCCTCCTGGGCGTCTGCCAGCTCGTCGACGAGTTCGGGCGCGGCCACCGCGACGACGGCGTCGGTCTGCGCCAGGCGGCGGACGATCTCCGGACCCCCGTGCCGAGGGTGGACCGGCAGCAGCGAGGCTCCGACCCTCCACGCGGAGAAGGCGAGGATGGGCACGCCGACGCCGTTCGGCGCGACCACGGCGGCGACGTCGCCGGGCTGCAGGCCGAGCCCCCGGAGGGCGGCCGCGCCACGATCGACCAGATCGCGCAACTGCGCGTAGGTCAGCGACGTACGCCCGGAGACCAGGGCCTCCGACGTGGGGAAGTCCCGCGCCGCGTCGTCCAGCAACCGCGTCAGGGCAACCTCGGGATACGCGTAGCGCGGCGGCACCCCCGGCGGGTAGGCATCCAGCCACGGCCGCGGGACGTCCCTCGGCGCGGGCAGGCGCCCGGGTGGCGAGGCAGGCGTCCCGGCGCTGGCAGCGGAGGTCACGGGCACTCGGGAGGTCGGGTCGGCGAAGTGTAGTGACGGCCGCCATACTCCCCCGGCCGGACCTGAGAGGTTCTGACCGTGGCTGTCCCGCTCGACCTCGCAACACTGCGCGCGCACGTCGACGACGCGCTGCTGCGCTACGTCGACATCGCCGAGCCTCGGGTCGTCGGCATGGACGCGCGCCTGGCCGAGCCCCTCGCCGAGCTTCGCGCGTTCGTGACTGGCGGTGGCAAGCGGCTCCGCCCGACCTCCGCGATCCTGGGGTACGCCGCGGCCGGCGGGGACGACCTCGACGCCGTGCTGGGCCCGGCGCTGGCCCTCGAGCTCCTGCACACCTGTGCGCTCCTGCACGACGACATCATCGACGACGCCCCGACCCGGCGCGGACGGCCGACCAGCCACGCCCACTTCGCGAGCGTCCACGCCGATGCCGGCTGGGACGGTGCCTCTGCTGCGTACGGGGCGGCCGTCGCGATCCTGCTCGGCGACCTCGCGTTCGTGCAGGCCGACGAGCTGTTCTTCTCGTCGACCACGACGCCGGAGGTTGCCCTGGCCGGCTTCGGGGTCTTCACCACCCTGCGCGAGGAGGTGATGGCGGGCCAGTACCTCGACCTCCAGCACGCCACGACCCGCGGGCGTGACGCGGAGACGGCCATGCGCATCGCCAGCCTGAAGTCGGGCCGCTACTCGATCGCCCGCCCGCTTCAGCTCGGGGCGGTCCTGGCGGGTGGCGACGACGAGTTGTGCACCGGCCTGCTCCGGTTCGGCGACCCGCTCGGTCGGGCGTTCCAGCTGCGTGACGACCTGCTCGGGGTCTTCGGTGACGAGGAGACGACCGGCAAGTCCGCGGCCTCCGACCTCGTCGAGGGCAAGCGCACCTACCTTGTCGCGGCGACCCTCGAGCGGCTCGACCCAGGGGAGGCGGTGCTGTTCGAGTCCCTGCTCGGGCGGCCGGACCTCGATCCCGCCGGGGCCGAGGAGCTGCGGGGGATGATGCGCTCCAGCGGGGGGCTCGAGGCCACCCGTGACCGCATCGAGACGGAGCGCCTCCAGGCCACGGCGGCGCTGGACGAGCTCGTCATCCCCGAGGAGGCTCGCAGCGCGCTGCACGAGCTGGCCGAGTTCATCGTCCGGCGTCGGGCCTGACCGGCTCGAGCTCCTCGACGTCGGGCGCATCGCCGTCGTGCTCGGCGTTGATCGCCCCTCCGACGAGGATGATCCCCGCGGTGATCGCGAGCAGGACCATGGTCGCCAGGAAGCCACCCAGGACGGCCCCGACCGCCGCGGCGGACCCGGTGAAGCCCAGCCCCGGTGCGGCGGACAGGGTGACGCGGTAGAGCACGATCGCGAGGGCGAGGCCACCGGTGGCGATGACCGCCCCGGGCAGGTCCCGGACCCACCGCCCATGCCCCCGTCGGGCGAAGTGGTACAGGGCCGCGAGGCCGCTCACGAGGCCCGCCACGAGTACCACCCAGCGAAGGACACCCCACGCCGCCACCGCCGCCGTCCCGATCCCCAGGCTGTCGGCGACGTCGAGCCCGCGGCCGAGGAACGGACCAACGATGAACGCGGCGAGGGCGAAGCCGGCGATGACGATGAAGATCGCCGCGAACCCCACCGCAGCGAGTCGGTCGTGCCACCACGGCCGGTCCCGGTGCGTGCCGTACATGATGGTCAGCCCGCGGATCGCCGCACTGAAGCCCCGCGAGGCGAAGAAGAGCGTGAAGACCAGCGAGATGGACAGGGCCGCGTCACGGGCCTCGAACAGGCTGCCCACGATGTCGGTCAGGCCCGCCCTGGCATCGCCGGTGAAGGTGAGGCGGATCGCCGACTCGATGTTGGCCTGGACCTGGCCGGCGAGCGAGCCGTCCGCGGCTGCCAGCCACAGGTCGAGGCGCGCGACCACGGCGATGACCCCGCTCAGCAGCGGCACGAGTGCGAGCGCCGTGAAGAACGCGACCTCCGCCGAGAGGCCGATCACGCGCACCTGGTGCACCCGCCGGTAGACCGCCACGACCTCGTGGGCGAGGTCGGCTGGCAGGCGTGCCACGAGCCGGAGGAGCCCGGACTCGACCCCGGTCCGTTCAGGCGTGTCGTCAGGCACGCAGCAGGACCGCAGACTGGGGCACTTCCAGGGCGGGGTCGTCCTGGAACTCGGCTATCCGCGGGAAGACCTGGGTGAACAGCAGGTACACGCCCACGAGGGCGAGGACGACGAGCAGCGCGACACGCACGGCGCGCGACGGCCCCCCGGTTGGCGGCTCGTCGGTCATCCGGTCCTCCCGCGGTTCAGATCTGCTCGGCGACAGTGTCGTCGACCAGCTCCCCGAAGACGATGAGGCGCTGCGAGGCCGAGAACCTCGGGTGGCACGTGGTCAGGGTGATCATGGGCCGGTTGAGCCCGAGCGGGTCAGGTCCGACGACCCAGAGCGCCGTCGGGGCGACGACGCGCTGCTCGATCACCGAGTAGACCCACTTCCTGCGGTTGCGGTCGATGACGTGGATCTCGTCGCCCGGCTGGAGCTCGTCCAGGTTGTAGAACGGCGCCCCGTACGTCGTCCGGTGGCCGCTGACCGAGAAGTTGCCGTCCTCGCCGGGGTCCGCCGTGTCGGGGTAGTGGCCGGGCCCTCGGCGCAGGACGTCGAGGGACACCCCCTCGACCATGAAGAGCGGCTCCTCGTGCACGATCGGCTGGCTCGAACCCGGGCGCTCGAACCAGATGACCGCATAGGCGTCGCCGGGGTCGAGCGGCGCCGCCTCGGCGTCGGCCTCGTCGCTCTCGAACGTCTCCCCGGGCAGGGCCTCGTCGATGGCCCCGAACTCGAACTCGAACTCCTCGAGCAGTTGCTGCTGCGCCTGGCCGGTCTCGACGTTGGTGTAGAAGAGCAGGTAGACCAGGTACAGGATGATGACGACGCCGGTCGCGATGAGCGTCCAGCCGACGCCACGTATCACCTTGGTCACAGTGCGCTCCTCGCAACGGGCGCGGTCGAACGCGGGCACGTACACCGCAGCCGTGCCGTCACTGCAAGAGTAACGCCGTGGCCACCGGGTGCGTTCCGGCCGTGGAGTACCCTGTGACCCCGTCCGACGCCCGCTCCGTGGCCTCCACACGCCCCCGCAGCCGCCGCGACGCACGGGAAGCCCGACCCGGAGTCATCGATGCCAGAGAGCAAGCACCGCCGCAAGGGCAAGGTCCGCCCGCGCCCGACCCGTTCCGCACCGCCGGTCAAGAACCCCGCGCCGTCACCGAACTGGATCCCGGCGACGGGCGTGGGGCTGATCATCGGCGGGGTCGCCATCATCCTCCTGGGGTACCTGGACTTCGTGCAGACCCGCACCGCCGGCCTCCCCGCCCTGGGGTCCAACTGGCCACTCGTGTTCGGCTTCATCCTGCTCACGGCCGGCTTCGGGTTCCTGACGCGCTGGCGGTGACGGGTGCCGGTCTACGAGTACGTCTGCGAAGCGTGCGGCAGCCAGCTCGACCGCCTGCTCCCCCACACCGAGGCCGACGATCCGGGGCCGTGCCCCTCGTGTGACGGTGGCCTCCGCCGGCGCTTCAGCCGGGTCGCCGTCAAGCTCGAGGGCTGGGGCTTCAGCCGCAACGACGCGCTCGTGTCCGACCGTCCCGGTGGCCGCAACGACTGGAAGGCGGTCAAGGAGCGGGCCGAGAAGCTGAGCGACACCGGGGAGCTGTGATCCCGCTCACGGGTCCGGGGCTCAGCTTCGGGCGATCTCCGTCCTTGCGTGCATCTTCGTGCCACAGTGGCGGGGCGCGGTGCCCGATCCCTTGACGACGAGCAGCAGCTCGGTCCCGCACTCCTCGCACCAGTAGAGGGTCCGGTCCTCGGGAGCCACCGGCACCGGCGTGTTCACCGGCATGTCGGCGCCGTGCGCGCCGCCCTGGAACGAGCGCATGGTCGCGAGGCCCCACGCGGCCACGGTGAGCCCCAGCAGCGGCGCGAGGACGAACTTCCACTCGACGACGCCGATCACGGCCAGGGCCGACCCGACGAGGAGCAACAGCAGCACGATGCGTCGCATCAGCGGTGCTCCGTCCTCGCCTCGGGGTCGGGTCAGGTGAGGCGCTCGATGATGGTGGCGTTGGCCATGCCCCCACCCTCGCACATGGTCTGCAGCCCGTAACGCCCACCCCGTTGCTCGAGCGCGCTCACGAGCGTGGTCATCAGCCGCGCGCCAGAGGCACCGAGCGGGTGGCCGAGGGCGATGGCCCCGCCGTTGACGTTGACCTTGTCGAGGTCGGCGCCGGTCTCGGCCTGCCACGCCAGCACGACGGGCGCGAAGGCCTCGTTCACCTCGAACACGTCGATGTCGTCGATGCTGAGCCCGGCCCGCTCCAGGACCTTCCTGGTCGCCGGGATGACGCCGGTGAGCATGAAGATCGGGTCGTCGGCGGCGACGCTCATCGCGTGGAAGCGCGCCTTCGGCTGCAGGCCGAGCTCCTCCGCCTTCGAGCGCTCCATGATGAGCAGGGCCGCCGCACCGTCGGAGATCTGTGAGGCGCTACCAGCGGTCACGACCCAGTTGATCTCGGGGAAGCGCTCCTCGAGCGCCGGGTCCTGGAAGGCCGGGCGCAGGTTGCCGAGCGTCTCGACGGTGGTGCCGGGGCGCATGCCCTCGTCGACCGTCATCTCCTCGACGCCGTCCTCCGTCTCGACCTTGACCGGCAGGATCTCGCCGGTGAACCGGCCGGCCTTGGTGGCCTCGATGGCGCGTCGGTGGGACTCCGCCGAGAGCTCGTCGAGCTGCTCGCGCGTGAGGCCCCACTTGGCGGCGATCAGCTCCGCCGAGATGCCCTGCGGCACGAGGCCGCCCTCGTAGCGCTCGGGCAGCTTCTGGCCGAACGGGTTCGCGCCCATCGTGGACGAGAACATGGGCACGCGGCTCATGACCTCGACGCCGCAGGCGATGGCCACGTCGTACGCACCGGAGATGACGCCCTGTGCGGCGAAGTGCGCCGCCTGCTGCGACGAGCCGCACTGCCGGTCGATCGTCGTCGCGGGCACCGACTCGGGGAAGCCCGCTGCCAGCACGGCGTTGCGGCCGACGTTGAAGGCCTGCTCGCCCGCCTGGGACACGCAGCCCGTGATCACGTCGTCGACCAGCGCGGGGTCGACGCCCGCGCGATCCACCACGGCACGCAGGGTCTCGGCGAGGAGGTCGACCGGATGCCAGCCGCTGAGCCTGCCCTGCCCGGGCTTGCCACGGCCGACCGGTGTGCGGACGGCTTCGACGATGACGGCTTCGCGCATGGAGGACGACCTCGAGGTTCGACGGGCGCCGCTGGGCCGCGGGCCGGTCCGAGGGTACCGCGAGAGCGACCCCCTTCTCGTGGGTCAGGCGAGCCACCGACACCTCTGGGGAGGTGAACCGTTCCGGAGCGGACACCCCGCCCGCTCCGGAACCCCTGGTTCAGTAGGAGGATGCCTTCACACCCCAGGCCAGGAGCAGGACGGCGCTCATCGCGATGAGCACGTAGCCCGCAACCGGGTACTGGACCGTGAAGATCTCCCAGATGCTGCTCAGCATCTCCACGGCAACACCTCCTGTGCTACTGCAGGCCCAGATCGCGTGACTTGCGCACGAACGGGACCGTCCCGTCCTATCGGCACCGCGAGTGGTCCGCTTGAGCCGTTGCCACCCCCCTCCGGGCGGAGGAGTCCCTCCGGAGGCCGCACTCTGCGTGGTCATTCGCGGCCCCGTTCATAGGCCGAAATGGCCATGACGAGAACCACCCGCCTTCGCCTCCCATCCGCTTCTGGCTGTCCGTATCGTTCGATGTGTCCACGCGGAGCAGCCGCGTGGATGCGCTGCATGACTTCGGGGGAAGCATGCCGAAGAAGGCTGCCGTGGTGACGTGGTTCCAGGGATCGTCGGCCGGGACCATGCTCATCGCCGTGCGCGTCTTCGGGGCCGCGGGGGTCGTCGCCGCCGTCTGGGCACTCGGCGTGGGGACGACCGGTGGGCGCGTGGGCATGTCCCTGGCGCTCGGCATCAACGTCGTGGTGGCCCTCGCGGCCTTCCGCGACCGACAGCACGACCGCCTCGTGCCCCTCGACGTCCTCACGCTCGCGGCGATCGTCATCGCGCTGCCGACGCTGCACGTCGCGGGCATGGTCGGCCTGCTCATCCTGACGACCCGCATCGCCGTGGAGTTCGGCCTGCTGCCCGGCGTGGGATCCGGTGCCGTCACGATCGGCATCGTCCTGGCCTCCAACGCGTTGGTGCCCAGCGACCGAGCCCTCGACGTGCCGACC
>JBFHRB010000098.1:0-11509 GCA_041591915.1 Nitriliruptorales bacterium
CATCCTCGACCGCCCCGGGTTCGCGCGGGGCGGGCGCGTTGACGGCGTTGCTCGCGATGTCGGCCGCCGGCACGAGCTCACGCGCAAGCCGGTCCATGAGCAGCCCATCGCTCCAGCGCTTCTCGGTGTGGTCGTACTCGTACTCGCGCATCACGCCCACCGGCCGGAACCCCACCTTCTCGTAGGCGCGGATCGCCGCAGCGTTGTCGACGCTGGGATCGATCACGAACCGGTGGTGGTCGCGCGCGTCGATGAGGTGGTCGCAGAGCACCGCGATGGCCTCGGGGCCGAGGCCTCGGCCACGAACGTTCGGCCACAGCGCGATGTCGAGGCCGGCGTGGCGATAGTCAGGGTCCGTCTCCTCGTACACCTGGACGAACCCGACGAGGTCACCGTCTCGCTCGATCACCCAGACCAGGATGTCGTCGTCCCGTAGCGCACGGCGCACCTCCGTCTCGTCCATGTCGGGCCACCAGCGCGCGACCTCCGGCGCCGCGAACATGGCGACGAGGGCATCGAGGTGGCGGTTGAGGTTGGGAGCCCGCAGCACGACACGCGGGCCCTCGAGCGTGGGGACGGTGGGCCTGGAGCCCTTCTTCGGCTTCGCCATGGCTCGCCCTCCCGCGTTCCGCCGTCGTCGCGCCGGATCTGTGGCCTTCGCTAGGCCCGGTGCGCCGTCTCGAGGACGTACGCCCCGTCGCCACCGTCCTCGACCACCTCGACGCGCTGCTCGGTGATGACCTCGTCGATGATCGAGAACGCCCGGAGGTCGGGGTGGTCCTTGTCCTGCAGCGTCACGATGACGTACGTGGCCTCGGGGTACATCGCCAGGCGGACGTCGGTCTGTGACGGGTAGGCCTCGGTGTGGGTGTGCGAGTGGTAGATCGTGAGCTCCCACTCGTGGTCCTCGATCTCGCGCATCGAGCGCAGGAGCTGCCTCGGTTCCATCGAGTAGAAGTAGATCGACGGGACCGGGTTGCCGTCGCGGTCGCGGTCGGCGGCGTTGGTGATCGGGAAGTGGTGGGTCACGCCCTCGGCGTCGACACCGAGCAGCCCGCAGACCTCGAACGGATCGCCGTCCTCGCCGTCGAAGCCGTGTCGCGCATGGTCGACGAGTGCGTCCCAGGCGGCGCGGTGGATGCGGTAGACGTCGGCCAAGCCGCTGCTCCTGGAGGTCTCACTCGCCGGGCGCCGGCGCGCCCGTGCAGCAGGGGCGGACGGTATCAGCGGAGGCGGATGGTCCCGGGGTCGCCGGTGGTGAGCTCGCCGATGATGGCGGCGTCGTGGCCGGAGGCGTCGAGGCCGGCGAGTGCGTCGTCGGCGTGGCGCGCGTCCATGGCGATGAGCAGTCCCCCTGACGTCTGGGCGTCGGCGAGGATCGTGCGCATCGTGGCGTTGGCCTTGGCGTAGGCGTCGCGGTCGATCGCGACGAACGGGTCGGTGTCCGCCTCGTTGCGCTTGGTGCCGCCGGGGACGTAGCCCTGACCGACGAGGTCGCGCACCTGCGGGAGCAGCGGCACGGCCTCGACGTCGACGTCGGCGGCGAGCCCGCTGGCACGCGCCAGCTCGTGCAGGTGGCCGAGGAGCCCGAAGCCGGTCACGTCCGTCGCGGCGCTGGCCCCGCCGAGGAGCGCGACCCGCGCGGCGGCGTCGTTGAGGCGGGTCATCGAGGCGACGGCGGCGGCGTAGGCCTCGTGGTGGCGGCCTCCCTCGGCGACCATGGTCGGGTCGGTCCGCTTGACCATGGTCGAGATGATCCCGGTGCCGAGTGGCTTGGTGAGCAGGAGCGCCTGGCCGGCCTCGCCGCCGCTGTTGGTCAACAGCCGGTCCGGGTCGGCCTCGCCCGTGACGCTGAGCCCGTACATCGGCTCGGGGGCATCGACCGTGTGTCCGCCCCCGATGACGCAGTGCGCCTCCTCGGCGACCTCGGCGCCGCCCTCGAGCACCTCGCCGAGGAGCTCCCACGGCAGGGTGTCGCGCGGCCAGGCGGCGAGGTTGAGGGCGAAGAGGGGCTCGCCGCCCATGGCGTACACGTCACTCAGCGCGTTGGCGGCGGCGATGCGCCCCCAGGTGCGGGCGTCGTCGACGATCGGGGTGAAGAAGTCGACCGTCGCGATGAGGGCGCGGCCGTCTGGCCGACGCCACACGAGGGCGTCGTCGGCTGCGTCGTTGCCCACCAGGAGGTCAGCGTGTGGTGCGGCGGTCGCGTGGCGCAGGACCTGCGCCAGCTCGGAGGCTCCGAGCTTGCACGCTCAGCCGGCGCCGTGGCTGTACTGGGTGAGACGGCCGGTCTTGGGATCCACGCTGCCGAGCGTAGGGCGCCGGCAGCGCGGCATTGGTCGCGCGCGATGGGCCGTTGGTCGAACCGGGGGTCCGGCCGGGCTACTCGCCGGCGAGCTTCTTGCGTGGACCGGGGATGAACGCGTTGGTGCGGGCGACGTACTCGTCGTAGCCCTCGCGCTTGCTCTTGCCCATCACCTTGTCGGTCATCGCGACCCCGCTGACCTTGACGATGAAGAGCGTCATCACCGCGGACCCGATGGCGGCCCACCATGCACCGGTCGCAAGGGCGATCAGGAAGTAGCCCCACCACACGGTCGTGTCGCCGAAGTAGTTGGGATGCCGCGTGTAGCGCCAGAGCCCGCGGTCCATCACCTTGCCCTTGTTGGCGGGGTCGGCCAGGAAGCGCGTGAGCTGCCAGTCGCCGACGGCCTCGAAGTAGAAGCCCACGGCCCAGACGGCGACGCCGGCGTAGTCGAGCCAGGTGAGCCCAGCGGGGTCGAGCCGGGTTGCCACCGCGAGGAGCGGGAGCGAGATGACCCAGGCCAGGGCGCCCTGGAACCAGAAGATCGTGAAGAGGCTGCGGATCGGGAACGAGTCTGGTCGCTTGCGGCGCATGGCCGCGTAGCGCTTGTCCTCGCCGTGGCCCCAGTTGCGCCACGTGATGTACCCGCTGAGGCGCACACCCCAGATCGTGACGAGGACGGCGACGAGGAGGCCCCTGCCCCGGTCACCCTCTCCGACGAGGAAGTACGTCCACGCGTAGACCACGAACGCCATGCCCCAGACGCGGTCGACGAGGCTCACGTCCTTCTGCACGAGGCTCGCGACCCACACGGCGGTCATCATCGCCAGGGTGGCCGCGAGGCCGATCAGCGCGGTGGTCAGCACGTACGGCTCCTCGTGTGGCGGATCCGGGCTCGTGGTGGCCGGGGGCCGAGCGCGTGTCGAAGCAGTTCGGTGCCAACCCTACGTCGGACCGCCGCCGCTGCACGGCCGCGAGCGCTGGGAGCGGGTCACTCGGGCGGCAGCACGAAGGCGCACAGCGGCCCCGGGGCGAGGTCCAGGCGCAACAGGGCGAGGTCGGTCAGGGCCGCGACGACGACGGACGCGTCGATGACCACGGCCACCTCAGCGCCGCTCGTCGTCGTCCCGGTCGCGGAGCTCGAGCAGCTGCTCGCGCGTGAGCGTGGATCCCGCACGCTCCACGCGTCGTCGAACTCGGCTGGATGTGGCAGCCCAGCCTGTGGACAGCACCAGCTCGGCCGGGGAACGCCGATGCCCCGGCCGAGTGGCCGGGGCACCGATGTCGGTACGCGCGTCGGGCGACGTCAGCCGAGGAGGTCCGGCTGCTCGCCGACGATGCGGTCGTAGAGGTTCTGGAAGCTGAGCCACCCGACGAAGTCGCTGCCGACCTGGTCGCGGGTCTTGGCTGCCTGCTCGGGGTCGATCTCGACGACGGTGCCGGCGGCCTCGGCGACGAGCTGGACCTGGCAGCTGCGCTCCATGGTGATGAACCACCAGGCGGCCGCATCGACCGAGCCACCGACCGTCAGCAGGCCGTGGTTGCGCAGGATGCAGGCCTTGTAGTTCTCGAGCGCGGCGGCGATGCGCTTGGACTCCTCGAGCTCGAGGACGACGCCGGTGTAGTCGTCGAAGAGGCCGTGGTCCTCGTAGAACGCGCAGACGTCCTGCGTGAGCGGCTTGAGCTTCTGGCCGAGCGTCGAGAAGGCGCGCCCGTAGGTGGAGTGGGTGTGCGCCGCGGCGACGACGTCGGGGCGGTTCGCGTGGATCTGGCTGTGGATCGCGAACGCGGCCGCGTTGACCGGGTACTCACCGTGGACGACCTCGCCCTGGTGGTTGACCAGGATCATGTCGCTGGCCTTGATCTGGCCGAAGTGGACGCCGAACGGGTTCACCCAGAAGAGGTCGGTCCACTCGGGGTCGCGCGCCGTGACGTGGCCTGCGACGCCCTCGTCGAAGCCGAACTTCGAGAAGAGCCGGAAGGTCGCGGCGAGGCGCTCCTTGAGGTGCTGGCGCTCGTCCTCGACGGAGTCGAACGTCGGCGGGATCCGGTACTTGAGCTTGCTGGGGTCGACCGCGGTGGGCGCTTCGGCCATGGGGATGCCTCCGAGAGTGAGCTGCGGGTTGCGAGTTCGGCGGATGTGCCGGAGGGGCTACACCTCACTGTACGACGTCGGCCGCGGCGGTTCCTGCCGAAGCGCGCTCCGCGAAGCGGGCGTCCGTGGCGTTCCGGGCGCCGTCGGGGAGCCGCGACGCGACGACCTACCTTCAGGCCCCGATTCGATCCGAGCGCGGAGGTCGCGGGGCGTGGGTGGTGACGTGCGGGGGCCGCGGCGTGCCTACCGGTCCATGACGTCGCTCGAGCGTGACCTGACCCGATGCGTCGCCTGCCCCCGGCTGGTCGAGTGGCGCGAGGAGGTCGCCGAGACCAAGCGCGCCGCCTACGCGGACGACGACTACTGGGGCCGGCCCGTCCCCGGCTTCGGCGACCCGGACGCCCGGCTGCTCGTGCTCGGCCTCGCCCCCGCCGCGCACGGCGCGAACCGCACGGGGCGCATGTTCACCGGCGACCGCTCCGGCGACTGGCTGTACGCCGCGCTGCACCGCGCGGGAGTCGCGAACCAGCCGACCTCGGTCGCGAAGGACGACGGCCTCGCGCTGACCGACTGCTGGGTCACCTCACCCGTGAAGTGCGCTCCCCCGGCGAACAAGCCGACCGGCGAGGAGCGCAACAACTGCGCCCCGTGGCTCGAGGCGGAGCTCGCGATCGTGCCGGCGGAGGTCGTGATCGCGCTCGGTGGCATCGCGTGGAACGCGGCACTCGGGCACTGGGGCTGGGAGGGCCGCAAGCCGAGGTTCGGGCACGGCGCGGAGTACGTGCTGCCCGACGGGCGGGTCCTGCTCGGCTGCTACCACGTCAGCCAGCAGAACACGTTCACGGGGCGGCTCACCGTGGAGATGCTCGATGCCGTGTTCGTCCGCGCACGTACGTTGTTGGCCGCCACGGGCCGCTAGGCGGCCAGCTCGCCGGGAGGTCGGGGGCGGCGGACGAGGACGCGTCGCGGCACGACGCGCGCGCGACACGGGTTGATCAGGTCAGCAGCGCCAGCCCGACGGGGATGAGGCCCACCAGGAGCCCGGCAGCGCCCGCCTTCCACCAGGCCAGGCCCTGGCGGAGTGTCCACGACGCCCACTTCAGCCAGAGCGTCAGCGTCAGGCCGGAGATGCCGGCGTACAGCAGACCTCGCGGCCACGACGCCTCGAGGCAGACGTCGAACTGACAGCCGCCGGCGAAGGCGTGGGCGGACAGCATGAAGGAGAAGAGACCGAAGTAGAAGCCGAGCACCGTCCCCACGGTCCAGAATGCGAGGCGGCCGAGCACCCCGAGGATCCGCGCCGACCGTGGCACCCCGCCCTCCGGGAGCGTGGCCGCCGCTGGCTTCGCCTGGTCCTCGCCCGACACGTCTGCCCCCCTCGGCGTCCCCTTGGATAGTGCCGACGAGGACGCCTCGTGTCGATGGGCTCGGACACACCGTCCTCGCCGGCGACCTCTCGTTCAGATCGGCGCTCCGATGGCGTCCGCGAGGGTCCGCCCCGTACGCTTCCCGACCCATGAAGCCGTTCATCCTCCTCGCCACGCGGAGTGTCGACCTCGCCGCCGACTCCGAGTACGACGCGATGCTGCGTTTCTCGGGGCTCGACGAACAGCACCTGCGGCGCGTGCGCCTGGAGCAGGGCCCCCTCGGCCCCCTCGACCTCGACGACTACTCGGGGATCATCGTCGGCGGCGGGCCGTTCAACTGCTCGGACGTGGAGAAGTCGGACACGCAGGTCCGCGTCGAGGCGGAGATCCACGGACTGCTCGACCAGGTCGTTGCGCGCGACTTCCCGTTCCTCGGCGCGTGCTACGGGATCGGCACGCTCGGCACCCACCAGGGCGCGGTCGTGGACCGCACCTACTCCGAGCCGGTCGGCCCGATGACGATCCACCTCACCGAGGCCGGCATCGCCGACCCCCTGCTCGGTGGGCTTCCCGAGACGTTCGAGGTCTTCCTCGGGCACAAGGAGGCGATCTCCGAGCTCCCCTCCCACGCCGTGAACCTGGCCTACTCGGCCACCTGTCCCGTCCAGGCCTTCCGCATCAAGCGCAACGTGTACGCGACGCAGTTCCACCCCGAGCTCGACCTTGACGGCATCGAGACCCGGATCGAGGTCTACAAGCACGCCGGCTACTTCGACCCGAGCGAGGCCGACACGCTGAGGTCACGCGCTCAAGCCAGCACTGTCACCCATCCCCCGGCGATCCTCCGACGCTTCGTCGAGCTCTACGCGGACGCGGGGACCGCGGCGGCCGCAGCCGACCCGGGCCAGCGCGCCGCCGGCTGACGCCGACCGCCCGGACGTGGCCGGGACCCTCGGCCGTTGTGCCGTGACCGCCACCGGGGGACGCTTGAGCGGTCGAGGGCAGGAGTCGTCGTGCCTGTTTCCACGCGCACCGTCGTCGCCCGACTGACCCAGGTCGATCGCACCTACGGCGAGGGGCCGACCGCCATCCACGCGCTCCGCGACGTCGAGCTGACGATCGAGGAGGGCGAGATCGCCGTGATCCTCGGCCCTTCGGGATCCGGGAAGACCACCCTCCTCAACGTCATGGGCGGGATCGACCGCCCCACCGCCGGCCGCGTCGTCGTCGGCGACGTCGACATCACCGACCTCGACGGGGAGGACTTGACCGACGTGCGACGCGAGGCCGTCGGCTTCGTGTTCCAGTTCTTCAACCTCGTGCCGACGCTGACCGCGCGAGAGAACGTCGAGCTGATCGCCGAGCTGACATCGCGGGACGGCGAGGCCGTCGCGTGGGCGCTCGGAGAGGTGGGCCTGACCGATCGAGCGGACCACTTCCCGGGCCAGCTCTCCGGCGGTGAGCAGCAGCGCGTCGCGATCGCCCGGGCCGTCAGCAAGCGGCCGCCGTTGCTGCTGTGCGACGAGCCGACCGGCGCACTCGACCTCGAGACCGGACGGCCGATCCTCGTGCTGCTGCAGCGGCTCGCCCGCGAGGACGGACACACCGTCGTCATCGTGACGCACAACCAGCCGATCGCCGCGATGGCCGACCACGTCGTGCGGCTGCGGTCGGGGCGGATCGTCGAGGACCGCCGGGTCGAGAACCCCGTCGACGCGAGCGAGGTCGAGTGGTGAGCACGACCACCCGCCCCGTGCCCACCGTCGGGCCAGCGACGGTCGGACGGGACGTCCCGCGCGGCGCCCCGCGGGCCCTGCGGACGAAGGTGCGCCGGGACATCCGCACGCAGTGGCCGCAGTTCGCGGCCATCACGGTGACCATGCTGCTCGGCGTCCTGCTCTACGCCGCGAGCTACGACGCCTACCGCAACCTCGACGCCTCCTATCGCGGGCTGTTCGACACGGTGCACGGCGCCGACCTCTACGTCACCGGCGGAGACGTCGAGGCGGTCGCCCGGGCGGCTGCGGGGACGGCCGGGGTCGAGGCGGCCGGTGTGCGTGTGCAGGCCGACACCCCGCTGCGGGTCGGCCCCGACAAGCTCCGTGGCCGGGTCGTCGGGCTCACCACGCTCGCGAGCGGCGAGGCGCTCGCCGAGCTGCTGCTCGTGGATGGAACGCTGCCGGGCGCCGGCGAGGTCGTGGTCGAGCAGCACATGGCCGACCACTTCGGGCTGTCGCCCGGCGCCGGGCTGGAGGTCCTCGGCCCCGACGGCTGGACCCGGGTCGAGGTCACCGGCACCGTCGCATCCGTCGAGTACCTGTGGCCCGCGCGCAGCCGGCACGAGGTCATCACCCTCCCCGACGACTTCGGCGTCGTCTTCGCCGCCGCCGGCGTGGCCGAGTCACTCACGGGCGCGGCGCCGAACCAGGCGCTCGTCCGCTACACGGCCGACGCCGCGACGCCCGCGCTCGACGACCGGCTGACCGACGTCGCCCTCGCGAGCGGGGCGACCAGCGTGAGCACGTGGGCCGACCAGCCCTCCAACAGCGTGCTGCAGGAGGACGTCGACGGCTTCAGCCAGATGGCCACGAGCTTCCCGATCCTGTTCCTGGGCGCCGCCGCGATGGCGACCTACGTGCTGCTCACCCGACGCGTGCAGTCGGAGCGCGACATCATCGGGATGCTCGTCGCCAGCGGCGTGCGCCGGCGGCACGTCCTCGGCCACTACCTCGCCTACGGCGTGACGGCCGGCACGCTCGGCGGGGTGGGCGGGGTCCTGCTCGGCATCCCCGCCGCACGCGGCATGACCCGTTTCTACACCGGGTTCCTCAGCCTGCCGCCCGAGGCCGCGGTCGTGGCCTGGCGCCCCGCGACGGCCCTCGGCGGCATCGTGTTCGGGATGGCCGCCGGCGTCGTGGCCGCACTCGCGCCGGCGCTGCTGGCCTCCCGCATCCCTCCGGCCGAGGCGATGCGGCCGATCGTGCCGGCGACCGGCGGCCGCCGCAGCATCCTCGAACGCCTCGTCCCGCCGCTGCGTCGCCTCCCGGCCCGGTGGCTGCTCGTACTGCGCGGGATCGGGCGCAACCGCCGCCGCACCGCCTACACGATCATCGGCGTGACGCTGTCGCTACTGCTCGTGCTCGTGTCGTGGGGGATGATCGACACGATGAACGCGCTGCTCGCGAAGCAGTTCGACGTCGTGCAGTTGCAGGATGCGCGCGTCGACTTCGTCGCGCCCGTATCCGACGAGGCCCTCGCGGCGCTCGCCGCCGTCGACGGCGTGGCCGTGGTCGAGCGCTCGGTCAGCGCCCCGGTCGGCCTCGCCACCGACGAGGCGACGTACGGGACGCTGCTGATCGCGCTCGAGCCCGACACGCGCATGCACGGCTTCGTCGCCCCCGATGGCACCGAACTCCGGCTCCCCGACGACGGACTGCTGGTCGGCAAGGCGATCACCGACGTGCTCGGCGTCGAGGTCGGCGACCCGCTGCGGGTCGAGTCGGCCATCGGCGGGTTCGCAGTGCAGACCCAGCTCGTCGGGCTGGTGGACGAGCCGCTCGGCACGTTCGCGTACGTGTCGCTGGATGCCCTCGACGCCCTCGCCGGCGGTCGCGCCCCGACCACCTCCGCGTACCTGCTGTTCGACGACGACGCCGACCGCGCCGCGATCCGCCGCGCCATCGTCGAGCTCCCCGAGGTCGCTGCCTACGAGGACGCCCAGGCGTTCCAGGCCCTGTTCGACGACTTCACGGGCCTCTTCTACGGCTTCGTCGGCGGCATGCTCGCCCTCGGTGGCCTCATGGCGTTCGCGATGATCTTCACCACGATGTCGGTCAACATCCTCGAGCGCTCGCGCGAGGTGGCGACGCTGCGTGCCGAGGGCGTGCAGCTGCGCACGATCTCGCGGCTGATCACCGCCGAGAACCTGCTCACCACGGTCCTCGGGATCGTGCCCGGCCTGCTCGTCGGCCTGGTCGGGGCGAGCGCGATGCTCGAGAGCTACTCGACCGACCAGTTCGACCTCGCGCTGGTGATCGAGCCGCTCACGCTCGTCGGCTCGACCGTGGCGATCCTCGTCGTCGCGTTCGTGAGCCAGTGGCCGGGACTGCGTGCGCTGCGCCGACTCGACATCGCGACCGTCGTTCGTGAACGTCGCTGAGACGGAGAGCGGTCAGACCTTCTTCGGCAGCGCGCCCGTCAGCCGGCAGAACCCCTTGATCACGAAGCGGTGCGCTCCATCGGAGGTCGGGTGGAACATCAGCGGGCAGCCGCCGTCGATGACGGTCATGCCGTGGTCGCGGCCGTACTTCGTGGCCTCGTCGGAGACCGAGCCCTTCCCGATGCCGTGATGCATCCAGATCCGGCTGATGCCGAGCGACTCGGCGTCACGGACCGTCGTCAGCGCGGTCTCCGGAGGCGCCGCGATGACCACGGCGTCCACCTCGACCGGGATCGCGCGCAGCGAGTGGTAGCAGCGGGTGCCCTCGACCTCGTCGGCGTTGGGGTTGACCGCGAAGACCTCGTAGCCGCGTTCGCGGAGGCGGCCGTACACGACGTT
Source organism: Nitriliruptorales bacterium (assembly GCA_041591915.1). Taxonomy (GTDB): domain Bacteria; phylum Actinomycetota; class Nitriliruptoria; order Nitriliruptorales; family Nitriliruptoraceae; genus JBFHRB01. Next base: position 10,326 of record JBFHRB010000098.1, read on the forward strand.
GCCGCCGTGGGCCCCTCCGGAGGTCCGCGAGACGCCCGTCACGGCGATGCGCTTCTGGGTGAGGAAGTCGCTGGCTGCCTCGGCGACGGTGGTCATGGCGGTTCCTCCGTGTGCGTGCGCGCTCAGCCCGGCGCTCGGTGCCCGAACCTCCATGAGCATCCGCCCGCGACACCCGTCGACACAGGGGCTTACGGACGCCGATCTCCGGGACGGTCAGCCCGCTCCGTCCCCGCTCGCACCCGCGGCGATGGCGGCTGCCAGCCAGCCGCGCATCGCCTCGAGGGCATCTCGGCCGATGACGCGGGCGAGCTCGTCCTCGACGGCGTGGAGCGCCGCCCATGCCTGTGGCAGGCTCCGGTCCCCCTCGGGCCCGAAGAAGATGAGCTTCGCTCGTCCGTCGGCGGGATCGGGCCGGCGTACGAGGTAGCCGTCGGCGACGAGGTCGTCGACCATCTGCCCACAGGACTGCTTCGTGACACCGAGGCGATCGGCGAGGTCGGTGAGGCGGATCCCCTCCCCCGGCACCGAGCCCATGAGGCGGGACTGGGCGAACGAGTGGTCCACGCCGTTCGCCGCCATGTGGTCCACCAGCACCTGCCCGTACACGCGCGCGGCCTCGGTGAGCAACGACAGGATGGGAGGCGGACCCGGCGGCCCGTCGGACTTCCTCGCGCGCGGCACTGTGCGCTCCCCGACGACTGATCCTGCCACCCCTTGACCATACCGTCAGGTTTCCTTACTTTCTAGTAAGGCACCCTGACGATAACGACATGGGGGATCGACGTGCAGGTGACCGGTTTCGACCACATCGCGGTCCTGACCCAGGACCTCGAGCGCTTCTGCGAGTTCTACGGCGAGCTGTTCGGCGCCGTCGAGGAGTACCGCGAGGACTCCGGGCCCGTCCGGATGCGCGTGCTCCGCGTCGGCAGCGTGACGCTGCACCCGTTCGAGGTCGACTTCAGTCGCGAGGCGTGGGGCGACGACCCGATCTTCCGACGCGGGCGCATCGACCACTTCGGCCTCCGCGTGGGGGACGAGGAGGCCTTCGACGCGATCGTCGGCCGACTCGTCGAGCGCGGGCTGACCGACGGCACGGTGAGCGACTTCGGGCGGATGCGGAGCGTGACCTTCCGCGACCCGGACGGCCTCTGGGTCGAGGTCTGCCTCCCCCAGGAGGAGGCGGG
>JBFHRB010000099.1:0-11458 GCA_041591915.1 Nitriliruptorales bacterium
AGAGGTACGCGTAGAACTCGGCGAAGAGCTCCATGCGGCGGACCGGGTCGTGCTCCTCGCGGACATCGGCCCCGGCCGAGAAGACCACCTCATCGCCGGTCAGCAAGAGCCCACGCAGCCCGGCGTCGGTATCCGCATCGTGCAGCGCGTCGAGGAGGCCCACGAGCATCGCCGTGTCCATCGCGTTGCGCGCCTCGGGGCGGTGCATCTGGACGATGCGGATGCGACCGTGCTCGCAGGCGTGGTCGCGGACGTCGACGGGGCTCGTGGGCACGCGGGCTCCTGGCTCGGCGGGCGCGCGGGAGGGTAGGTCCCCCGGCCTCGCGTCCTCAGGTCGTCACTGGTTGGCGCGCGCCTTGAGCGCCCGGAAGGCCGAGGTCAGCGTCACGAGCCCCAGCCCGATGATCGCCGCCCACGCCCTGCCGAGGGCTGCCCAGTCGAAGTGCGACGTGGTCAGCGCGCGCATGCCCTCGATCACGTAGGTGATCGGGTTGATGCTGGCGACGGTCTCGAGCCAGCCCGGCAGGAACTCGAGGGGGACGAACGTCGGCGCCAGGAACACCAGCGGGAAGAAGAGGATGAACGATGCCTGTGTCGCCTCGGCCGAGCCCGTGCGCAGGGCGATGATGTTGCTGATCCCGGCGTAGGCCAGGCCGAAGAAGAACGCCATCACGATGAGGAAGAGCCCGCCGAGGATGCCGGTCTGGATCTCGGCGCCGATCAGGAGGCCCGTGATGAGCACGATGAGCGCCTGCAGGGCTGCGCGGGTCCCGTCCATCGCGAGCCGTGAGACCAGCAGCGTCGTGCGCGAGATCGGCGCGAGCAGCAGCTTGTCGAAGTAGCCGGTCGTGATGTCGTTGACCAGCGAGATGCCCGATCCCGACCCGGCGCTGGCCACCGTCATGAGCAACGACACGGGGAGGAAGAACGCGACGTAGTCCTGCGTGTCGAACACCGGCAGCCGGGTGATGTCTCCGAGGGCACTCGTGTTGACGACGAGGAAGAACACGGGGACGAACAAGGGAGGCAGCACCGACGACGGGACCCGGAGCCAGGCACGCAGGTTGCGCAGGTACAGCGGCACGAGCTCATGGGTGATGAACGAACGCTGGGCGGTCGCCGAGGTCGTGGTCGTGACAGCAGCCATGTTCAGCCCCTCCGGCGGCGGCGCGAGCCAGCACCTGCGAGTTCAGGTTCGGCCTGCGGTGCCGCGTCAGCACCCTCGAGTCGGTGCCCGGTCGCGCGCAGGAAGACGTCGTCCAGCGTCGGGCGCCGCAGGCTGATCTCGGCGAGCTCGAGTCCGGCCTCGTCGAAGGCACGCACGAACCGCGGCACGGCCGCGGCGCCGTTCTTGACGTAGGCATCGAGCTGCCGGCCGCTGCGCTGCACGCGCACGACGCTCTCGGCGGCGTCGAGCATCGCGAACGCCTCGTCCTCGCGGCCGTCGGAGAGCGTGACGTGGATGACGTCCTCGGCGATGCCGGACTTCAACTCGTCCGGCGTGCCCTCGGCGACGATCCGACCACCGTCGATGATCGCGAGCCGGTCGCAGAGCGCATCGGCCTCCTCGAGGTACTGCGTGGTGAGGAAGATCGTGGTGCCGGACTCGTTGAGTCGCCGGACCTCGGCCCAGACCTGGTTGCGCGACGCCGGATCGAGGCCCGTGGTCGGCTCGTCGAGGAAGAGGATGCGTGGGCGGTGGACGAGCGCAGCGGCGACGTCGAGGCGGCGCTTCATGCCCCCCGAGTAGCTGCCGATCCGGCGCTCGGCGGCGTCCGTCAGGCCGACGACCTCGAGGAGCTCGTCCGCGCGGGCCACCGGGTCAGCGATGGCGTAGAGGCGCGACTGCAGCTGGAGGAACTCGCGGCCGGTCTGCAGCGCGTCGATCCCGGCCTCCTGCAGCGCGACGCCGATGGCGTTGCGCACGGCGTCGGGGTGCCTGGTGACGTCGTGGCCGGCCACATAGGCCTCGCCCTCGGTCAGGCTCAGCAGGGTGGTGAGGATGCGAACCGTGGTGGTCTTGCCGGCGCCGTTGGGGCCGAGGAAGCCGAAGACCTCACCCTCCTCGACGGACAGTGAGATGCCGTCAACGGCTCGCACACCGCCCTGATAGACCTTCACGAGGTCACGGACTTCGACGGTTGGCATGGTCAGGTCCCTTTCGGGGCGAGCCCGGCGAGCAGCGTGGAGACGAAGCGGCGGGCGAAGGTTCGAGGCGTGTAGGGAACGGCGTCGTCTCCGAGGCCGAACCGGAGCAGCGCGTGGTTGAGGGCGGAGCCGATGAGGGTCATCGCGACCGTTCGAGGGTCGGCGTCACCGTGGATGCGCCCGAGCTCCTGCTCGCCGGCGACGTACGCCGCGATGGCGTCGATGAGGACGAGAGGTCCCCGGCCGTCACGTTCGAGCATCTCCCGGTGCTTGCGGCGGCGCTCCTCGTCCCCCAGCGTGACCGCGACGGTGGGCACCACCCGCTCGTAGAACTCGAGGGCGAGGCGCATCGTCTCGTGCAGGGTCGCCTCGACGGTTCCCTCACCGACCCGGCCGGCGAGCGCGCGGGCATGGAGGACGAACTCCGGCGCGACGGACCGCGTCGCTTCGAGGAGCAACGTCTCCTTGTCGTCGAAGTGGTTGTAGATCGAACCCTCCGAGCACCCCGCGACACGAGCGATCTCGCGCGTCGTCGCACCCTCGATCCCGCGCTCGTGGATCACCTCGAGCGCGGCATGGACGATGTCGTCGCGGGTGGGCAGGACCGGACCTCGTCGGACGTGGAGGGGGCGTGAGTGAGCACTCACTCAGGGGAGGCGTGCGATTCTGAGTGAGCGCTCACTCAAAGTCAAGGCGCGCGTCCGCGCCGGACGTTGACCGCGCACGAGCCACGACCTCGACAGGCACCGTGGGTGAGAGGGCCTAGCGCCAGATCCCGACGTGGCACCAGCCAGCGTGCGGCCGCCGCGGTCGCTCGCGGAAGCCCCAGCGCCCAGACAGTCCGCCCCGCACGTGGCCGCCCCCCGGCGTCGACCAGCACATGCGGCGCGGGTCCCGAGGAGGCGGGGCCTCCTCGGGCTCGTTGCGCCGGCAGTCGAGCCCGTGCGTCACAGCGCGGTGGCCGCGATCTCGGCCAGCGGGCTGCGCTGGCCCTTCTCGAGCTCGATGTGGCCGAACAGCGGGTTGCCCTTCATCCGCTCGATCAGCGCGGCCATCCCGCCGTACGGCGAGATGTAGGGGTTGTCGATCTGGCCGAGGTCGCCACAGAAGACGATCTTCGAGCCCTCCCCGATCCGGGTCAGGATGACCTTCAGCGTCGAGAGCTCGAGGTTCTGGGCCTCGTCGATGATCACGTACTCGTCCGTGATCGACCGTCCGCGCAGGTAGGTGATGGCGGCCATCTCGAGCTGGCCGCGGTCGAGCAGGCCCTGCACGGCCTGGGTCGCCGAGCGGTGGCCGTTCCAGTGCCCGCCGCTGTCGCGCCGGAACAGGGCGTAGAGGTTGTCGTACACCGCGCTCATCCATGGCGCGAGCTTCTCGTCGAGGTCGCCCGGGAGGTACCCGACCTCCTGGCGGCCCACCGCGACCAGCGGCCGGTACACCGAGACCCGGCGGTACCGGTTCAGCTCCAGGAGCTGCTCGAGGCCGCCAGCGAGGGCCATGAAGGTCTTGCCCGTGCCGGCCATGCCCATCATCGAGACACACGGGACCTCGGGGTCCATCAGCAGGTCGAGCGCCAGCGTCTGTCGCGCGTCGCGGGGGTGGATGCCGAAGGTCGAGCGGTGGCTCACCTTGCGGATCCGCAGCGGCTCCGACTCGACGACACGGCCGAGGCCACCCGCTGATGGGCCGGCGTGCAGCACGGCCGACTCGTTGACGAGGAGCGGCTCCTCGTCCTCGAGCGTCACCTGGCCCTCCCGGTGGAACGTGTCGAGGTCCTCGACCGCGACCTGCAGGTCCGTGACGCCGTCGTAGGGCGCGTGGACCCGCTCGGTGTCGCCGCGGTAGTCCTGCACGGCGACGCCGAGGCTCGCGCCCTTCAGCCGCAGCGCGACGTCCTTGGTGACGAGGACACCGTGCAGCCCGAGCGCCGTGGCCAGGATCCGGTGGTCGGGCTTCTGCGCGTCGAGGTAGGGCGGCAGCTCCACGTCGACGAAGTTCGTCTCGACCCACACGCGGCCGCCGGTCGGGAGGTCCGCGGCGTCCGTGAGCGTCCCGCCGTTGGTCGCCCGGAGCTCCTCGAGGACCCGGACGGCGTGGCGGGCGTTCGCGCCGACCTCGTCCATCCGCGTCTTCTGCTTGTCGAGCTCCTCGACCACGACCAGCGGGATCACGACATCGTGCTCGGCGAAGCGGTACAGGCAGTTCGGGTCCGCCAGCAGGACACAGGTGTCGAGCACGTACGTCGCGGTCAGCACCGGCAGGTCGTCCGGTGACACCTCGGTCACGACATCGGGCTCCAGAACGGCGGAAGCCGCCCCGAGGGCGGCTTCGTTCTTCGTGGTTGCCAGCGACTCCAGCTGATCCGAGGTCGGGTCGGCGGTCGTGGTGGCTGCGGTGGGCGGATGGACGTCACGGATGTCTGGCACGAGGCTCGGTCTCCCTGGTGGTCCGTTCTCAGTCGCGGGCATGGCCCGACGAACGTACCCCCGCCCCTCACTGTGACCGAGGAGGCTCGACGCCGCGCGGGTCGCTAGCGACCGAAGCGTCGAGAGCGCTTCTGGTAGTCGCGAAGCGCACGCAGGAAGTCGATGCGCCGGAACTCCGGCCAGTACGGGTCGCAGAAGTAGAACTCGCTGTGGGCCGACTGCCACAGCAGGAAGCCGCTGAGCCGGAGCTCGCCGGACGTGCGGATGATGAGGTCTGGCTCGGGGAACCCGGTCGTGTACAGGTGGTCGCCGATGTGCTCGGGCTGGAGCCGCGCGGCGACGTCGGCGAGCGACTCACCGGCCTCCGCCCGCTCGAGCAGCAGGGATCGCAGCGCGTCCGTGATCTCCTGCCGCCCCCCGTAGCCGACGGCCACCTGGAGGAAGAACGTGTCGTGGTCGGCGGTCGCCTCCTCGGCGGCCTTCAGCGCCTCGCGGGTCGCGTCCGGGAGGAGGTCGAGCGCGCCGACGGCCGTCACCTTGAGGCCTCGCTCCACCGTCTTGGGGTGCTCGGCGATCCGCGTGACGGTGTCCTCGATGATCGCCAGCAGCTCGGCGACCTCGTCGTCGTCACGGGCGAGGTTGTCGGTCGAGAGCAGCCACAGGGTGACGTAGGGGATGTCGAGCTCCCAGCACCAGTCGAGCAGCTCGTCGATCTTCTCGGCGCCGGCCCGATGGCCCTCGGCGGCGCGCGACATCCCGCGCTCCTCGGCGAACCGGCGGTTGCCGTCGAGGATGACGCCGACGTGGCGAGGCAGCGGCGCGGCCGAGATCTCGTCGGCCAGACGACGCTCGTAGACGCGGTACGCGACATCCAGGACACCCATCGCGTCCGACTCTACCGCTCGCCTGTCGGCGGTCAGGCGGGCCCGCTGGCCGGGGCGGCACCCGCGTGGTGCAGCGTCTCCCGCAGCGTCAGCGACGCGATGAAGGCGATGACGAGCAGCGCACCGGCGACCGCGAAGGACGGCCCGAACCCGTACGCGTCCGTCAGCATCCCGGATGCCTGGACGCCGACGACCGCACCCACGTCCCGAGCCACCCCGAGGACGCCGACGGTCCGGCCCGCCGCGTCCGGTGGCGCGATGTCGCCGACCACGGCGGACGGAACGGACGAGCCGACACCCGTCGCGATGCCCTGCAGGAGCATCCAGGCAACGAGGCCGTCGAAGCCCGTCACGGTCGTGAGGCCGAAGACCGCGACGGCGTACAGGGCCATGCCGACACGGGCGTTCAGCCGTCGACCGCGCGAGTCCATCAGGCGCGCCGCGGGCCACAGCACGATGCCGTGCGCGACGGCCGCGACCGTGAGCGCGAGGCCGATGCGGCTCCCGGACAGGCCGAGGACCTCCTCGCTGAAGACCGGGATCGAGAAGAATCGCAGGCCCTGGGTCGCCCAGTTCAGCGCGAGCGCCATGGTCAGCGCTGCCCAGAGTGCGGGGTCGCGCAGGACCTCGCGCAATGCGGCGGCGCTCACGTGGCCGGTGGGCCTGCCACCGGGCGGACGTTCGGCGTCCTTGAGGAACCGCCAGGCGATGCCGGCCGAGACCAGCAGCGCGACCGCGTAGATGACGAACGGGGCCCGCACGCCGAGGACGTCGATCACGACGCCGCCGACGGCCGGCCCCGAGGCCCCGCCGAGCAGGAACGCGCCCTGCAGCATCCCGTTCGCGCGGCCGCGCTGCGCTCTCGGGATGGTCAGGACGATGTGCTGGCCGAGGCCGACCGTGAACATGGCCGACCCGACGCCGCCCATCCCCCGAAGGCCGATGAGGGCGCCGAGCGACCCCGCGTCCGCGGTCAGCGCGGACGAGATCGCGACGACGACCAGGCCGGCGACGACGACGACGCGTGCGCCCACGCGGTCGACCGCCGCGCCGGCGGGGGTGGACGAGAGAAGCCGGATGCCGGCGAAGACGGCGACGACGGCCGAGGTGGCCGAGTAGCTCGCGCCCAGCTCGCGGGCGAAGATCGGCAGCGCGGGCACGACGAGGCCGAAGCCGAGCGCGACCCAGAAGGCCGTCGCCAGGACGCCGAACCACCCGGGCGTGCGGAGGGCCTCGGCGCGGACGTGAGCTGGCGCGGCCCGGCTTGTGGCGTCGTCGGGGACGTCCTCGGGCGAGCGGCGCATGAGTGGCCCACGGTAGCCTCCCACTCACGTCCGGGTTCAGCCCGGACGTCATCTTTCGACCCGCCCACCGCATCGGCGCCACCACTCGTGCGCCTGCAGCGATCGACCGGAGGAGAGCGACGTGGCGGAGACCTGGCTGAGCCAAGAGGCCTACGACCGGCTGAGCGCCGAACTCGACCACCTCAAGACCGAGGGCCGTCGGGAGGCCACCGCCGCGATCGAGGTCGCACGTGCCCATGGCGACCTGCGCGAGAACGCGGAGTACCACAGCGCCAAGGAGGAGCAGGGCAAGATGGAGGCCCGCATCCGCCAGCTCGAGGTGCTCCTACGGGACGCGAAGATCGGTGAGGCACCCAGGGGCGACGAGGTCGCGCCCGGTGTCATCGTGACGCTCGACATCGACGGGGACCTCGAGACCTACCTCGTCGGCAGCCGCGAGGACAGCCATCCCGACCACGAGGTGCTGTCGGTCGAGTCACCCCTCGGCCGAGCCGTCCTCGGGGCGAAGCCCGGCGACACCGTCCAGGCCGAAGCCCCCGCAGGGTCCTACGACGTCACGGTGAAGGACATCAGCGCGTCCTGAGGTCGCGCTGACCCTCCACCTAGGCCTGCTGCGTCGCGTCGGAGGCGGCGGCCCCCGGCTCGGCCGGCTGCGCGGCGGCTGCGGCCGCCTCCGCGGCCGCGGCCTCGAGATCACTCGGCTGGCCCTGTCCGGCGGCCTGTGCGGGCTCCGGTGAGGCTGGCGGCGGCACCTCGACCTCGGCCACGTGGGCGACCTGGTCGTCGTCCTCGTCGCCGACGCGCGCCTCGGTGAAGTACTCGAGGCCCACCACGGGTCGCCCGGAGTCGTCGCGCCGCAGCGTGCTCTGTCGGTTCTGGAACAGCGGCGCACGCTCGGCCGCTGGCACGGACGGACCGACGGACTCCTGGGGCGGGACAGTTGACGGCGCGGCCGCCGGCTGCACGGGCTTGTCGGCCCGGGCCTTGCGCACCGCGCTCGCGATGGCCTGGCCGGCCGCACGCGCGAGCTTGTCGGTCTCGGTCAGCTGTGCGCCCATCTCGCTGGTCCGCGCAGCGAGCTCGCGCACCTCCTGGCGCAGGCTCGTCTGCTCGCGCTGCGACTCCTGCAGCGCGGCGAGCAGCGTCGCGACCTCGTCGGTGCGGGCGTCGGTCTTGGCGATCTGCGACGACAGCGCCGCGATCTCGCGGCGCGCCGACGCGACGTCCTCGGCGAGCTGTGCGACGGCCTCGCGTCCAGACGTGTCGGCGGCCGAACGCGCCACCTCCTCCTGTCGCTGCGCCAGCTCACCGACCCGGCGCGTGAGGTGGTCGAGCGAGGCGAGTCGCTGCTCCTGGTTCACGCTCGTCTCGCGCACGCCCTCGACCTCGGCGGCGATACCGGCCACACGGTTGGTCAGGTCAGACGCGACCTCCGCGACCACGTTGGCGACGCGGTTCTGGAGCACCTCGAGGCGACCGTTGATCTCGTCGACCGTCCGCTTGACCTGGTCGGTCTCCGTGACACGTCGCGTCGACTCGTTGCCGACCCGGCCCTCGAGCTCGTCGAGCTTCTGGCCGAACTCGTCGAGCCGTCCGGTGTACGCGTGCTGGTGCGCCTCCCGCTCGACCTTCTCGGCCCGGATGAGGTCAGTGGCGCGCGCGGTGACCTCCTCGATCCGGCGGGCGATGTCGCGCGTGCCCTCGATCCAGCGCCGTTCCAGCTCGCCGGCCGCCTCGCCCTGGTCGTCGATCGCCTGGGCCAGCTCCGTGTGGACGTCGGCGAGCGCGTCCTCGAGCTCCTTGGCGCGCAGGTTCATGCCTGCCCGAAGCTCCCCGGCTGCTGCATCGAGCTCCCGTCGGAGCGAGTCGATGCGGTCCGACATCTCCTCGCTGCGACGGTTGGTGAGGTTCTCGACCTCGTCCAGGCGCTTGGCGAGGCGCTGGTCGAGCTCGGCGAGGGCGGCGCTGCGGTCCTGCGCCTGGTTGCCCACGGTGGTGCGCAGGTCGTCGATCTTGCCCTCGGCCTCGTCACGCAGCTCGGCGATGGCCCGCGTGATCGTGTCCGCGCGCGCCTCGAGCTCCTGCGAGACGGCCTCGACCTCCCCGCGCAGGCGGGCGCCGACCTCCTCGGTGTTGCGGTTGGCCTTCTCGACCCGGGGCATCAGCTCGTCACGCAGGGCCGCCAGCGCGGCCTGGGACGTGTCGTCGGCCTCGGCCACGAGCTTGGCGAGCCGCTCCTCGAGCTTCTCCCAGGCCTCGCGCTGCTCCTCGACCGACTCGCGGACGACGGCGAGCGCGTCATCGACGCGCGCTCGCATCACGTCCAGCTCGCCCCTGCGAGCCTTGTCGGCGTCGAGCCGTCGCTCCTCGAGGCGCTCGATGTCCTGCTCGAAGCCCTCGAAGCGGGCCTCGAGCTGCGCGACCGCTTCCTCCGCACCGATGTCCGCGAGGACCTGCCTCACGTTGAGGGAGACCTCGTCCTCTTCGCGGGTTGGATCCGCCACAGAACCGCTCCTTGGCTCTCCTACTGCCCGTTCAAGCCCTCTACGCCCCCCGAGATCTCATCAGGTGACTAGTCCGTTGGGATGGCGCCGGGGGCCGAGAAATCGTCCCATCGGGGCCTGCGGGCGTCCAGCAGCGTCAGCGACCATACGCCCTGCGTCTCCGCCGCGCGCGGTCGGGCGCGCCGCGCGACCAGCGACGACCGGACCCCTCCGTGGACATGACCACCGGCATGACCCAGACGACGGCACCGTCGGCTTCGACGAAGCTCGCCACGTGCGTCGCCTGCGACGACCGTGCCATCGTCCGCGCTGGCCTGGACACGATCCTCGGCGGCACCGACCAGGTGGCCACGGCCGAGGTCTGCTCGCTCGACCGTGCGGTCGCTGCCGTGACGGCCCACGAGCCCGACGTGCTCGTCGTCGCGATCCGCGAGAACGACCCGGAGGCCTTCCGGGTCATCGCCACGGCCAAGGGCCTCAGCGCAGGCCTGCGCGTGCTCGTCGTGGCCGAGGGCGCGAGCGTGATCGACCTGCGCGAGGCCGTGATCGCCGGCGTGGACAGCTTCCTGCTGACGTCCGCCTCGGCAGAGGACATCCGCGAGGGCGTGGCCGCGACGGCGCGTGGCGAGCGGATCGTCTCGCCCGAGGTCGCGATGCAGCTCGCCGGCTCGTGGCGCACGGAGGCGTCGGACGCGCCCGCGTCCTCGCTGACCCCGCGCGAGCTCGAGGTCCTCCAGCTCCTCGCCGAGGGCCTCACCAACGCCCAGGTCGCGCAACGGCTGAGCCTGAGCGCGCGCACGGTCAAGACGCACGTGCAGAACCTGCTGTCGAAGCTCGACGTCCCGGACCGGACGGGTGCGGTCGCGCGCGGGTTCCGGCTGGGCCTGATCCGCTGACGGTCCCCACGGCACGGGCTCAGGCCGCGACGACCAGGCCGTCGACGTCGGCCGGGCGCCGCGAGGCGCGGAACTCGGCCACGAACCAGCCTGCGACGAGGGTCGCCACGGCGATGCTCGCGGCGGCGTAGGCCGCTCCCAGGCCGATGCCGTCTGCCAGTGCGGCGAGGCCTGGCGTCGCCACACCCTCCACGACGATGAGCGTCGCGACCATCGTGCCGGTCACCTGCCCCATCCGCGCGGGGTCGGCGGTCTCGACGAACGTGACCTGCGGGCCGATCATCCAGGCGACACCCGAGCCGATCAACGCGTTCGCGACCGCGAGCCACAGGACGTTCGGCGCGGCCACGGCCGAGCCGAGCGCGAGCGCCAGCCACGCGAGGTGGCCCATCTGGAACCGCGTCGACGTGAGGCGCCTCGATCGCCCGACCACCCAGGTGGCGATGGCGAACCCGAGCGGACCGCTCGCCATGACGAGGCCGGTGAGCTCCGGGCTGTCGAGCGTCGCACGGCTGGCGAGCGTCTCGGGGAGCGCGGCGGGGATCGCGCTCAGCCACACCACCGGGGCGAGTCGGCGGAGGCGCTCGTGGCGGAAGATCTCGGTGAACCCGCCGAGCGGGTGGTAGTGCTCGCGGACCTGCGGCGTCGGAAGCCGCAGCCGCCCGATGATGAGGATGCCGATGAGGAACGTCGCACAGTCGGCGAGCAGGGCGCTCTCGGCGCCGATGCCGACCGCGAGGCCGGCCCCGGTGAGGTAGCCGAGCACCTGGCCGACCTGGTCGTTGGTGGAGATGAGGGCGATGACGCGGCCGCGGAGGCCCGAGCTGACGGCCTCCGAGAGGATGGCCGCGCGCGTGCTGACGGTCGCGGCCTTGACGACGCCGAGCAGGGCGGCCGCGACGAGCACGCCGGCGAGGCCGTCGATGACGAAGGGCAGCAGGATCGCCGCCGCACCCACGAGGTGGCTCGCGACGAGCGCGCGGGTCCGCGACACCCGGTCGATGAGCCCCCCGCCGAGGATGCCCGTGAACAGGGCAGGCAGCGCCGTGGCGGCGAAGATGAGCGCCGGCCCGAGGGCACGACCGCCCGTGCGCTGGAAGGCGAGCACGAAGAGGGCGCCCTGGCCGATGTAGTCACCCAGCAGCGAGACCGCGGCGGCGGCCCAGACCGCACGGCCAACCTGGTCGCGGAAGACCGCGCGGTACCCCCGATCGAGGGTCGCGCTCCGGTCTTCGGGCGTGCGGTCCTGCATGTGCGTGGTCCGATGGTCAGGCGTTGCGATAGGGACTCGGC